>JBHHXI010000072.1:0-15633 GCA_046756945.1 Rhodospirillales bacterium
GACGTGGCAACCTATCGCCTCGGCCTCCGTGCGGCAAGGGGCGGCGGTCCCTGCCGCACCCCCTTGCGGCGCCCCCCGCCGGGGCACGAACCGATCGTGACAATTTGTCGGACATTGTTGATTTCTATGGAGAAATTGCCGGGAATCCCTTGACACGGTGCATCGGCGCCGACATTCTGCGGGCCGGGCTTCACCGTCCGTAGGGACCGGCGATCGAAGCGCGGCGCGGCGAAACGCCGGGCGGTCAGGGAGAGTGCGTCTGATGGGGGTGACCAGAATACTGGCCGTCGCGGTCCTGTCCGCCGCGTTCCTGTTCACGCGGTTTGCCGCGGACGGTCCGGCCGGCGGCGCGGCCGCGCCCCCTGCTTCGACGCTTATCCCGTGGTCCTTTTCCCTTGGCGGCCCGGCGGCGGCCGCCCCGCTGGAGACCCAGAGTCCGCGCGCGCCCCAGGATACGCCGGTCAACAAGACCCCTTTCACGCAGACCTTGCGGGCCGGGCCGGGCGACACCCTGTCGGGCATGCTGACCGGCGCCGGGATTCCGCGCACCGAGGCCCTAGGCGCCATCGCCGCGCTGGGCAAGCATTACGATCCGCACCGCATCATGCCCGGCCAGGAATTCACCGTGACCTTCCAGCCCGGGCCCGACGGGGTGGCGCCGGGCCGGTTCCTGGGGTTTACCCTGACCCCCGATTTCAAACGCCTGATCACGGTGACGCGGACCAGAGACGGCCGGTTCCGGGCCTCGACCGTGAAGAAGTCCCTGACCCGCAGGCTGGCGCGGGCCTCGGGGACGATCAAGCAAAGCCTGTTCGACGCCGGCACCCGGGCCGGCCTGCCCATTTCGGTGCTGATCGAGATGATCCGGGCCTATTCCTGGGACGTCGACTTCCAGCGCGACATCTACCCCGGCGACAGTTTCGAGATCATGTTCGAACGCTTCCACGACGAACGGGGAACGGTCGTCCATAGCGGCCGCATCGTCTTCATCGCGCTTACCCTGCGCGGCACCCGCCACGCCCTCTATCGACACACCACCGGCGACGGGCGGACCGATTACTTCGACGAAACCGGTCAAAGCGCGCGCAAGGCCCTGTTGCGCACGCCCGTCGACGGTGCCCGGCTGTCGTCGTCCTTCGGCCGGCGCAAGCACCCCATTCTCGGCTACACGCGGATGCACCGCGGCCTCGATTTCAGGGCCCCTCCGGGGACGCCCATATACGCCGCCGGAAAGGGGACCGTGGAGTACGTGGGACGCAACGGCGCCTACGGCAGGTACGTCCGCATCCGGCACAACTCCACGTACTCCACGGCCTATGCCCACATGCGCCGGTTCGCCAAGGGCCTGCGCAAGGGCAAACGGGTGGAACAGGGGCAGATCATCGGCTACGTCGGCACCAGCGGCCGCACCACCGGGCCCCACCTGCATTACGAGATCCTGCGCGGCGGGCGCCAGGTCAATCCCCTGACCGTCAAGATGCCGGCGGGGCCCCGCCTCAAGGGATGGGAGATGTCCCGCTTCCGCTTCGCCGTATCCAAGATCGAGCGCCAGTACGCCGAACTGGCCATCGACCTGACGGTCGCCGGCGGCAGCGACGAGTAAGCCGCAAAGCGGGACGTTCCACGCCGGAAAAATAAGAACCTTCCGTGGTTTTTCGTCCCTCGCGAAGGCCCCGTCGGGCCGGAGCGGCCATCGTGAACATCGTCATTCGACGTCCAACCGGTTGTTCTTGACCGGTTCGATCGGATACGGGCGCCTCATTCGAGCCCGGCCTTGCGCATGCCGTCGAGGAAATGCGGCATCGCGCGCGTGGTGTAGGGAACGTGCTGCTTGACCCACTCGATGGAGATGTTGGGCTGTATGTCCAGGAGCCTTGCCATCGCGGCGCGTGTTTCTTCCGTCCTGCCTGCCTGCGCCAGGCTTGCACAGAGGATGCGATGGGCCGCCGTGAAACCGGGACGTTCCCGTATCGCTTCCCGGGCCCATTCGATGGCCTTGTCGTATCGACGGGCAAAGTAATGGGCAACGCCCGTGCCGGAGTAATAGAAAGCGGTGAGCGGATCATGCGGGCTCATACGATGCGCCTGCTGGAAGTAGCGGATAGCCTCTTCGGATTGCCCGTCGAACACGAGCGCCCAACCGAGATACCCATAAGCCGTCGCAAAGTTGGGATTTAGCTCTATGGCGCGCATGTATTCACGCACGGTCTCTTCGGTCTGGCGCTCCGTAAACGCCAGATAGCCCAACGCAAGATGGGCCCACGGATCTTCGTAGTCCAGTTCGGCCGCCTGGTGGGCCAGTTCGGCGGCGTAGTGGTAGTCGTCGCTTTCCGGTATCCAGCCGACATGCCCTGAAACCAGCAGGGCGAACGCCAGCAGGCTGTGCGCCGGTCCGTACTCCGGGTATAGCTGAACGGCCTGGCGAAGGATTTCTATGGCAATTTCGCTTTCCTTCGTCGTCATCCGCCCATAGTGGGCCATGGCACGCATGACAAGGTGCCACGCGCCCAGATCCTCGGGGGACCGGCTTTGGGAGCGTATGCCCTCGGCCGCTACGAGCTTGGGCTCGATCGCCGCCGTCACGCTCTGGGTTATGTCGTCCTGCAGTTCGAATATGTCGGTGAGGTCGCGGTCATAGTGTTGGGCCCAGAGGTGGGATCCGCTAATCGCGTCGACCAGCTGCGCCGTGATTCGTACGCGATTTCCAACCTTCCGGACGCTGCCCTCGAGGATATAACGGACGCCGAGTTCCCGTACTATCTGCTTGATGTCGACGGCTTTTCCCTTGTAGACGAATGTCGAATTGCGCGCGATGACGAGGAACCACCGCAGTCTGGACAGTGCCGTGATGATGTCTTCGGTGATGCCATCGCTGAAATACTCCTGCTCGGGATCGCCACTCAGGTTGAGGAACGGAAGCACGGCAATCGAAGGCTTTTGCTCGCCTGACGGCGGCGCATCCTTGCCTCCGCGACGGTCTCCGACCGCTCCATCGCCGTCGGCAATCCGGCCTGCCACGCTTTGACGGGTGAGACGGATCCGGTCATACAGACGCTCCGTGTCCGCGTCCGGGTCGACACCAAGCTCGCGCTGTAAAACCCCGCGGCAGGCCTGGTACTGCTTGATGGCGAGGCTCGTCTGACCCTTGCTCGCGTACCGTTCCATGAGAGTCCGATGTGCGACCTCCTGCAACGGATCAATCGTCAGCAGTCGTCGCGCCGTATGCGCAGCCGAGCCGTGCGTTCCAGCCCGCAACTGATGATCCATGAGCCCGGTGCAGGCATCGACCATCAGGTCGTGCAAACGGTCCCGTTCACCACACAGAAAATCATCGAATGCCGGATCGCGTACACGGATCCCGGCAAGAAGCTCATCTTGATAAAGCGCCACGGCGGCCTGCAGGGCGTCCGGCGAACCATCGGCCACCAGCTTCTCAAAGATAACGATATCGGTCTCGACGGCAGTTGGATCGAGGGAGATCGTGTCGCCTTCGATAATCAGCGGGCATGGTTCGATACCGTCGAGCGCCTGGCGAAGCGCCCACAAGGCCTGACGCAGGCTGCCACGGGCCTGGCTTTCGCCGCGTTCGCTCCACAGCAGTCCCATCAGCTTTTCGCGCGAATGCGCCATGCCCGGCTTCAGGCCGAGGTACGCCAGCAGCAACGCCGCCTTGGTGCCATCGATGGCGATCTTCCGGTCCGCACCGTCGCGGACATGGAAGCCGCCAAGCAGCGTTAGGCGCAGACACGTCATCGAGACGGTCCCCTCGTCAGCGAGTACTCCGCGCCGGTGCCGGAAATCCAGCACATTTAACGCCTAATTAACGGCAACCGCAACGGTCCAGCCGTCCTGTTAACGGGGTGCCAGACAGCCGCCGAACGCGAGACGGCTAGGATTCAGGCTCATTGAACCAGTGAATGGAGTTCCCCATGAAACCCTGGACATTGCTCATCGCGACGAGTCTCGTCATTGCCGCCGGCGTGACCGAGGCGCCGGCCTTTGAGGAAGCGCAGTATCAGGCCGTCAAAAGCGGCCAGAAGGGCTGCCTGTGGTGCGACCTCAGCGGCGCAAACCTCACCGGATTAAACTTCGCGGGCGGCGACCTCACGGGTGCCGACCTCACGGGCGCCAACCTCACGGGCGTTGACCTGACGAACGTCGACCTGACGGGCGCCGACCTCACGGGCGCCATCCTCACCCGCGCCGTCCTCACCGGCACGAAATTTACCGGTGCGGACCTTGACCAGGTCGACTTCACGGGCGTCGTTCTGACCGGCGCATCCCTGGAACGGGCCAATTGCGACTGGGCCACGAAATTCCCCGAGGATGCGGGTTTTTCCTGTGTGGGTGTCACGATTGAACGCAAATAGCGCCCCTGCCGCGGGACACCGGCGGCGCGGCTCAAAGCGCAACCAGGGCGCCCCTTGACGAGCACACGCTCCGGCTTGTTCAGGCAGCGTCCTACAGGGTGAACTGGTTGCCCGACGCCTCGCCCCAGGCGGCGAGGAATTCGCCCAGGTGGGGACGTTCGCCGCGGTTGGATTCGATGAAGGCGACGACGTCGGCGACGGCGCGGTTGTACGCCTCGATGGTCAGGCCGCCGGTGTGCACCCGGTAGCGGAGGTACACCAGGTAGGTGTTCAGCACGTCGGTTTCGCAGTAGTTGCGGATGTCGGCGATGCGGCCCTCGTCGTACAGGCCCGCCACCTCCGATCCGTCGACGCCGAACTTGCCGGGAAAGCCCAGCACCGCGCACACCTCGTTCAGCCGGACTCTGGCCGAGGCCCCGTAATCGGACAGGACCTCCAGCAGGTCGCAGTGCCAGTCGGCGCTGTAGCGGCTGGTGTAGCTGTTCCACTTGTCGCCCGCCGTGTGCAGGTAGGCCGCCGCGACGCCGTGCGCCATGGCCCGGTACTTGAGCACCGGCAGGTCGAAGGTGCGTCCGTTGAAGCTGACCAGACGCGGCTTCAGCTTTTCGAAGTAGGTGAAAAAGCCCTGCAGGAGCTGCTTCTCGTCGAAGTCCGCCTGGCCGCCGGAGCGCAGGTCGCGCAGCAGATAGGTCTCGTTCGCGCCTTCGCGCTCGATCTCCGCCTCCAGGAAGCTGATCGCCACCACCTTGTGGAAGGGCTGGCGCGCGAACGGGTTGCGCCCATCGGTGATGTCCAGGTGATAGCGTTCGAGCTCCCGGCGGCGTTCGGCCACGTCGGCGCCCTCGAACCCGGTCAATGTGGGCACGACGTCGGTGTCGGGCACGGTCTCGATGTCGAAGACGAAAAGGGTCCGGTGCTGCATGACTCCCACCCGGCCCTGTTATACACTGGCCGGCGGAAACCTCCCACACCCATGGCCGGAGTCCAACCCGCGATGACAAACCTCGCAGACATGATGAAGCAGGCGCAAAAGCTCCAGTCCAGGATGAGCGAGATGCAGGAGCGCCTGGCCGATGTGGAGGTCACCGGCGCCGCCGGCGGCGGCATGGTGCAGGTGACCCTTTCGGGCAAGGTTGAGGCGCGCAGGGTGAAGATCGATCCCTCCCTGGCGGCGCCCGGGGAGGTGGAGGTGCTGGAGGACTTGATCGTCGCCGCCTTCAACGACGCCAAGGCCAAGGTCGACGCCCAGGTGGCGGAAAAGATGTCCGAACTGACCGGCGGCATGGCCCTGCCGCCGGGGCTGAAGCTGCCGTTTTAGACAAAAGGCGGATGTCGAGGATTGGGCCGCGCCGGGTTGCGGTGTTTTCCGTTCCGACAGCCGGTATCTGACATGTCCGACCTGGAACGGCTGATCCAGCTTCTCGCCAAGCTGCCGGGGCTGGGGCCCCGCTCGGCGCGGCGGGCGGCGCTGCATCTGGTCAAGCGCCGCGATTCCCTGCTGGCGCCGCTGGCCAAGGTCCTGACCGACGCCGCCGACAGCATCCGCCCCTGCTCGGTGTGCGGAAACCTGGACACCCGGGACCCCTGCGCCGTCTGCACCGACCCCAAGCGGGACGATTCCGTGATCTGCGTCGTCGAGGAGGTGGCGGACATGTGGGCGCTGGAGCGCACGGCCGCGTTCCGGGGCCGCTATCACGTGCTGGGCGGGACGCTTTCGGCCCTTGACGGTGTCGGACCCGAGGACCTCGACATCCCGGGCCTCATCGCCCGCGTCCAGGGCGGCCCGGTGAAGGAGGTGATCCTCGCCACCAACGCCACCGTCGACGGCCAGACCACGGCCCATTACATCGCCGACCGCCTGGCCGATTGCGGCGTCCGGGTGTCGGGCCTCGCCCACGGCGTGCCCATGGGCGGCGAGCTGGACTACCTGGACGAGGGAACCCTGGGCGCGGCGCTGAAGGCGCGGCGGCCGGTGTAGCACCGCCGCGCCCGTTCAGCGGCGGGTCGCCGCCTCCTTGCATCTCTTTGCACCCGGTGCCGTCGGCGGTTTTTCGGCGTCCGGGAAGGACCCGGAAATCCGGGGATTTCGCCGCGGCCGGGCCGCGCAACCCCCCGGTAAACGGCCTCTCTGCGCCGCCCGGGCGACACCACGGGAAAATTCAAAAAAATGTGCCCCTATACCCCAATCGGGGGATGCGGCGCCGCTCGGCCCCGGTCGATAATGCTTGCCATGGAATTCGTTAACCGGCCCGGAAAACCTTTGAATGCCGGGCGTTTGCTGTACCCGGAGCAATAGCGCCTCCGGGGACATCGGACATAAACGATGGCGGGGAAGCTGAAAGTGTTCATAGCGGCGGCGGTCCTGAGCGGGCTTTTCATTGCCCCGGCCGGCGACGGCGCGCAGGCCGCGGAGGAGGCAGGCGTCTATGCGATCGTGATCGACTGCGCTCCCGGGAAATTCCCACTGACCTGTAGCCACAGGACCACAACAAAGCTGGATGGCTTCACGGCTTGCCGGAAATTTATCGAGGAGGCCGTCGCAAATCCGGACCCGGACCGCCCTATCGCCCTCGGCAGATGTAGATCGTTGTCGCCGCCGCGCCTTTATTCCGGACGCCAAGTGCGGTGACGAACGGCGCTTCGGGACCGGGGCAGGTTAATCTTTCCTTCCCGCACGCCCGCGCGTTTCGACTCCCACATTCAAACCAAGGCCGGGTTCGTTACGCATGAACGGCGTGGACCCGTGAGCGGACATCGCCACCGGCAATACCAGTTTAATGAATCCATGACCTAGCCCGACCGTTCGATCCTCTCCCGCGGCGCGGCCAGGTCTGCCGCCGGGGTTTCATCGCCGAGTTCCGCGTCGACGATCTTGTTGCCCCGGCCGGTGATCTTGTCCGTCGAGATACGGATTTCCCTGATCGATTCCTCGGCCTTGTGGAAGCGTTGCTGGAGCTCTCCCACGCGCTTGTCCAGGCGCCCCAGGTCGTTCAGCATCTTCTCCACCTCGGTCTGGATGAAGCCGGCCTGCTCGCGCATCTGGGTGTCCTTGAGGATGGCGCGCACCGTGTTCAGGGTCGCCATCAGGGTGGTCGGCGAGACGATGGCGACGTGCCGGCGGTGCGCCTCGGCGACAACGTTGGGAAAGTTGGCGTGGACCTCGGCGTAGACGGCCTCCGAGGGCAGGAACAGGATCGCCCAGTCGGCGGTCTCGCCGGGGATGATGTAGCGCTCCTGGATATCCCTCACGTGCTTGCGCACGTCGTCGCTGAAAGTCCTGCCGGCCTGGAGGGCGGCGGCCTCGTCCGGGGCTTCGCGCAGGGCGCGGTAGGCCTCCAGGGGAAACTTGGAATCGATGGCGATGGGCCCCGGCGGGGTGGGCAGCTTGACCAGGCAGTCGACGCGCTTTCGGTTGCCCAGCGTGGCCTGCCATTCGTAGGCCTTGGGCGGCAGGGCATCGGCGACCAGGTCGCGAAGCTGGATCTCGCCGAAGGCGCCGCGGGCCTGCTTGTTGGACAGAATATCCTGCAGCCCGACGACCTGGCTCGACAGGTCGGTGATGTTCTTCTGGGCGCTGTCGATGACGGCCAGGCGTTTTTGCAGGTCGGTCAGGTTTTTGCCCGTTTTCTCCGTCTGCTCGCTGAGGCTGTCGCCGAGACGCTTGGTGACCGCGTCCAGGCGTTCCTCGAGCGTCCTCGTCAGCTGGGCCTGGGCCGCCGTCTGGCCCGTGCTCAACTGGGCCAGCCGGCCGCCCAGCCGCGCCAGCACGACGACGACGACCAGAAGCAACGCGGCGAGCAGCACGGCGGCGGCGATGAGGATGAAATTCGCGTCCATGGTGCCGGTTTCCTTCCCCCGCGACACCTTGCACGAGGGCCCGGCGAAACGCAAACGCCGGCGCCGGCGGTTCCGCTCAGGCGACGATCCCGGCGACGGCGCCGGTGAGACACGTGGCGATGGTCCCCGAGACGATGGATTTCATGCCCATCCCGACGATGTCGCCGCGGCGTTCGGGCACCATGGTGCCGAGGCCCCCGATCATGATCCCCAGGCTGCCGAAATTGGCGAACCCGCAGAGCGCGTAGATCATGATCAGGCGCGAGTGCGGAGACAGGGCGTCGGCGGGCAGCTTCGCCATTTCCAGATAGGCGAGCAGCTCGTTGAGGACGGTCTTGGTGCCCATCAGGGCGCCGGCCGTCGGCGCCTCGGCCCAGGGCACGCCCATCACCCACACCACCGGCGCCATCACGTAGCCGAGCACGCGCTGCAGGGTCACCGGCGCGCCGCCGAGCTCGGGCAGCAGCCCGAGAACCATGTTGAGCAGGCTGACCAGGGCGACCAGCACGATCAGCATGGCGCTGACGTTGATCAGCAGGGTGACCCCGTCCATGGTGCCCCTGGTGATGGCGTCCATGGCGCTTCCCGGCGGAGTGGGAAGGGTGATCCGGGCGCCGCCGGCGGACGGCGCGTCTCCGGGCACCATCAGCCGGGCGACCATGATCGCGGCCGGGGCGCTGATCAGCGAGGCGGTGAGCACGTGCCCCATGGCGTCGGGCATGACCGGCGCCAGGATGGCCGCGTAGAGGACCATCACCGTGCCGGCCACGGTGGCCATGCCGCAGGTCATGACCATGAACAGCTCGCCCCGGTTCAGCCGCACCAAATATGGGCGCACGAGCAGGGGCGCCTCGACCATGCCGACGAAGACGTTGGCGGCGGCGCTGACCCCGACCGCGCCGCCGATGCCGAACGCCCGCCCCAGCACCCAGGCGGCGCCGCGCACGACCAGGGGCAGCACCTTCCAATAGAAGAGCAGCGCCGACAGGGCGCTGACGACCAGGATCAGGGGCAGGGCCTGGAAGGCGAGGATGAAGCTGGCGCCGGGAAAGGTCTCGGCGAACGGCGCCTGGCCGCCGGCCAGATACCCGAAGACGACCGACGTTCCCGCCTGCATCGCGTCCTGCAGGGCGAGCACCGCCTGGTTCAGCCAGACGAACACCTGTTTGGAGAACGGCACCTTGAGCAACAGCAGGGCCAGCGCGAACTGCAGCCCCAGCCCCGCGGCCACGGTCTTCCACGGCGCGCCGCGCCGGTCCTCGCTCAACCCCCAGGCCAGCGCGGTGAGCATGAAGACGCCAAGCAGGCCCTGCCAGACCATGGCTTCGTTCCCCTGTTCCCCCGGCCGGCGGCTATACTACCCCGTCTCCGTCCTTGACGGGGGCCGGCCGAGGCCATATGTGCACCGGACGCAAATTACTGGACGCAAACGCAGACCCATGGCCGTTCTTCCCATCATCATCGCGCCCGATGCGCGCCTTAAGGTGAAATGCGCGCCGGTCGGGCGCGTCGACGCCGAAATCCGCGCGCTCATGGACGACATGCTCGAAAGCATGCACGCGGCGCGCGGCATCGGCCTGGCGGCGCCGCAGGTGGGCGTGCCGAAGCGGGTCATCGTCGTCGACATCGCCGGCAAGGACGAGGAGCCGGCGCCGCTGCGCATGGCCAATCCGGAGGTCCTCTGGGCCTCGCACGAAACCATCGCCAACGAGGAAGGCTGCCTGTCCCTTCCCGACCACTACGCCGAGGTCAAGCGGCCGGGCAAGGTGCGCGTGCGCTATATCGACCACGCCAACGAGGTCCGGGAAACGGAGATGGAGGGCCTGCTCGCCACCTGCACCCAGCACGAGATGGACCACCTGAACGGCGTGCTTTTCGTCGACCACCTGTCGGCGCTCAAGCGCAACATCATCCTGCGCAAGCTGACCAAGACCAAGAAGCTGAAGGAAGCGGAGGCGGTGTAGTACCCGCCCTTGACGGCGGCAAACGGCCCCGGCAGTGTGGCCGGCCTGCACATCGAGGAACCGCCGGGGCCGTTCGCCCGGTCCCGCTCAGATGGTCTGGAAATCCGATGCCGCGCCTGCGCCTGGTGTTCATGGGAAGCGCCGATTTCGCGGTGCCCATCCTGGGCGCCCTGGTGGAGGCCGGCCACGACGTGGCCTGCGTCTACGCGCAGCCGCCCAGGCCGGCCGGGCGCGGACACACCGAAAGGCCCGTCCCCGTCCACGCCTTCGCCGCGGCCAGGGGTCTGCCCGTGCGCACGCCGGCCAGCCTGAAGGACGACGGCGAACACCAGGCCTTCGCCGGGCTGCGCGCCGACGCCGCCGTCGTCGCCGCCTACGGTCTGATCCTGCCCGCACCGATCCTGGCGGCGCCCCGGCTCGGCTGCCTCAACGTCCACGCCTCGCTGCTGCCGCGCTGGCGCGGGGCGGCGCCCATCCAGCGGGCGATCCTGGCCGGCGACGGCGAAACCGGGGTCACCATCATGCGGATGGACGAGGGCGTGGATACGGGCCCCATCCTGATCGCCGAGAGTGTCCCCATCACGGCCCGGGCCACGGCCGCCGGCCTCGGCGATACCCTTTCGCGGATGGGCGGGCGCCTGATCGTCGCCGCCCTGGACGGCCTGTCCGGGGGCGGGCTCCGGCCGGCGCCCCAGCCCGCCCGGGGCGTCACCTATGCGCCCAAGCTGGACCGGGACGAGGGCCGCCTCGACTGGCGCCGGCCGGCGACCGATCTGGAGCGCGCCGTGCGGGCGCTCAATCCCTGGCCCGGAACGTGGTTCGTGCACGACGGCGAGCGCATCAAGGTGCTGGCGGCGGAGCTTGTCGACGCCCCGGCGGCGGCGCCGGGCAGCGTGGTGGACGGCCGCCTCACGGTGACCTGCGGTTCCGGCGCGCTGCGTCTGCTGCGCGTGCAACGGGGGGGCAGGGCGCCGGCCGGGGCCGAGGCGTTCCTCCGAGGCTATCCGGTGGCCGCGGGAACCCGGCTAAGCTGACTGCGGCGCGCTTTCGAGCTCGGCCAGCATGGGGGCCGAATCCTCGATCTTCTGGATCCTGTCGATCCCCTGTTTCATCTCGGACATGATGAATTCCGAGCGCTTGACCGGGCCGCCCGCGTCCGTTCTGGGGAACAGCCGCGCCCAGGCGTCCATCTTGACGCTGAGGGCGCACAGCACGCCGCCGATGGTGGTGTGATAGCCGCCGATCAGCTCTTCGACCTTGCGGAAGCGCTCGGCGGAGACGTTGTTCCACATGTCGTTGGTGCTGCGGTCGAAGTTCTCGAAGCGCCCGGTGATGGCGGCCATGAGCCCGTTGATGGTGTACTGCATCATGGCGCAGGTCTTCATCAGGTTCTGGTCGTTCTTGAGCTGCCAGTTGCCGCGGATCTCGTCCAGGGCGTCGAGGAACATACCGATGGTCGGTTCGATCTGGTCCAGGCATTGCCGGTAATAGGAGAGCGAAAGGAAGATGTCGCCGTAGTCCTCGAGGAACCTGGGCACGTCCTCGATCCCGATTTCCAGCTTTTCCGCCATGATTTTCAGCTTTTCGCGGGCCTTCTTCAGGTCCGGGTCGCGGAACAGGCGGATCACGTCCTCGAAGCTCTGGATGGAAACGTCCTCGCCGCCGAAAATCTGCATGATCAGCGGCCGGGTGAAGGACGTCATGTATTCGGTGAGCTCCGACTGCTTGGCCGGGGACAGCTTGAGCGCTTCCACGTTGTTGACCGCGATGCCGTGGTCGCGCAGCAGGATCCTCAGGCTGAAGACGTCGTAACTGGGGATGTCTCCCAGCTTGCGCAGGAGGACCAGGTCGGGGTGGGGCGGGATCTCGGGCCAGCCGAACTCCCCGCCCAGGTCCTCGATTTCCACCTGCCCGCTGCCCGTATCCTCGTCACCGAAAAACTCGATGATGCTTCGCAGGCGGACGTTCCTGATCAGCCGCGCCTTTTTCAGGGGCGGCGTCTCTATGGGAACGATGGACAGCGGCAGGATGTGAAGGGAATCCCTGTCGATGTCGGAGATGTCGTCGGCCGCCTGCTCGGTCATGGCACCGCTCGCGTCCAATCCGGCGGGACGGAGTCCGCCGATCCTTCCAACCATTGCCGCCTTAACGAAAATATGGGTCTTGCGGAGACCGGCTGCCGAGAAAACGTCGCCCCCGGCGGCGGCGCGACACCGGCGCCGTCCGCGCCCCCCTTAAGAGCGGTCGATTAACGCCAATAGTATTGACCATTGGTATATGGGGCGGAATCCCGGCTAAAAAGGCGTCATGCCCCGCTACAAGCTGACCATGGAGTACGACGGCCGGGACTTCGTCGGCTGGCAGCGCCAGGACAACGGCACCGCCATCCAGGAGCTGGTGGAAGACGCCATCGCGCGGTTCTCGGGCGAGAGCGCGACCACCATCGCCGCCGGGCGGACGGACTCCGGCGTCCACGCCCTTGGCCAGGTGATCCACTTCGACCTGGCCCGCCAGTGGGAGCCCGGCACCGTGCGCGACGCGCTCAACTTCCACCTCAAGCCGGCGCCGGTGGCGGTGCTCGGGGCGGAGATCGCGGGCGCGGACTTCAACGCCCGCTTTTCGGCGCGCGCCCGGGCCTATCTGTACCGCATCACCAACCGCCGGCCGCCGCCGACCCTGGAGCGCGGCCGCACCTGGTGGGTGGCCGTGCCGCTGGATGTCGAGGCGATGGCGGAGGCGGCGCGCGTGCTGGTCGGCGAGCACGACTTCACCACCTTCCGCGCCATCCGCTGCCAGGCCAAATCGCCGGTCAAGACCCTGGACGTGCTGGACGTGCGGCGCGCCGGCGAAGAGATCCATTTCGCGGCACGGGCGCGCTCCTTCCTGCACCACCAGATCCGCAACCTGGTGGGCACGCTCCGCCTCGTCGGCGAGGGCAAGTGGAGCGCCGACGACGTGCGGGCCGCCCTCGAGGCCCGCGACCGGGCGCGGGGCGGCCCGACGGCGCCGCCCGACGGCCTCTATCTGGTGGAGGTGGTGTATTAGGCGGAGGCCGGAGGACACTCCCGTGCCGGCGCGCGGGAACCCGCGGCCCCTGGGATGCCCTACAGCATCGACGAGGCCACGATGTCGATGCACACGCTGAGCACCAGGTCGAGCGCCACCAGCCCGACGGCGGTCACGGCGCCCACGTCCAATGCGACCTTGGCGATGAACCACCCGTAGACAAGGATGAGCGAGAGGGCGATCAGGCTCACCGGCCCCGCCGCCTCCGCCGGTATGACACCCGCCACCCCGGCCATGACGAGCGGCAGGTACAGCCCGTTCTGCAGCACCGAGGCCCAGTTGTAGGCGACGATGTAGCCCAGGTAGCGCTCCTCGCGTTTCAGCAGGCGCGCCACCGTCACCATGACCAGGGGAAAGGCGACCCAGGCGATGACGTAGGCGATGGACTGGACGGCGGCGAAGCGGACTCCGTCGACGGCCACCCCGCCCGCCGCGTAGCGCATGGCCAGCAGGACGGCGAACACCGGCGCCACGATGACCGCGGCGAAAAAGGACCGCCAGAAACCGGCCAGGGAGGTCTCGAAACAGGTCATGCCGCGGGCGTCGAAACGGGCCAGCCGGTAGGCGCCGTACAGCGAGGTGGCCGCTTCCCGGGCGCTCAGCATTATTCCGCTTCGGCGAAGAAGCCGTCGAGCACCGCCTGGTAGATGTCGGCGAGCGCGCGAACCTCGGCAACGGCCACGTTTTCGTCCACCTTGTGGGCGGTCTCGCCGGTGATCCCGAACTCCACCACCGGGCAGTGGTCCTTGATGAAGCGGGCGTCCGAGGTGCCGCCGGCGGTGGTCAGCTCCGGCGTCCGTCCGGTCACCTGCCTGACCGCGGACGCAACCAGGTCGCTCAACGGCCCGGGCGGGGTGAGGAAGGCCTCGCCCGAGACCTTCACCTGCAGATCGAAGCGCCCGCCGACGCCGGCGCAGCGCCCGGTCAGCCATGTTTCGACGTCACCGGCGGTGTGCCGGTCGTTGAAGCGGACGTTGAAACGGGCCTCGGCCCGGGCCGGGATCACGTTCGACGTGGGGTTGCCCACGTCGACCGACGTGATGGTCACCGTCGACGGCTGGAAATGCTCCGTGCCGTCGTCGAGCGGCGTGCCGTCGATGGCGGCCAGCATCCGGATCAGGCGCGGAATCGGGTTGTCGGCCAGGTGCGGATAGGCGGCGTGGCCCTGGGTGCCGTGCACGGCCAGGCGGCCGTTGAGGCTGCCGCGCCGTCCGATCTTGATCATCTCGCCCAGCGCCGCCGGATTGGTCGGCTCGCCGACCAGGCAGGCGTCGATTGCTTCGCCCCGTCCCTTGAGCCACTCCAGGACCTTGGCGGTGCCGTTGACCGACGGGCCCTCCTCGTCGCCGGTGATCATCAGGCTGATGGAGGCGCCGAAGGCGGGGCCGCGCCGGGCGAGGAACCGCGACGCCGCGGCGACGAAGCAGGCGACGGCGCTTTTCATGTCCGCCGCGCCGCGCCCGTAAAGCCGGCCATCGGTCACATCGGCGGCGAAGGGATCGTGGGTCCACGCCGCCCTGTCGCCGGCCGGCACCACGTCCGTATGCCCGGCGAAGCAGAAATTGGGGGCACCATCGCCGATGCGGGCATAGAGGTTGTCCACGTCCGCCGTCCCCGCCTCGGAAAAGGTCAGCCGGTGGCAGGCGAACCCGAGACGGCCGAGCGCCTCCTCCAGCACGTCGAGCGCCCCGGCGTCCTCGGGCGTGACGCTGGGACAGCGGATGAGCGCGCGGCTCAGGTCAAGAGGGTCGATGTTGTCGGTCAATCTCTGAGCAGGTCGTTGATCGAGGTCTTGGAACGGGTTTTCTCGTCGACTCTTTTGACGATGACGGCGCAATAGAGCCCCGGCCCGGGGCTGCCGTCGGGCAGCGGCCGGCCCGGCAGGGTCCCCGAGACCACGACCGAGTACGCCGGGACGCGGCCATAGTGAACCTCGCCGGTGGCCCGGTCCACGATCTTGGTCGAGGCGCCGATGTAAACGCCCATGGACAGCACCGAGCCCTCTTCGACGATCACCCCTTCCGCGACCTCGGCGCGGGCGCCGATGAAGCAGTTGTCCTCGATGATCACCGGGCCCGCCTGCAGGGGCTCGAGCACGCCGCCGATGCCGGCGCCGCCGGAAATGTGGCAGTCCCGGCCGATCTGCGCGCACGAGCCGACGGTGGCCCAGGTGTCGACCATGGTGCCGCCGCCGACGTGGGCGCCCAGGTTGACGAAGCACGGCATCAGCACGACGCCGGGCGCGATGTAGGCGGAACGCCGCACCACGCAGGTGGGCACGGCGCGGAACCCGGCGGCCTGGAACCGGGCCGTGTCCCAGCCGTCGAACTTGGACGGCACCTTGTCGAACCACTGGGCGCTCCCCGGTCCGCCGGCGATGGGCGCGGTGTCGGTAA
>JBHHXI010000073.1:0-15509 GCA_046756945.1 Rhodospirillales bacterium
CTAGGGGGGTGTCCCCCCGGCCACGGTAGGCGGGGGACGCCCCCGCGGCCCCCGCGGGGACTAGGGGGGTGTCCCCCCGGCCACGGTAGGCGGGGGACGCCCCCGCGGCCCCCGCGGGGACTAGGGGGGTGTCCCCCCGGCCACGGTAGGCGGGGGACGCCCCCGCGGCCCCCGCAGGGACTAGGGGGGTGTCCCCCCGGCAACGATGGGCGGGGGACGCCCCCGCGGCCCCCGCGGGGACTAGGGGGGTGTCCCCCCGGCCACGGTAGGCGGGGGACGCCCCCGCGGCCCCCGGGCGTGAAGGCCGGCGCCGGAAGAATGCCGGAAGAATAGAGACGCAGGAGAACACAATGGCCGACGACGACACCAAGGACGACACCCCCGAGGAAAGCGAAGGCAAACCGCCTGAGCCGGCCGAGGGTGACACGGGCGGCCCGGCAAGCGGCGAAACCGCCCCACGGGCCGAAGGCACCGACGGCACGGAGGCCGAAGGGGCCGAGGGGGCCGAAGACGAACCCCCCGGGGACGCCGGTGACGAGGAATCCGAACCGGCCACGGGCATTCGCGCGATGCTGACCATCAACAAAAAGCTGATCATCATCGTCGCCGCGGCCCTGTTCCTGGTCGGCGGCGGGGTGGCGCTGGTCTTCACCGGCGCCCTGGATTCCCTGATCGGCGGCGGACAGAAGAGGGCAAGCATGGATTTGCCCGGCCCGCCGGTCCTTTACGAGTTCCCCGCGCTTCTGGTCGATTTGAAAACCGGACGCTGCCGTTCGCCGTTCATAAAACTGCGCGCCGTGGCGCTGGTGTCCGAGCCGGACATGGACCGCCTGACCGAAGTGGAGGCGCAGGTCCTGGACGCCTTCCAGGGCTTCCTGCGCGATCACGAACGCCAGGACCTGGTCGGCAAGGCGGGGACCGACAAGCTGCGCCAGGGCTTCCTGAGTATTCTCAACACCGCCCTGGCGCCCGCCCAGGCGCAGAACGTGCTGTTCCGGGAGATCCTGCTGCAGTAGATGCGCGCGTTCTGGAGGCTTAGCCGCCGCATATCGGGGAACCGGCATCGGCTCAGCCGGAACCCCCGGACGCCGCCGTGCCGCCGGTGACGCGGGCCGCCAGGGCGGCGGCCATGAAGTCGTCCAGGTCGCCGTCGAGGACGGCCTGGGTGTTGCTGGTCTCGACGCCGGTGCGCAGGTCCTTGACCATCTGATAGGGCTGCAGGACGTAGGAACGGATCTGGTGGCCCCAGCCGATGTCGGTCCTCGCCTGGTGGCCGGCGCGGAGCTCGGCCTCGCGCTTCTGCAGCTCAACCTCATACAGCCGCGCCTTCAGCATGGCCATGGCGGCGGCCCGGTTCTTGTGCTGGGAGCGGTCGTTCTGGCACTGCACCACGATGCCGGTGGGAAGATGGGTCATGCGCACGGCGCTGTCGGTCTTGTTGATGTGCTGGCCGCCGGCGCCCGAGGCGCGGTAGGTGTCGACGCGCAGGTCCTTGTCCAGGATCTCGATCTCGATGGTCTCGTCGACCACGGGATAGGCCCACAGCGACGCGAAGCTGGTGTGGCGCCGGGCGCTGGAATCGAAGGGCGAGATGCGGACCAGCCGGTGCACGCCGCTTTCCGTCTTCAGCCAGCCGTACGCGTTATGCCCCGTCACCTTGAGGGTGGTCGACTTGACGCCCGCCTCCTCGCCGGGGCTCTCCTCCAGCCACGCCACCTCGTAGCCGCGCCGCTCGGCCCAGCGGGTGTACATGCGGACCAGCATCTCGGCCCAATCCTGGGCCTCGGTGCCGCCGGCCCCGGCGTGGATCTCGAGAAAACAGTCGTTGGCGTCGGCCTCGCCCGATAGCAGGGTCTGCACCTCCGCCTGGGCGGCTTTCCTGCGCAACGCGGCCAACGCCGCCTCGGCCTCGCCGACCACGTCGGTGTCGCCCTCCGCCTCGCCCAGTTCCACGAGCTCCATGTTGTCGGCCAGTTCGCGCGCCAGGGTGTCGATGGCGCCGAGGCTGTTTTCCAGGCGCGTGCGTTCGCGCATCAGGGCCTGCGCCCGGGTGGAATCGTCCCACAGCTTCGGGTCCTCGGCCCTGGCGTTCAGCTCCTGGAGGCGGCGGGCGGTGGCGTCGTAGTCAAAGGTGCCTCCTCAGCAGCTCCAGGATCTGCTTGATCTCTTCGGCGATGGTTTCGATTTCCGCGCGCATGGGTGCGGTCTCCGTGGGTAAGGCCGGGCCGGGGACGAGGGTCTCCGGGTTTTACCCGGAATGGCCGCGCCGGCACAAGACGGTGGTCAGTACAGCCCGCCGGTGCCGGTGGTCCGCGGACCGACGCTGACGCCTTCCAGGATCTCGGGCGTTCCCGTGGGCACCGTGCCCGGCTTGAAGGCTTCGAGGATGACGCCGCGATCCCCGGACCGGGCCAGGCGCCCGGTGAGCCCGTTGACCCGCACCAGGCGTATGCCCGGCGGGATGCGGAAGGGAATGGCCGGCTTCCCCGCGAGCGCCGCGGCCATGAAATCGCGGAAGATGGGGCCGGCGACGGATGCGCCCTGCTCGCGGCGGCCCAGGGTGCGGGGCCGGTCGAAGCCGGCGAACACGCCCACCGCCAGATCGGGCGAGAAGCCGATGAACCAGGTGTCGACGCTGTCGTTCGTGGTCCCGGTCTTGCCCGCCAGCGGCTTGCCGACCGCGTTGACGCGCCTGCCGGTGCCGCGCACGACGACGCCGCGAAGCATGGACACCACCTGATAGGCGCTGGCGGGATCGGTTACGGGCTCGCGGGTGTCGGGCACGACCGGCACCGGCTGGCGGGTCCAGGCATCGGCGCGGCATTCGGCGCAGGCGCGCGTGTCGTGGCGGAATACGGTGCGCCCATGGCGATCCTGGATGCGGTCGATCACGCTCGGCGTGATCCGCTTGCCGCCGTTGACCAGCATGGCGTAAGCGGTGGTCAGCCTGAGCAACGTCGTCTCCTGGGCGCCGAGCGCCATGGCCAGCCGCCTCGGCATCAGGTCGACGACGCCCAGCCGTTCGGCGTATTCGGCGACCATGTCGATGCCGATGGTCTGGGCCAGGCGCACGGTCATCAGGTTACGGGACTTCTCTATCCCCAGGCGCATGGTGCTGGGTCCGTAGAACCTCTTGGTGTAGTTGGCGGGGCGCCATTTGGGCAGCCCCGGTCCCTGGTCGATGACGAAGGGCGCGTCCAGGATCAGGGTGGATGGCGTGAACCCGTAGTCCAGCGCCGCCAGATAGACGATGGGCTTGAAGGCCGAGCCCGGTTGGCGCATGGCCTGGGTGACCCGGTTGAATTCGCTCGCCGCGAAAGAGTACCCGCCGACCATGGCCAGCACCCGTCCCGTGTGGGGGTCCAGCGCCACCAGCGCGCCGTTGATCTCCGGGATCTGGCGCAGGCTGAAGGACGGGCGGGTCGGGGCGCCGCTCCCGGCATCGCCGGCATCGCCGGCGTCGGCGGCGGCGGCTTTCGGCTCCAGCGGCGCCACCGCAACCACGTCGCCGGGCGCCAGCACGTCCGCCGGGCGGCGCACCTTCGGCCCCAGCCGTTGCTCCTTTTTCCAAGGCCGCGCCCACGTCAGTTCCGCCAACGGGATGCGGCCGCGGGTTTCATCGGCGAAGCCGATGTCGGCCCCGGCCTTGTCGAGGCCCAGCACCACCGCCATCCGCCATTCGCCGATCCCCGGCGGCGCCTGCAACCGGGCCAGCTTTTCCGCCCACGCAACGTCCTCCTCGGCGCTGTCTTCGAACCGGGTGATCGGCCCGCGCCAGCCGTGACGCCGGTCGTAGGCCTCAAGCCCCTGGCGCAGCACCCGGGCGGCGATGGCCTGAAGCCCGGGATCCAGGGTCGTGCGCACCGACAGTCCGCCCTTGTACAGTTGGGTCTCGCCATAGCGGCCGAGGAGTTCCCGGCGCACCTCCTCGGCGAAATACTCGGCGTCGACGAATTTGATCTCGGAGCGCCGGCGCACGACCATCGGCTCGGCCTTGGCCCGAGTCGCCTCGTCGACGGTGATGGACAGGTCCGCCAACATGCGCCCGATGACCCAGTCCCGGCGCGCCTTGGCCGCTTCGGGGTAGAGAAGCGGATTGTAATTGTTAGGCGCCTTGGGCAGGGCGGCGAGGAAGGCGGCCTCGGCGACGGACAATTCATCCAGGGACTTGTTGAAATAGTTCAGCGCCGCCGCCGCCACGCCGTAGGAGCCGAAGCCCAGGTAGATCTGGTTGAGGTAGAGTTCCAGGATCCGGTCCTTGGAAATGGCGCGTTCGATGCGGAACGCCAGGATCGCCTCCTTGATCTTGCGATCCCAGGACACCTCGTTGCTCAACAGGAAATTCTTGGCCACCTGTTGGGTGATGGTGGAGGCGCCGACGGGGCGGCGCTGGTGGCCGATGTTCTTGACGTTGGTCAGCACCGCCCGCAAGACGCCGATGACGTCGATGCCGGGGTGGTAATAGAAATTCTTGTCCTCGGCGGCGAGGAACGCCTGCACCACCCGCCGCGGCATGGCCTTGACCGGCACGAAGACACGCTTTTCGATGGCGTACTCGGCCAGCAGCTGCCCGTCGCCGGCGTGCACACGGGTCATCACCGGTGGCTGGTAATCGGCAAGCTGACTGTAATCCGGGAGGTCGCGTCCGAAGTGCTGGAACACGAAAAGCGCCCCGCCCGCGCCGAGGAAGGCGACAATCACCAAAATGCCAAGAACGGTGGCGGCAATTCTTACCATGCGACACTCAACGTGGGGTCATCGGGCCGTCGCCAAGGGGCCTTCTTCCTGGCGCCGGGTCCGGGAAAGCCGGTGTGGCGGCCGCGGCCCCGGCGGTGCGTATGCGCACCACGGCGGAACGCCTGGTCCGTGCGAATCATAACCTAAGCGGACTATTAAGATATCGGATCGGGATACCCTCGAAATGTGGCCGAGTTATGGCCGTGTCGGTCAAAGTTTCACGGGCCCGGACAGGCCGTTTTCCGCCATTTTAAGGCGGTGCCCTATTTTCGCGTCGCCTCCTCCACGCGGGCAAAATATCCGTCCACCGCGCGGACCACGGCGGCGGCCAGCTTGGCACGGTATTTCCTGCTCCTGAGGGCCTTTTCTTCCTCGCGGTTGGACAGGAATCCGACCTCCAGAAGGACCGATGGAACATCGGGCGCCTTGAGCACGGCAAAGCCGGCAAACCGGTGGGAACGGCGCAGAACACTCGCTTTCTTGCGCCTCAGTTCCTTGATCAACAGGGAGGCGAAGCGGACCGATTCGTTCATCGATTCGCGCTGCGCCAGGTCGATAAGGATGTTGGTCACCTCCGGCGTCTCGCCGGTGAGGTCGATGCCGGCGATGAGATCGGCCTTGTTCTCTTTCTCCGCCAGGGCGGCCGCCTCCTTGTCGGAGGCCCGCTCCGAAAGGGTATAGACCGAAAGACCGCGCACCCTGCGGTTCTTGATGGCGTCCGCGTGTATGGATATGAACAGCCGGGCGCCGGCGTCGCGGCCCTTGGCGACACGGTCGCGCAGACGCAGGAAGATATCGCGCTCGCGGGTCAGCACGACGCGGAACCGCCCGGTGCGTTCCAACTGGGCCTTCATTTCGCGGGCCACGGAGAGGGTCACGTGCTTCTCGTAGATGCCGCCGACGCTGGTGGTGCCCGGATCGACGCCGCCGTGGCCCGGGTCGATGACGATGACCGGCTTCGATGCGCCGCGCCGGGGCTTGCGCAGGGGCAGCGACGACACCGCCGTCTTCGACGTGCCCAAACCGGGACGCGGGCGGCCGGGCACGGGTTTTCCGGACGCGGCCCGGGCGTCCGGCAGCCCGGCGCGCTTGAGAAACGCCGCGCGGCTCGTCGGCACCAGGTCCAGGACCAGGCGGTAGGGGTGGGCGCCCAGGGGCACCAGCATGAACGCCTTGTCCACGGCCGCGGGTCCGTTGATATCCAGCACCACGCGCGAGACGCCCGGCTTGAACAGGCCGTAGCGGAGTTTCGCCAACAGTCCCTTCCCCTTGGGCAGGGGCCGCACCGGCAGGCGCCATCCCACCGCCGGCAGGTCGATAACCACCCGGTAGGGGTCGGCCAGCGTGAATACGCGAAATTCGACGCTATTGCTCAGTTCAAGGACGACGCGGGTGGTCTTCGCATTTTCGCCGACGCGAAGGTCGGTGACGACGGTTTGCCCCGCCGCCGCGGGCCGCGGGCCCGCCCCGATTGAGAGCACCGCCGCCAGGGCCAGGAAGGCCAAACGCAAGACTGGACCATTACGCCACATGGAGCGTTTTCCCGCCGTAGGACTTCGCGATATATCCGTATTCCCGGGCGTACTTCAACGTCAACCCGCCTTCCGCGCGCAGCCGGCAACGGTCTGTGCGCCGCGGCCGAGGGGAGATGAGCTATTGTCGAACCAAATTCCTACCGTTATGTTAACGGTTAGCGGCACTTAAACCGGCCAGTCATGGCCCGGCCGCCCCGAGATATCCGAGGATTTCCCATGCCGGACAGGGCAGCGCGACCGAATCCCGACGTGACCCCGCCGATTCGTGCGAACGGAGGGTTCATCGCAGGCGCCGCCGGCGTTTCAAGCATACGTATCCGCTGCACCCGACGCCAGGTGGCGAGGGCGGCGGCGGGATACTGGAGTGACGAAGTTAATGGCTACCAAAAGAATGCTCATCGACGCCGCGCACCCGGAGGAGACCCGGGTCGTGGTCCTAGACGGAAACCAATTGGAAGATTTTGACGTCGAGGTCGAATCCCGAAGGCAACTCAAAGGCAACATATACCTGGCCAAGGTCATCAGGGTCGAACCGTCCCTGCAGGCGGCGTTCGTGGACTTCGGCGGCAATCGCCACGGTTTCCTTTCCTTCAACGAAATCCATCCCGATTACTACCGCATCCCGGTCACCGACCGCGAAGCACTGCTGGCCGAACAGGAAGCGGCGGAGAAGGCCGACGAGGCCGCGAAATCGGCCGACGAGAACGACGAAGCGCCCCCCGGCGTGGAAACCGTGGGCGGTGACGACAGCGAGGAGGTGGAGGTCCGCAGGCCGGTGCTCTCGCACCGGGACTACAAAATCCAGGAGGTCATCAAACGCCGCCAGATCCTTCTTGTACAGGTCGTCAAGGAGGAACGGGGGAACAAGGGCGCGGCGCTCACCACCTATGTTTCCCTGGCCGGGCGCTATTGCGTGTTGATGCCCAACACGGCGCGCGGCGGGGGCATCTCGCGCAAGATCCCCACCGGCGCCGACCGCAAGCGTCTGAGAACCCTCCTCGGCGACCTGGGCATCCCCAGGGGGATGGCGGTCATCGTGCGCACCGCCGGCGCCAAGCGAACCAAGGCCGAGATCAAGCGCGATTACGAATACCTGATGCGGCTCTGGGACAGCGTGCGTGAGATGACCCTGAAGTCGACGGCGCCGACCCTGGTGCACGAAGAAGCCAACCTGATCAAACGGTCCATCCGCGACCTGTACAGCAGCGACATCGAGGAGATCATCGTCGAAGGCGGGGAGGGGTACCGTACCGCCAAGGACTTCATAAAGCTCCTCATCCCAAGCCATGCCAAGCGGGTGAAACATTACCAAAACGATGGGGTGTCGCTCATTCAGCACTTCCAGGTGGAGAGCCAGTTGGACGCCATGCACAATCCCCAGGTGCACCTGGCCTCCGGCGGCTACATCGTCATCGACCCGACCGAGGCCCTGGTCGCCATCGACGTCAACTCCGGGCGTGCCACCCGCGCGCGCAACATCGAGGAGACGGCGTTGAAAACCAACCTGGAGGCGGCCGCGGAGATTCCCCGCCAGGTGCGCCTGCGCGACCTTTCCGGGCTGATCGTCATCGATTTCATCGACATGGAGGTGGCGCGCAACAACGCCCAGGTCGAACGGCGGCTCAAGGAAAGCATGCGCAACGACCGCGCCCGTATCCAGTTGGGGCGGATCAGCCCCTTCGGGCTGCTCGAGCTGTCGCGCCAGCGGCTGCGCCCCAGTCTCCTGGAAACCAGCTCCCAGCCCTGCCCCTACTGCGCCGGCACCGGGGTCCAGCGCTCCACGGAATCAACGGCGCTGTATGTCCTGCGCGCCCTCGAGGAGGAAGCAAACCGCGGCCGCTCCGGCCAGATCACCCTCCATGTGCCGACGTCGGTCGCCATTTATGTCCTCAATCAAAAGCGCGTGGCCGTGGCCGACATCGAACGGCGCGGCAATTTCTCCATCCTCGTCTCCGCCGACGATTCCCTGGTGCCGCCGGATTACCGGATCGAACAGATGACGGCGCGGCGGGGCCGGGCGGACGCCGGAAAGGCGGCGCCCACGGCGGCCCGCGCCGCGGCCGAACCGCAGGCCGCGGGCGAGGAAGGAGAGGGCAAACGCCGCCGCCGCCGCCGGCCGCGCCGGCGCAAGCGGGGCGAGGAGGAGCGGGAATTGGCGCCCGAGGCCGTGGCGGCCGAGGCCGTGGCGTCCGACGAGCCGGCCGAGCCCTCCGCCGAGGCGCAAGAGGCCGGCGGCCCACCGGACGAGGGGCACGCCGAGGCGCCACCGGAGAAACGGCGCCGCCGGGGCCGGCGTGGCGGCCGGCGGCGGTCGCGCGCCGCCGCCGCCCAGCCGGTGGCGGCCGAAGAGCGGGCCGCGGACGCCGATGCGGCCGTTCCCGGCAAAAACGTCATCCCGGAAACGCCGCCCGCCCCGGCCGGGTCCGCGGCGACGCCGGTGGACGGCGAGGACGCCGCGTCCGGCGACGGCAAAGAGAAGCCGCCGGCCAGGAAGACCCCCGGGCGGCAACGCGCCGACAAGGGAACCACGGCAGGGCGGCGCGGCGCCAAGGGTACCCGCGGGCGCGCCCGCACGAAGACGTCCGCCGCCGGCAAGGGCAAGGCCGAACCCGCGGACACCGCCGCCGGGCCACCGTCCGACGACACCGCGGGGGATAAGCCTGTGTCCAGACGCCGGCGCACCCCCAAGGCCGCGGAAAGCGCCGCCACGGAAGCGCCGGCGATGGCGGCAGTGATCGCCGGAGAAGCCGCGTCCGAGCCCACCCGCAAGACCACGGCGATCAATATCGACTCCGACGAGGGGTTGGAAGCGGCCCGTCGCCCGCGCAGCGGCTGGTGGCAGCGTCCGGCGAAGTAATACCAGGCAGGTCGCGGGTCAGCGCCGCCATTGCTTGAGACGGCGGGCGGCCCGGGCCATGTCCTCGGTGGCGCCGGAAAACGAAAAGCGGACGAAGTGATTGCCGCGCCCGGGATCGAAGTCGGTTCCCGGCGTCGTCGCCACCCCGGTCTCGGCGAGCATGCGCTGACAGAAGTCCTGGCTGTCGTTGGTCATGTGGGCAACGTCGGCATAGAGGTAAAAGGCGCCTTCGGCGGAGGCCAGCTTGTCGAATCCGCCCTTCGGCAGTTCCTCCAGCAACAGCGCCCGGTTGCGCGCGTACCGTGCGACGTTGGCGTCGAGCTCGGCCAGGCAGTCGAATACGGTGATGGCCGCGTGCTGGGACAGGGCGGGCGGCGAAATGTACAGGTTCTGGGCCAGGCACTCCACCGGGCGAAACAGGTTTTCCGGAACGACGCACCAGCCGAGCCGCCAGCCGGTCATCGAATAGTACTTGGAAAAGCTGTTGACCACGATGGCGTCGTCGGTGAAGGCGAGGGCCGTCTCGGCACGCGCCCCATAGGTGATCCCGTGGTAGATCTCGTCGGAAATCAGGCGGATGCCGCCGGCGGCGCAGTACTGGACGAGGGCCTCGAGCCGATCGCGGTGGACCATGGTCCCGGTGGGGTTGGACGGGCTGGCGATGATCAGCCCGTCAAGCCGTCCCTCGACCCGGTCCAGCACCTCGGGTGTCGGCTGGAAGTTGGTATCCGGCCCCACGGCGACGTTGACCGGCTCCACGTCCAGGGCCTTCAGGATGTTGCGGTAGGCGGGATAGCCGGGACTGGCCAGGGCCACCCGGTCGCCGGCCTCGAAGGCGCACAGGAACGCCACCACGAAGGCGCCCGATGAGCCCGTGGTGACCGCCACCCGCGCGGCATCCACGTCGACGCCGTAACAGTCGCGGTAGTGCCCGGCAAGGCGCCGCCTGAGCGCCGGCAGTCCCAGGGCCTCGGTGTAGCCCAGGGTGTCCGTCCGCAGGGCCGCCTTGGCCGCGTCGAGGACGGGGCCGGGCGCGCCGGTGCCCGGCTGGCCGACTTCCAGGTGCAAGACATCTTCGCCCCCGGCCGCCCTCTCGTTGGCGGCGCGCAACATGTCCATGGCGATGAAAGGCGGGATGGACGCGCGCCGGGCGATCTTGAGAGCCATGATCAGGGGTGTAGCCTATACCGGGATCATTGAACGCTGGTATTACTTTTCGACGGCCCTGGCCAAACCGAAGCCGCGCGGATCGGCGCGCACGGCGCAGCTTTGCGGCTTCTGCGGCAATCCATTCAAACAAAATGCCACGTTGACCAGCCCCAGGGCCATGGTGGGGGCAACGCGATGACCGCGCTCGGTCAGGGATTCGAGCACGGTTTCGCTGATCCCCTGCTCGTAATAGGTCACATCGGGGACGCCGCCGTGATGCAGGCGCTTGGCGGCGATGGCGTCGTCCAACCGGGCCCCGAACAGGATCGGGGCGATCACGTTCAACATGGCGGTGGGGGCCGCCACCCCGCCCGACGCCGCCGCCGCGGCATAGAACTGGTTGTCCTTATGGCTCATCACGACCATGGGACCCAGGGATACCGGACCGCGTCCGCCCCGCCCCGGCCGCGCCGCCACGACGATCCCCGTGCCCTTGGCGACCCGGCCGGTGCCGAACAGATTGTTCAGGGTCAGGGCGCAGGCCACCGCCGAGCCGGCGCCGTCCACCACCACGAAGCTGGTGGCGGCCGGGTTCTCGGGGCGCGCAACCGGCGCCGGGTCCAGTTCCGCCGCCGGCACGTGGCGGTCGCGCCGGTAACTGGCCATCAGCGACGTGATGCGCGCCTCGGCAACAAGCTGTTCGGGCACGACGGTGCTCGTCCCGTCGCCGCGCATCCACCGTGCGCGGTCGGCGAAGGCGCGCAGCGCCGTCTCGACGACCAGATGGGGCCGTTCCCCGTCCTCCACGTCCTCGTAGCGGTCGTCGTGGACCAACATGGCCCACATCTCGGCCGCCACCGCCCCCGCTGCCGCCGGCGGCGGCGCCAGGTGCATGGTCCCGTCGCCGAACGGGACCTTGATCGTATCACGCCACACCGGCGCGTAATCGCGCAGGTCCTCCACGCCGAGCGATCCGCCGGCCCGCTCCACCGCCGCCACCAGCCGGCGCGCCGTCGGCCCGTGGTAGAAGCTGCCCGGGCCCTGGCTGCGCAACACCGACAGCGTCGCCGCGAGGTCGGGCTGGACCAAGGTGTCCCCTTCGCGGACCAACCCCCGGCCGTCCGCGCGGCCGAATGCGCGCCGGGTCTCGGGCTCCATGAGCAGGGCCTTTTCCACCTTCGCCAGATCGCGGGCGAAGGCGCGGGAGACCGGGACGCCGAAACGGGCCATGTTCGCGGCCGGCGCCACCACCTGCGCCCAGCGCAGGCGCCCGTACTTGGAGTGCAGGGCGGAAAATCCGCGCACGTTGCCGGGAACGGCGCTGGGCCGGGTCGCCGTCGGCGGCACCGTTCCCGGAGCCCTGGCGAGGAATTGCAGGGCCTTGGTGGTTTCTGACTCTATGTCCTCGACCACGCAGACGCCGCCGCCGCCAAGGCTGGCCGAGGACGGCTTGGTGACCGCCAGGGCGAAATAGATGGCCGTCGCCGCATCCGCCGCGTTGCCGCCGGCGCGCAGAATTTCGTGTCCGACCAACGCGGCCCGCGGCTCATCCGCCGCCACACCGCCGAGGAACGTTCCCGCCACGCCGGTGGGCTCCGGCTCGCCGCGGCCAAGGGCCCCGTCGAGGACGTTGCCCGCCGCGGCGCAGCCGCCAAGCAGCAGTGCGCCGAGGACCGCCGCAATTTGACGCCGTCCACGGCCCTCACTAGATTGACCGGTACCAATAAGGTTGAGAATCTTGTTGAAACGCATTGCTTTCCCGGTCGCCGTTTCGGTGTTTGCCGCCGCGTGCCTGTGGGCTCCGGCAGAGGCCGGCGCGCAAAAGCTGTCGTTTATTCGGGACGCGGAAATCGAAAATACCATCCGCACGTACGCGGCGCCACTTTTCCAGGCCGCCGGCCTGGAGCCATCCGACGTGCGCATCTATCTCGTCAACGACCGGTCCCTGAATGCCTTCGTGGCGGGCGGGCAGAAGTTGTTCATCAACACCGGCCTGATCATGCGCAGCAAGTACGCCGGCGAGGTGATCGGCGTCATCGCCCATGAAACGGGCCATATCGCCGGCGGCCACCTGTCGCGCGTTCACGCGGCCATGGCGAAAAGCAGCGCCCAGTCCATCCTGGCCCTGGTGCTTGGGGCCGCCGCCGCCATCACCACCGGCCGCGGCGACGTGGGCGGCGCCATCATCGCCGGCGGGCAAAGCATGGGTCTTCGCTCGTTGCTCCATTACAGCCGCACCCAGGAGTCGGCGGCGGACCAGGCGGCGCTCAGGTTCCTCGACGCCACCGGCCAGTCCGCGCGCGGGCTGCTGGATTTCATGGAAATACTCGGCGGCCAGGAACTGTTGAGCGCCGACCGCCAGGACCCCTACCTGCGCACCCACCCGCTGACCCGGGAGCGGATCGAGGCCGTGCGCGCCCATCTGTCCCGATCGCCCTACAGGGATATACCGGAGCCCGCGCGGATCCGGGAATTGCACCGCCGGATGCTGGCCAAGCTTTACGCATTCCTGGAGCCCCTCCCGAGAACCCTGCGCCGCTACCCCGACTCCGATACCAGTCTCGACGCCCGCTACGCCAGGGCCATCGCGTACTACCGCAAACCGGACCTGGGGAAGGCCCTGCCCCTGGTCGACGGCCTCATCGCCGAGCGCCCCGAGGACCCGTACTTCCGCGAGTTGAAGGGGCAGATGCTGTTCGAGAACGCACGGGCGGCCGAGGCCCTGAAGCCTTACCAGACGGCCGTGCGGCTGTTGCCCGGCTCGACTCTTTTGCGCCGCGGACTGGCTCAGGTCCAGTTGGAACTCGGGGACCCGGCCCTGCTCGAGCCGGCAATCCGCAACCTGCGCGCCGCCCTGCAACACGACGCCGAGTCGCCGTTCACCTGGCGCCAGCTCGCCATCGCCTATGGACGCCACGGCGATATGGGCATGAGCGCCGTGGCCCTGGCCGAGGAAGCCTTGCTCAAGGGCGACTCGCGCCAGGCCCGCTATCACGCCGGCAAGGCCGGGAAACTGTTGCCCCGCGGCTCGATCGGCTGGCTGCAGGCGCAGGACATCCTGCAGGCGGCGAAGAAGAAAAAGAACGAGTGACGCCCGCGGAATGACCGGCCGGGGCGGGAGTTCCGGCCGCCGGGCCGACGGCCGATACATTCTGCGTGATGCCCCCCGGGCGGCGGCGGACCCTTGCCCCGGGGCCGTGGTCCGGCGCATCATGTCCCTACCCCGTGCTCCGCGAAAGGAAAGGTTGCACATGAGACTTGCCCGTATGCTGGGCGCCGTTCTCGCCGTCCTGGTCCTTGGCGCGCCCCCGGCCGCCGCCGCCGAAGATGCCCTGAACCCCGCACAGAAACGCGCCGTCGAGGACGTGGTGCGCGAATACCTGCGCAGCAACCCGGAGGTCCTGCTCGAGGCCATCGGGGCGATACGGGCGAAGCGCGACGCCGAGCAGCAGGCAAAGGTCCGCGACAACCTCGTCTCGCTGCGCGGCGAGCTGGAAAACGATCCGGCCTCGCCGGTCGGCGGCAATCCCCGGGGCAACGTGACCATCGTCGAGTTCTTCGATTACCAGTGCCCCTACTGCAAGCGGGTTTTCCCCTCGGTGCAGAATCTTCTGAAAACGGATGGCAACATCCGGTACGTGTTCAAGGAATTCCCCATCCTCGGCCCGCAGTCGGTGGTCGCGGCGCGCGCCGCCCTGGCCGCCTGGAAGCTGGACAGGGACACGTACGTGCCCTTCCATACCGCCCTTTTGCGATCCAAGGGCCGCCTCAGCGAACGAAAGATCATGGAGGTCGCTGCACAAAGCGGCCTCGACGTGAAGCGGCTGCGCGCCGCCATGGCCGATCCCGGGATCGACAAGGTCCTGGCAAGGAACGCCGAGATGGCCAGGGCCCTGGACATCAACGGCACACCGGGTTTTGTCATCGGCGAGACGGTGGTCCCCGGCGCCGTCGACCTGGAAACGCTGACGGCCCTGGTTTCGAAGGCACGCGGGGGGTAACACCGCACCCGCGGTTGGACCGGTGTCAGCAGCGCGGCGCCGGGATGGTTTCGATCTTTTCCATGGTCATGATCACCGTCAACTGCGGGTAGTCCTGCACCAGCCGCGGCACCACGCCGTTGTCCAGCTGCAGGATCTCGATCTCGTACTCCGGCGCCGCCGCCCGGCTGTCCAGCGGATAAAACGCCATGCGGATGTTCCAGCCCGGGCGCTGAACCAGCGCGCCGAGCCCCTTTTTCCCGTCCCGGCCGGTTTCCACGGGCGGTCCGATGAAGGCGATCACCTTGCGCGGACCCTGTCCGTCGGCGCCGTCGAACACGACGCGCGGCGCCTGGCGGTCGCCGGCCAGCGCCCGCTCGATCAGCCAGGCCGTGTGACCGGCGGGAAACAGCGTCCCCTCGGGAAGGGCCATGGTCTTGCCGGGCGGCATCTTGAACGTGGCCCGGCCCGGGTTGCCGGGACCGCCCGACTTGGCCTCGCCCTTGAAGCCCTCCACCTGCCGGCCCGTAACGTTGCGCACGGCGAAGCGGTACGATTTTCCGTCCAGGGATTCCCAGCCGGCGACCCGGCTATCCTGCTTGACCATCCCGCCCGCCGCGGTGCCCATGTCCATGGACATTTCCTGGGTCATGATCCAGCCGTCGCAGGTTTTCTCCAGCATCACCTTGGCCGCGCCGCGGACATCGACGAACCCGGCGTTGGACCGCACCGATCCCAGCTTGACGGAATAGATGGCGCGGTGGGGCACAAGACCGGCGGCCGCCGGCGCGGCGGCTGCGAGCCCGACGACAAGGGCGGCGGCCAGGGCCAGGGGGCGGAGGGGAAGCTTGTAAAGGGACACGCGGGCAATCCTTTCCATGACGGCAGCGTACCATAGAACCTGCCGCGCCCGGCGCAACGCCGTTGTTGCGCCGTGGCGGCGATTTCCCGGGGCTGGACGCCCGGCCCCGGTGGATCGGTCCGCGCAGCCGGCGCAGCGCGCGCGGCAGCCGCGGCCGCCGGGAACGCCTGGGTGAGGTGCCGGGCGGGTTGACCAATGTCAAGAAGAGGGTGCCGCGGCCGGTGTACCCTTGCGACGCTTGGGAAATTCCGGTCCGGTTTGAACAGACTTCGGACCCGGAGAAAAAGGGAAAATCCCGGTCGCGCAACGATGCAGGGAGTGGACGATGGTACGGACGTTCTGGGAAGAGGCCTACCGCATCGGCATAGACGAGATAGACAACGAACACA
>JBHHXI010000074.1:0-15319 GCA_046756945.1 Rhodospirillales bacterium
TCTACACCGTCTGGCTGAAGCGGCGCACGCCGCAGAACATCGTCATCGGCGGCGCCTCCGGGGCATTGCCGCCGATGATCGGGTGGGCCGCCGTGACCGGCGACATCGGCGTCGGATCGCTGATCCTGTTCACCATCATCTTCCTGTGGACGCCGCCGCACTTTTGGGCGCTCGCCCTGTTCCGCCAGGGCGATTACGCCAAGGCCGGGGTCCCCATGTTGCCGGTGGTCGCGGGCGGGCGCGAAACCAGGAAGCAGATTCTCATCTACAGCCTGATTCTGGTGCCCGTGTCGCTGCTGCCCGTGGCCTTCGCCCTGTCGGGGGCGGTCTACGGCGTCGCGGCGGTGCTGCTGGGCGCGGCTCTGCTGCGCCACGCCGTCGCCGTATGGCGCGACGAAACCGACGCCACGGCGCGGCCCATGTTCTTCTTCACCATTACGTACCTGTTCCTGATCTTCGTTTTCCTGCTGGTTGACCGGGCGGTTTCCGCCCTGTTTTAGCCGCCTTCCGGGGCCGCCCGGCGCCCCGTCCGCCCGAGATTCCGTGATGTCCGAATCCCCGTACCGGCGACTGGAGACGCGTTTCAATCGCCTGCTGCTCCTCCATGACGCCGCGGCCGTGCTGCACTGGGATTGGGCGACCATGATGCCCCGTGGCGGCGCCGGGGCGCGAAGCGACCAGCTTGCCGCCCTCAAGGCGGTGCAGCACGGCATCCTCACCGACCCGGAGACGGGGGATCTTCTGCAGGCGGCGGGCGCCGAGGGGGGCCTGGATGCATGGCAGGCGGCGAACCTGCGCGAAATGCGGCGCATGTGGACGCACGCCACGGCCCTTTCGGAGGATCTGGTCCACGCCCTCTCCAAGGCCCAGTCGGCGTGCGAAACCGCGTGGCGGGCGGCGCGGGCGGACGCCGACTTCGCCTCCGTGCTCGGGCACCTGGAGACGCTTTTGGCCCTGGTGCGCGAGGTCGCCGCCGCCAAGTCCGGGACCCTGGACGTGAGCCCCTATGACGCCCTGCTCGACGAATACGAACCGGATGGCCGGTCGGACGAGATCGACACGGTGTTCCGCGAGCTGGAGGACTTCCTGCCCCAGTTCCTGGGCGAGGTCCTGGAGCGCCAGGCACGGGGCCCCGCGGTGGCGGCGCCCGAAGGACCCTTCCCGGTGGATCGGCAACGGGCCCTGGCCGTGCGCCTGATGGAGGCGCTGGGGTTCGACTTCGACCACGGCCGCCTGGACGTCAGCCTGCACCCGTTTTGCGGCGGCACGGTGGACGACGTGCGCATCACGACGCGTTATGCCGAGAGCGACTTCACCTCAAGCCTCATGGGGGTGCTGCACGAAACCGGCCACGCCCTTTACGAACGGGGGCTGCCGGCGGCGTGGCGCGGCCAGCCGGCGGGCCTGGCCCGGGGCATGAGCCTGCACGAAAGCCAGTCGCTGCTCATCGAGATGCAGGTCTGCCGGTCCCATGGGTTCCTGACCTTCGCCGCCCCGCTCATGGCCGAGGCCTTCGGCGCCGCCGGCCCGGCCTGGGAGACGGACAATCTGTACCGCCTGTACACCCGGGTCGCACCCGGCCTGATCCGGGTCAACGCCGACGAGGTCACCTATCCGGCCCACGTCATCCTGCGCTACCGCCTGGAGACGGCCATGATCGCCGGGGACCTGCGCGCCGCCGACCTGCCCGGTGCGTGGAACGACGCCATGAAGGACCTGTTGGGCCTGACCCCGGACAACGACGCGGACGGCTGCCTGCAGGACCAGCACTGGTACGACGGCGCGTGGGGGTACTTCCCCACCTACACCCTGGGCGCCATCGCCGCGGCGCAACTGTTCGACGCCGCCTGGAAGGCCGACTCCGCCATCGGACCGGGTATCGCACGGGGGGATTTCAAGCCCCTGCTGGCATGGCTCACGGACAACGTGCATGCCAAGGGCTCGCTATTGTCCACCCGCGACCTTCTTGCCCAGGCCACGGGCCGGCCCCTGGACGCCGGGGCGTTCAAGGCCCACCTGCGGGACCGCTACCTGTCCTAGAACCCTATCCGCCCAGCCCGCGCCGCTTGGCGCCCGGACTTTTGAGGAACTTGCCGACGGTCTCGGCCGTCCATGCCCGGCCTTTCCGCGTCGTGAAGCCGCGGGCGTTCAGGGACTCGGCGATGCGCCCGGGATCACGCGCCCCGGCGGCGCGCGCGTCCTCGATCTCCGCCACGACCCGGCGCAGGAACGCCTCGGCCGACAATTCCGCGATGGACTTCATTGATTGCGGGACGGTAGCACCCAATATCGATTCATTCCAGCGCGCGCGGCGCGGTCCTGGCTCGCTTGCGCGGGGGTGGCCCCGTGTATAGGGTGACCGCTCCGGAACTCCCGGATCGAAAGGGGATTCGGTGAAATACGTCAGCACCCGGGGAGCGGCCCCGGCGCTTCCGTTCGACGACGTGCTGCTGGCCGGCCTGGCCCGCGACGGCGGGCTTTACGTGCCCGAAGCCTGGCCGCGGTTCTCCCGGGCCGAAATCGAGGCCTTGCGCGGACTGCCGTATGGGGAACTGGCGGCGCGGGTGATGCAGCCCTTCATCGGCGGGCGCATCGCCGAGGCCGATTTCGCCCGCCTGGTGGCGCAGTCCTACGCCGACTTCGGCCACGCGGCCGTGGCACCGCTTTCGCAGCTCGGGGCGAACACGTGGCTTCTGGAGTTGTTCCATGGGCCCACCCTGTCATTCAAGGACTACGCCCTGCAGCTTGTCGGCCGCCTGTTCGACCATGTGCTCAAGCAACGGGGCCAGGGGGTGACCATCGTCGGCGCCACCTCGGGCGACACGGGCCCGGCCGCCATCGAGGCCTGTCGCGACCGCGAGGCGATCGAGATATTCATCCTCCATCCCAAGGGGCGCGTATCGGAGGTACAGCGTCGGCAGATGACCACGGTGCTCTCGCCCAATGTGCACAACGTGGCCATCGAGGGCACGTTCGATGACTGCCAAGACCTGGTGAAGGCCATGTTCAACGACCAGGCTTTCCGCGAGCGCTTCCGTCTCGGCGCCTTTAATTCCATCAACTGGGCCCGGATCATGGCCCAGATCGCCTATTACTTCGCCGCCGCGGCGGCCCTGGGGGCGCCGCGGCGCGCCGTCACGTTCGCCGTGCCGACGGGCAACTTCGGCAACGTGTATGCCGCCTATGCCGCCCGCAAGATGGGTCTGCCGGTGAAAAGGCTTGTCGTCGGGTCCAACACCAACGACATCCTGACCCGCTTCTTCGATATCGGGACCATGGAAATGGTACCGGTGACCGCCACCGTGAGCCCCAGCATGGACATCCAGGTTTCGAGCAATTTCGAGCGCCTTCTGTTCGATTACTACGGCCGCGACGGCGCCCGCCTGGCCGGCGTCATGGCCCGCTTCCGCCGCCAGGGCCGGGTGACCTTCGGGGCAGCCCGCTGGCGGCGCATGGGCCGGCTGTTCGCCGGCTACCGCCTGGACGACGTGGCCACCAAGGCGGCGATCCGGCGCCTGTACGAGGCGACCGGCCACCTGCTCGACCCCCACAGCGCCATCGGCGTGGTCGCCGGCGAGGCGTGCCACGGGGAGTCCGATTCCGCCCTGGTCTCGGTGGCGACGGCGCACCCGGCCAAGTTCCCGGCCGCGGTGGAGGAGGCGACCGGCGTCCACCCGGCCTTGCCGGCGCGGATGGCCGACCTGTTCGAGCGCCGGGAGCGCTGCGAGGCCCTGCCCAACGACCTCAAGACAGTGCAGGATTTCGTGAGCGCGCGCCTGGCCGGAAGGGCGGCCGCATGAGCACACGCGTTTCCACCCTCGGCAGCCGGCTTCGCGTGGTCAGCGATCCCATGGACACGGTGGAGACGGTGTCCGTGGGCGTCTGGGTCGGGGTCGGAACCCGCTACGAGCGCCCCGAAATCAACGGCGTTTCCCACCTTCTCGAGCACATGGTGTTCAAGGGCACGGAACGGCGCAGTGCCATCGCCATCGCCGAGGAAATCGAAGCCGTCGGCGGCCACCTCAACGCCTATACCGCGCGCGAACACACCGCCTATTACGCCAAGATTCTCAAGGAGGATCTGGCGCTGGGCATGGACATCATCGCCGACATCGTGCAGAACGCGGTCCTGGCGCCCGACGAACTGGCGCGCGAGCGCACGGTCATTCTCCAGGAAATCAACCAGGCCCACGACACCCCCGACGACGTGGTGTTCGACCACTTCCAGGAGGCCGCCTTTCCCGGCCAGGCCCTGGGCCGTCCCGTTCTGGGTTCGACGGACTCCGTGCGCGACATGGGGCGCGACACCATCATCGAGTACATGCGCGCCCATTACAGTGCCCCGCGCATGGTGTTGGCGGCCGCCGGCCGGGTGGATCACGAGGCCCTGGTGGCCCTGGCGGAAACCGCCTTCGCGGGCCTGCCGGACGGCGACGACGCTCCGCGCGATGCCGCCCGGTACGTGGGCGGCGAGGTGCGCGAGGACAGGGATCTGGAACAGGTCCAACTGGTGCTCGGCTTCCAGGGCGTTTCGCACAAGGACCCCGACTTCTACGCGGGTTCGGTCCTTTCGACTCTGCTTGGCGGCGGCATGTCGTCGCGCCTGTTCCAGGAGGTGCGCGAAAAGCGCGGCCTGGTGTACAGCATCTACACCTTTCTCTCGTGTTATACGGACACCGGCCTGTTCGGGGTTTACGCCGGCACCGGGGAGAAGGAAACCGAAGAGCTGATTCCCCTGGTCTGCGATGAAATCACCAAGGTGTGCGGCGACGTCACCGAGGAAGAGGTGGCCCGCGCCCGCACCCAGCTCAAGGCCGGCATCCTGATGTCCCTGGAGAGCACGTCGTCGCGCTGCGAGCAACTGGCCCGCCAGATGATGGTCTTCGACCGCCCGCTGAGCGTCGCCGAAATCGTCGCCAAGATCGACGCGGTGGATGTGGACGCCATCAAAAGGGTGGCCCGGCGAATCATCGCCGGCAAGCCCACCCTGGCGGCGCTGGGTCCCCTCGGGCGCATGGAAAGTTACGACCGCGTGGCGGAGCGCCTGGGGTAGGCAGAGGTCAGAAGTCAGAGGTCAGAAGTCAGAAGTCAGGTGTTCCCGGCGCTTTTTTTCTGACTTCTGACTTCTGTTTTCTGACCTCTGAGATCACGCGTGTCCGGCCGTGTCCGAAAGCATGCGCGGGTCGATGCCGATCTTCTCCATGGCCCGGTCCCACTTGCTGTCCAGGTCGGGGCCGAAAATCAATTCGTTGTCCGCGGCCACATTCAGCCAACCGTTGCTTTTGATCTCGCTGTCAAGCTGACCCGGCCCCCAGCCGGCGTAGCCCAGGGCCAAAAGGCACCGGCGCGGCCCCGTGCCCCCGGCAATGGCCTTGAGGATGTCCACCGTGGCGGTGAGCGCGATCTCCCCGTCCACCACCAGGGTGGCGTCCTGCACGTAGTCGGGCGTGTGCAGGACAAAACCCCGTCCCGACTCCACGGGGCCGCCGAAATGAATATTAATGGGGTCTTCGACGCTGGCGGTTTCGATGCCCAACTGCTCCAGCAGATCGGGAAAAGTGAGCGACTCGAGCGCCCGGTTCAGCACCAGCCCCATGGCCCCGTCGGCGTTGTGGGCGCACATGTAGATGACCGTCCTGGCAAAGCGGGGATCCGTCAATCCCGGCATGGCCACCAGAATTTGTCCCGACAGGTAATGCTGGGCGTCCTGAAGAGTCGACATTGTCCGCTCACATCGGCCATAGCTCTTGAAATCACGGGGCGCCTGCGGCGCACGGGCCAAGACATCCCGACAGCACCAGTGTCGCACACGACGGGGGCGTGGGAAACCCCATAGCGCCATCTCCCGCCCCTTTCCTGGAATGGGTCCAGGGCAATGGTGGTGGCGCCGTCCATCGCGCCAATGGCCTTGGAATCAAGCTCCGGGAGGGGTAAAGAGTCCGTGAACATCCATACTTTTTTGAAATTCCTTGGATAAAATCCATATGAATGGGAACGCGGCGGGTGCCGCGTCCCTCGGATACGGTAATGAAGCAGGCGGGGATGTCTTGACGCGCGGAACGGGACGGTTGGCGATTTTTGCGCTTTCGGCGTTGGCCGCGTCGTGGCTTTGCCCTTCCGTGGTCTCGGCGGCGGTGTCGCCATGGGCGGAAACCGAACAGACGGCCGTGCGCCTGGTGACGGCGACCGAGGCGGTGGGCGCGGCGAAGACGGTGTCGCTTGGCCTGCACTTCCGCCTGCGCGAGGGCTGGAAGATTTACTGGCGCTCGCCCGGCGACGCCGGGTATCCGCCGCGCGTCGACTGGTCGGGGTCGGAAAACCTTGCAAGCGCGACCCTGTCCTGGCCGGCGCCGGAGCGATTCTCGATCCTCGGCTTCGAAACCCTCGGCTACACCGGCGAAGTGGTGTTGCCCGTCACCGCGACGCTGGCCCGGGCCGGCGAGCCGCTCGTCGTTCGCGCCGCCGTCGAGTATCTCACGTGCAAGGAAATCTGCATTCCCTACGACGCGACCCTGGCCCTGCGCCTGCCGGCCGGGGCGGCGGAACCGAGCCCGTTCGCCCATCTCATCAACCGCTTTGCCGTCCACGTGCCGGGGGACGGGTCCGCCACCGGCGTGGCCATAGAGACGGCCGAGGTCGTGGACCGAGGCGCGGCCACCGTGCTGTGGGTCACGGCAAGCGCAACCATGCCGTTCGTCGCCCCCGACCTGTACGTGGAGGGGCCGGACGACGTGGTGTTCTCGGCGCCCAGGGTCAGCCTGAGTGACGGCGGAAAAGGCGCCCTCCTGGAAGTTCCCGTGGACGGCGCTCCGGAAACCGGCCTCGCCGGCGCCCGCCTGACCATGACCCTTGTCGACGGGGCCCGTTCCGCCGAGCGCACCCTCGCCGTGGTCGCGGCGGGCGGCGGGCCTCGGGCGGTGGCGGAGGCGCCGGTATCGGTGTTGGTTATCCTGGCCCTGGCGGTGCTCGGCGGGCTGATCCTCAACCTCATGCCCTGCGTGCTTCCCGTCCTCTCGATCAAGCTTCTGGGTGTCGTCGGCCACGGCGGCGGCGCTGGGCGCGCGGTCAGCCACAGCTTCATCGCCTCCGCCGCCGGCATCGTGGTTTCGTTCCTGCTCCTGGCGGCGGCGCTGGTGTGGGTCAAGGCGGCCGGCATGGCGGTCGGCTGGGGCATCCAGTTCCAGCACCCCTGGTTCCTCATCGCCATGACCCTGGTGGTGGCGCTGTTCGCCTGCAACCTGTGGGGATTCTTCGACGTCGGGCTGCCCCGGTGGCTCGCCGACGTGGGCGGGGGGGCGAGCCGTGTTCGCGGCCTTGCCGGGCATTTTCTTTCCGGCGGCTTCGCGACGCTGCTGGCGACCCCGTGTTCGGCGCCGTTCCTGGGCACCGCCGTCGGATTTGCCCTGTCCCGCGGACCGGCCGAAATCTTCGCCATCTTCGCCGCCCTCGGCGTCGGGCTGGCGCTGCCCTATCTGGCGGTGGCGGCGGCGCCGGGGCTGGCGACGCGGTTGCCCCGGCCCGGCCCGTGGATGGCGACCTTGCGCCGGGTACTCGGCTTTGCCCTGGCGGCGACGGGCGTGTGGCTGCTTACCGTACTCGCGGCGCAGGTGGGCCCCGCGGCGGCCGCTGCCGTTGGCGTGTTGGTGGCCGGCGCCGGGGCGGCCCTCTTTGTGCGACGGCGCGCCCGAGCCGCCGGCCGGCGCGCCGGGGCTGCGGCCACGGCCGTGCTGGCCGGTTTGGCGTTCCTGGTTCCGGCGGTCCCTCCGGCGGGCACCCCGGCGCCGGCGGCGGCTACCGAAGCGCTCCCCAGGGACCTGTGGCAGCCCTTCGACGAGGACGCCATCCCGGAACTGGTGGCGGCGGGCAAGACCGTTTTCGTCGATGTCACCGCCGACTGGTGCATCACCTGCCAGATCAACAAGAGTTTTGTCATTTTGAAGGGCGACGTGATCAAACGCCTGACCAGCGGCGCCGTGGTCCCCATGCAGGCCGACTGGACCCTGCCCGACGAAGGCATCTCCAGGTACCTGGCGCTGTTCGGGCGCTACGGCATTCCCTTCGACGCCGTCTACGGCCCGGGCGCGCCGGACGGGATTGCCCTGCCCGAACTGCTTACCGAAGGGGCGGTCCTGGCGGCCCTCGACCGCGCCGCCGGCCCGGCCCGGTGAGTCGGGGCTGGATTCCCGCGCCGGAAGCCTTATCTTTTTTTGGGCGGCCCGGCGGCAGGGCCGGATAATTCACCGGTCCTGTTGAACGAAATGACAAGGGGGAGGGGAACGATGACCATACAAGTTGGCGATACCATACCGTCGGCGACGCTGAGCGTCATGACGGCGGATGGCCCCAGCGCCATTACCACCGACGATATCTTCAAGGGCAAGACGGTGGCGCTGTTCGGCCTGCCTGGGGCCTTCACGCCGACGTGCTCGGCCCAGCACCTGCCCGGCTTCGTCGCCAACGCCGACGCCCTCAAGGCCAGGGGCGTGGACAGCATCGTCTGCCTGGCGGTCAATGACGCCTTCGTCATGGGCGCCTGGGGCAAGGACCAGAACGTGGGCGACACGGTGACGTTGGTGGCCGACGGCAGCGCCCAGTTCACCAAGGCCGCGGGGCTGGAGCTCGACCTCACCGAACGCGGCCTGGGGCTCAGGTGCCAGCGCTTTTCCATGGTCGTCGACGACGGCGTGGTGAAAAGCCTCAACATCGACCCGGCGGGAACCTTCGAGGCGACCAGCGCCGAGAAGATTCTGGAACAGGTGTAGGGGCTCAATAGCGGCCCAACCCCTGAAACGTCCCAAGCGGCGTTATCCGGCGGCGTGGATTATTCCGTGGCGGCGCCGCCGCTCCCCGCCGGCCCGCGCCCGCAGCGCCCGCACCTGGAAGAGCACGCTCAGGTGCATGAAGACGAACAGCGGTACGATGAAGCTGGGAAACAGGACCAGCGGCCAATACTCCAGTGGCGCACTGGTGATCGGCCCGGCGGACAGGGCCGGGAAGGCGCCGGACACCAAAGTCGACGTCCCCGCCGCGACGACGAAATCGAAAAGCCCGAGCAGGTTCCACACGATGAAGCGACCGCTCAGGGCGAACTCCGGCCGGCGCATGAGCGCCAGCACCACGAACGGCGCGGCGAGGCCCATGGCGACGTCGCCGAGGCCCGCCGGCCAGGCGAACAGGCCCGGCAGCACGCCGAAGGCGTAGAGCGGCAGAAAGGCGAAGCCGAGGACGCGCCAAAGCTGGAGCATGGTCAGGAAGCGGATGTCCCACGACATCACGAAGCGCCGGAACGTCGGCGATGCGGCGAAAATGCCGAGGAAAACCGCGATCGGCACGATCACCGACAGGAGTACCGGGCGGAACACCTGGTCCGGTCCGGCGGTGAAGATCCCCGATGTGCCGGCGGCGGCGGCAAGGGCGAACCAAACGGTCAAGACGACGGCGAGCGTGGCCTTGGTGGAAAAGCTCCAGGCGGAGCCCATTTCTTTTTCAGCGGCAGACATTCTTCCAACTCCTTGCAGGGTGTTTACGGAACGATGCTTCTTGCGGGAAAAAACGTGTATATACACTCATATACTTAAAAAATTATCCCGTCCGGGCCAGGCGGATCGCCTCGTTGAGGTCCCCGACCATGCCCTTCCAGCGGGCCGCGCCGAGGCCGCCGGCAATGCGCGCCTGGGCCTTTTCCCAAAGGGGCAGGGCCTGGCCCAGGGCGTCCCGGCCGGCGGGCGTGACGGCGATCGGATGCCGGCGCCGGTCTTCCCCCTCGCCGCGCTCCACCAGCCCCCGGTCGAGAAGCGGTTTCAGGTTGCGGGTCAGGGTCGTGCGGTCCATGACCAGGGTGTCGGCGAGGTCGGTCATGGTGGCAGGCCCGGCCGCCGCGATGACGGCGAGGACGGTGAATTGGGTCCCCCTCAGGCCGCTGGGCGCCAGCACCTCGTCGTACAGCTGGGTCACCGCCCGGGCCGCCTTGCGCAGATTGAAGCACGCGCAGGTCATCATCTTTTTGGCGGTCACGGCGTTCATACCCTTGTTTGCTTTGGTCATATTAGGTGTATATACACTTATCTTTCCGCCGTCAACACTTTTTTTTGCAGCGGTGGCGAAAGCGGCGCCGGGCCTCACGCGCCGGCGAGGGGGGCCGCGGCGCCCGGCGCCGGATGGCCGCGCGATGCCGCGACCTGGGATTCGAGCTCGGCGATGCGCGCCCGCAGCGGTGCGACGAGGGAGGCCACCTCCCGCTCGCTGTACCGCGGGGTGATGTGTTGCGGGCAGTTGACGTCCCAGGCCTCGATCTCGAAGACGACCGCCTGCTCGGGGACCGCCTCGTAGCCGGCGTCGGCCAGCCGTTCCAGGAGCCCGGCGTCACCGTCGACGACGCGCGCCCGTCCCCAGATCTTGATGCGGCGGCGGTTGGCGTAGTCCATGAGAAAGATGTACGCCTTGTCGTTCTCCGACAGATTGCCCGCCGTGATGTACTGCCGGTTGCCCGTGAAATCGGCGAAGGCCAGGGTTTTCGCGTCCACGACCTTGAGGAACCCCTTCGGCCCGCCGCGGTGCTGGATGTAGGGCTGGCCATCGGCGCTGGCGGTGCCCAGGTAGAACGAATCCCGCTCGGCGATGAAGGCGGCCAGGTCATCGGTGACGGCGCGTTGCCAGCCGCCCTTTGCCTCCATGCGGGCGTAGCCCTTGCGCGAGCCTTTCCGCTCCTGCACCGCCTTGACCGCCGGGGTGAAGGCGATGTCGCTCGCAATTTCCCTCATTGCCTCGCTCATGGGACCGTTCCTTTCCGGCAGAACTTCGTTGCGCGAAGGCCGGGGGCGACGAGTCTGCCCCCGGTGGTGGCGCATCCAGTTGGCGGACAACCCTTTGGACACCCCGTGTGGTTAGATCGTGTGGCTGGTCAAAAACGCGCGGATGCGGGCGGCGATGAAATCGCCATCCTCTTCCAACGCGAAGTGACCGGTATCGAGCAGGTGGAACTCGATCGTCTTCAGATCACGTTTGTAGGGATGCGCGCCCTCGGCGGGGAAAATCTGATCGTTCTTTCCCCACACCACCAGCGTCGGCGGTTGGTGCGTGCGGAAGTAGGCCTGCCACTCGGGATACAGCGGCGGGTTCGATCCGTAATCGTAGAACAGCTGAAGCTGGATGTCCTTGTTGCCCGGACGGTCCTGCAGATACTGATCGACGGTCCAGGTATCGGGGCTGATGGCCTGCTCGTCGCGCGTTCCGTGGGTCCACTGCCACCTGGTCGCCGCCAGGGCAAGGAATCCTTTCAGCGGCGCCGCGTTCTTGTCCGTGCGGTCTTTCCAGTACGCCCTGAACGGATCCCAGAACTGCCGCAGTCCTTCCTCATAGGCGTTGCCGTTCTGGACGATCAGGGCCTGAATCCTTTCCGGGTGCTTGACCGCCAGGCGAAACCCGACGGGGGCGCCGTAATCCATGACGTACAGGCTGTACCTTTTCAGTCCGAGCTTTTCGGTAAAGCCATCGATGACGTCGGCCAGGCGGTCGAAGGTGTAATCGAACTGGTCGACCGTCGGCATCGCGCTGTTGCCGAAACCGGGGTAGTCGGGCGCCACCAGATGGTACCTGTCCGAAAGCGCCGGGATCAGGTTGCGGAACATCTGCGACGACGTCGGAAAGCCGTGCAGCAGCAGAATCGTCGGCGCGTCCTTCGGACCCGCCTCGCGGTAGAAGATGTCGAGCCCGTCCACTTTGACGGTTTTGTGCAACGTCGTCCTCGTCGAGCCGTTCACTTCGGCCGCCTGCGGCTCTGGTGCAGGGCCGCTGCCCAGATACAGGGCGGCGGCGAGGATCGACGCCAAACCAAGGCGCGATGTCCTGCTTGTGACGGATTTGAAATTCACCATTGTCTTGCTCCTTCGTATGCGGGGTTTTCGGGTTGGATCACCGTCCGGCGGCGGCGCCGGGCCGGCGCTCAGGCCGCGATCCTCGCCGCGCCCTGGCCGAACAGAAGCTTCTTCGACTCCTCGGTGATGGTGGGGGTGGTGTTGACGGCCTTGCCCTTTGCGTAGGCGCGGATGGTCGCCGGGCGGGCGGCGATGGTCCCGAACCAGCGATTCAGGTTGGGGAAATCCCCCAGGTTCCCGTTTTCGCGCTCGAGCCTGAGGATCCACGGATAGATCGCCATGTCGGCGATGGAATAGTCCCCGGCGACGAATTCCCTGTCGGCGAGGCGCCTGTCGAGCACGCCGTAGAGGCGCTCGGTTTCCTTGGCGTAGCGGTCGATGGCGTAGGGGATATTCTGCGGCGCGTAGGCCGAGAAGTGCAGGTTCTGGCCGCCCATCGGCCCCAGGCCGCCCATCTGCCAGAACAGCCATTGCAGCGCCTCGGCCCGTCCCGCCAGGTCGGCGGGCAGGAAGCGGCCGGTCTTTTCCGCCAGGTAAAGAAGGATGGCCCCGGATTCGAACACCGAAACCGGCGCCCCGCCGCCGGCGGGCGCGTCGTCGACGATCGCCGGGATGCGGTTGTTGGGCGAAATTTTCAGGAACTCGGGCTCGAACTGCTCGCCCTTGCCGATGTTGACCGGGACGATGGTGTACGCCACCCCGGCTTCCTCGACGAACAGCATCGGCTTGTAGCCGTTGGGCGTCGTCCAGAAGTACAGGTCGATCATGTGTCAGTCTCCGTTGGGGCCGGGCGATCCGCCGGTGCGGCGCCGACGACCGGGGTGGGGGTGCGGCGCCCGGGCCCTGCCCAGCGCCTCTCTGGCAAAATAAATATACAGATCGGTCTGTCTTGTCAAGGAGAAAAATGCGGGTCCCACAGCAAGTTGCGCCGGTGGCGAAAAAGGCCTTGAAAATGCCTGTATTCATGTTATTTTATAGGCATCACATGGATACGGCAAGGGGTGCGAGGGCCAGGAGAAACCCCTCCGCGCCTCGGATTTGCGGAAAATAATATACGTACCTGTTTGTATATTTATGTGTGAGGAGGCCTTCTGTCATGGCCCCCAGCCGACGGGATCATCTGGTGGACACGGCCCTCGAATTGTTCGTCCGGGATGGCTTCCACGCCACCGGAATCGACAAGATCCTGGCCGAGTCCGGCGTCGCCAAGATGACCCTTTACAAGCACTTCAAGTCGAAGGACGAACTCATCCTCTCGGCCCTGCGCCGGCGCGACGAGCGTTTCCGCAACTGGTTCATGCGGGCGGTGGAAAGCCGGGCCCAGGCGCCCCGCCAACGCCTGTTGGCGATCTTCGACGCCCTCGACGAATGGATTGCCGGCCGCGACTTCAACGGCTGCATGTTCATCAACGCCTCGGCGGAGTTCGCCCGCCCGGACGATCCGATCCACGTCGCCGCCGCCGAGCACCTGCGCCTCGTCCTCGCCTATGTGCGGGAGCTGGCCACCGCCGCCGGCGCCGGGGACGCCGACGCGCTGGCCCGGCAACTCATGCTGCTCGCCGAAGGGGCCATCGTCATGGCCCACGTCGCCGGCCAGGCCGACGCCGCCAAAAACGCCCGCCAGGCGGCCAGGACTCTGATCGATCACGCCCTCGCATGAAATGCATGTGCCATCGGCCCAAGCGGGACCAAGGGCACGGCTCGGCTGCGCCGGGTGGGGTTGCACCCCACGCCCCGCTTTTTCTTAGGGCCGTAGGCCCTAAAACCCCAGGGGTGCCGGGCCTATGGCGCCTTAGAAAGCCCGCGCGGCAGCGCTTGGCACAAGTGGCCTCCGTTGCAATGACAAACCGTATCGCGGGTCTGTAATTCTTGGTATCAGGCGGGTTCCCGCTTCTCCCGATTATTCCGGAGTCGCGGCCGCGCCGTTCCGCGCCTCTTGCAGGCCGCGCCGCGCCAGGGCATCGGCGCGCTCGTTCTCCGGGTGGCCGGCGTGGCCCCTGACCCAGTGCCAGCGGATGCGATGGCGCCCTGCCAGGTCGTCCAGCTGGCGCCACAGGTCGTGGTTCTTGCGCAGGCCCCCGCCCTTGACGCGATAGTCCTTGGCCTTCCAATTGGCCAGCCATTCGGTCATCGCCTTCTGCACATACTGGCTGTCGGTGTAGAGGGCGACGACACTGGGTCCTTTCAGCGCCCTCAGCGCCTGGATCACCGCCATCAGTTCCATGCGGTTGTTGGTGGTCGCGGCCTCGCCCCCGGACATTTCCTTCTCGACTCCGCGCCAGCGCAGCAACACCCCCCAGCCGCCCGGGCCCGGATTGCCGCTGCACGCCCCGTCGGTGAAGATGTGCACCGTATCCTTGCCGCCGGCGGTCACGGCGTCAGTCCAGTCCGTAGGCGCCGGGGCCCCGGACGCCCCGGTGGAACTCGAGCTTTTTCACGTACTCGAGCGGGTCCTTGGGCGTCACCAGGGCGCCGGGCGGCGTGTTCAGCCAGTCGTACAGCCGGGTCAGCAGAAAGCGCATGGCGCTGCCCCGGGCGAGCAGGGGCAGGGCGTCCAACTCGTCCGCGGAGAAGTCGCGCACCTTGCGGTAGGCGGTGAGCATGCGCCGCGCCTTGGTGATATTGAAGCTGCCGTCGGCTTCGAAACACCAGGCGTTCAGGCAGATGGCCAGGTCGTAGGCGAAAAAGTCGCTGCACGCGAAATAGAAGTCGATGATGCCCGACAGCCGGTCGGCACGGAAAAACACGTTGTCGGGAAAGAGATCGGCATGGATGACGCCGCTCGGCAGGCCGGCCGGCCAGCGGCTTTCCAGATCACCCAGCTCCGCCTCCAGGTCCCCGGCCAGTCCCGGCCTGACCTCCCCGGCCCGGGCGGCGGACGCGTCGAGGAGCGGGCGCCAGTCCGCCACCGACAGGGCGTTGGCGCGCCCGAGGTGGAAATCCAGCCCCGCCAGGTGCATGCGCGCCATGGCCTCGCCCAGGCGCGCGCAATGGTCCGGCGTAACGCGCCGGGGCCACATCCCGTCGAGGAAGGTGACGATCGCCGCCGGGCGCCCGCACAGGGTCCGCAACATCTGCCCGTCCCTGCCCTTGAGCGGCGTCGGGCAGGGAACGCCCCTCGCCCCCAGGTGCTCCATGAGGCCGAGGAAGAACGGCAGGTCGGCCCGCTGCACCCTTTTTTCGTAAAGGGTCAGGATGTAGGTGCCGCCCCCGGCCGTAAGCAGGTAGTTGGAGTTCTCGATCCCCTCGGCGATGCCCTTGCACGACAACGGCTCGCCGATCCCGTATTCGGCGACGAAGGCGGTCAGTTCCTCGTCGGTAACCTCGGTGTAAACGGCCATGGAACCCCTTTCACGGCTCCGCTCGGAAGGACCGGGCGCGGCCCCCGGGCGGACAAGGGGGGTGTCCCCCCGGCCCCCGCGTTTCTTACGGAACGCGGCCCCCCC
>JBHHXI010000075.1:0-14913 GCA_046756945.1 Rhodospirillales bacterium
CGTAGTTCTCCGTGAACTCGAGACGGGTCTGCAACAGCGCCACGTTGGAGCCCAGCGTCTTGGACTTGGTGCGCAGGGTCTTCAAGGCTGATTCAAGATCGGTCACCAGGCTGTTGATCTGCGTGGTGAACGTCGAATCGATGACGTACTGCCCGGTGATGTTGCCGAGGCTGACGCTGGCGCCGGTGGTGACGCCGGCGAATGACACCTCATCGGCGCCGACATTGCTGGCGGCATCGATGGTGAAGGTGAACGTCGTGCCCGCGGCAATGACCTGGGTCAGGGCGAACGTCGTTGCCGTCGCCGCGCCGCCCACCGAGCCGACGCTGACGGTCACGGTGTGGGTGCCGTAGGCGAACGTGTAGCTGCCCTGAGAGCCGAAGGTGAACGCGCTCTGGCCGGCATAGGTGATCGACAGCGTGGAGCCGGTGGAGACGGTGACGCTGGTGCCGAAGTCGTAGGACACGTTGAACACGGCGCCGCTCAGCTCCGCCTGGGTCACCGCGTTACGGACGGCCAGCCCGGCGCCTTTTTCGGTGACGTCCACCGAATTGACGACCAGGGTGGACGAGGTGTCGGTGCTGAACTCGACGGTCAGCTTCTCGCCGGTGCCGTTGATCAGGTTCAGTCCCTGGAACTGGGTGTCGAGGGCCAGGTTGGCGATCTGGCCGCGCAGGTCGTTGAACTGGCTGACCAGCTCGGCGATGGTGCTGGTCGTCGCCGACTTGGCGGAGACCACGAGACCTTTCATCTGGGAGACGATGGCCTCGATTCCCTCGGTGCCGTCCAGGGCCGCGGTCAACGTGCTGATGCCCTGGTCGATGCCCGACTTTTTCGCCTCGAAGTCGGTGCCCCTGTCCGACAGCGTCTTCGCCTGGAAGAACTTGATCGGGTCGTCGATGGCGCTTGACACCGCCAGTCCCGTGGACAGCCGGCCCTGGGTGCGGTTGATGAGTTGGGTGGTGGTCTGAAGTGACAGGAGGCTGTCGCGCACGGCAGCCGAAAGAGTAATACCAGCCATTGCTGTAACTCCTTTCTAGAGTCTTCGATCTGACGGAGGCTTTCTACCTCCTGGGAGGATTTACCCTCCAAAGCAGGCGGACAGCGTGCCCCCTATCAGTTAATGAATGCTTAAAAATTCGTTTTTTGCGTCGCATTTTGCTTTTTGCGTTGCATTTTGAATTGCCTTTGGCAGGCTGCTGAAAAACCACCCATGTGCCGTCCTATCCTTCGAGACGCCGCCCTTTGGGCGGCTCCTCAGGATGAGGATTCTCATATAATCAAACACTTACCCCTCATGCTGAGGAGGCGCGGAGCGCCGTCTCGAAGCATAAGGCACCAGCAACGCCCTTTTTCAGCAGCCTGTTAGTGAATTGACCGACGGGGGCTTATCCTCACGGCCGCACGTTCCCGGCCCGCGCGGCCCGGCCGTGGCCTCCCAATCGCGATTCCGCCGGCTCGGAATTTTGGTTGATCATTCCGGTTAAAGCCGTCAGTTTTGTGGCACACGCTGGGAGGCGGTCCTAAATAACCTACTAGGCAGAGTGAGAATCGACGGCCCCCATGCACCGATTCGCTGGATTTCTTCGACAGGCTCGGGACCAGTCCACGGCACGAAAGCGGAACGTCGCATCTTGCGAAAGAGGCGCGTTTTGCGACAGGCCGGGGACGCGGACGCCGCCGCGAAGCGTGGGTCGCGGTCGGGCGTAAGCGGGTAGCGGCGTCTTTCCATGCATGATATTGCCCCAATCGACAAAGGGAGCTCACCCAAGTGGCTCTCGCATTTCTATGACCTGTCGATCAGCCTGAAGGACAAATCGATCCTGGTCACCGGCGGCACCGGGTCGTTCGGCAAGCGCTTTATCACTTCGATCCTGGAACGGTACGACGTCCGCAGGCTCATCATCTATTCGCGCGACGAGCTCAAACAGTATGAGATGCAGCAGGAACTGAGCCCGAAGCGCTATCCCTGCCTGCGCTACTTCATCGGCGACGTGCGCGACCGCGACCGCCTCGAGATGGCGACCCGGGACGTGGATATCGTGGTGCACGCGGCCGCCCTCAAGCACGTGCCGGCGGCGGAGTACAATCCCACCGAATGCATCCACACCAATATCTTCGGCGCCGAAAACGTGGTCCATTGCGCGCTGCGCAACAAGGTGGACAGGGTCATCGCGCTGTCCACGGACAAGGCGGTAAGCCCGCTCAACCTGTACGGCGCCAGCAAGCTGGCCGCCGACAAGATATTCGTCGCCGCCAACAATCTGGCCGGACCCAAGGGAACCATGTTCTCCGTCGTGCGCTACGGCAACGTGGTCGGCTCGCGGGGCAGCGTGGTGCCGCTGTTCGAGCGCCTGGCCCGCGCCGGCGCGACGAACCTGCCGATCACCGACGTGCGCATGACCCGCTTCTGGATCACCTTGCAGCAGGGCGCGGACTTCGTGATCTCGTCCATAAAGACCATGCAGGGCGGGGAAATCTTCGTGCCCAAGATCCCAAGCATGAAAATCACCGATCTGGCGCGCTGCCTGGCGCCCGACCTGCCCCACGAAATAATCGGCATCCGCCCGGGCGAGAAGCTTCACGAGGTCCTGATCACCGAGGACGACTCGCCCAACACCTACGAGCTCAAGGACCGTTTCATCACCGAGCCGGCCTTCCCGTTCTGGACCCGGGATCCGGTGGAAAACGTCGCCGAGGTGCAGGAAGTGCGGCCGGTTGCGGAAGATTTTCGCTACGCCAGCAACAACAACACCCTATGGCTCGATGAGGAGGGGTTGCGGGAGTACCTTTCGGGACCCCGCTGATGGCCGGCGCCCCGCCCCCGCCGCCCTTCCTGCCCTACGGCCGGCAGGCCGTCGATGACGACGACGTGGCCGCGGTGGCCGCGGTCCTTCGCGGTGACTGGCTGACCACCGGCCCCACGGTGGCGGCCTTCGAGAAGGCGTTCGCGGCCAAGGTGGGCGCGCGCTTCGCCGTCGCCTGCTCCAGCGGTACCGCCGCCCTGCATCTGGCCGCCCTGGCCCTCGGCCTGGGCCCCGGCGACCGGGTCGCGGTGCCTACGCTGACCTTCCTGGCCACCGCCAACGCCGCCCGCTACGTCGGCGCGGAGGTCCTCTTCACCGATGTGGCGCCGGACACCGGGCTCATGGAGGCAGCCCATCTCCGCGCCGCCCTGGAGGGTCCGTCCGGCGAAGACGTAAAAGCGGTCTTTCCCGTCCATCTGAACGGCCAGTGCTGGGACCCCGGCGCCATCGCCGGCCTCGCCGCCGAACGCCGCCTGAAGGTGGTGGAGGACGCCTGCCACGCCCTTGGCGCCACCTATGGGACCGGCGCCGGCGGGACCGTTCCGGTGGGCGCCTGCCGTCACGCCGACATGGCCGTGTTCTCGCTTCATGCGGTCAAGACCATCACCATGGGCGAAGGGGGCGTGATCACCACCAACGACCCCGGCCTGGAGGAACGGCTGAAGCGGTTGCGCAACCACGGCACGGTGGACCGGGCATTTCACAACGCGGACCTTGCTTTCGACCGAGAGGGAAAGCCCAATCCCTGGTACCGCGAAATGCCCGAGCTCGGGTACAATTACCGGGCCAGCGACATCCACTGCGCCCTCGGCCTCAGCCAGCTCGGCAAGCTGGACGGCTTCGCCGCCGCGCGGCGCGCCCTCGCCGCCCGCTACGACAGCGCGCTCGCCGACCTGGCGCCGACCGTGCGCCCCGTGGCCCGCGCGCCCGGCTGTTCGCCGGTATGGCACCTTTACGTGGTCCTGATCGACTTCGAGGCGGCGGGCGTGCCCCGCGCCACCGTCATGAACCGGCTGCGCGAACGGGGGATCGGGACCCAGGTCCATTATCTGCCGGTGCACCTGCAGCCCTATTACGCCAGGCGGTACGGCGAGCACGGCCTGCCGGGGGCGGCGGCCTACTACGAGCGGTGCCTGAGCCTGCCGCTGTTCGCGCGCATGGAGGAAACGGACGTGGACAGGGTGGCGGACGCCCTCGCCGCGGCGCTGGAGAACCCGTGACCGGGCCCGGGCAGCAGCCATGACCACGATGGCGGTCATCGTCCAGGCGCGCGCCGGCGCCCACACCGGGTGACGGGACCATGCGGACGCGCCCCCCTTGCCCTCCCGTTCGCCCCCGCGCCCCGGCGCCGGCGCCGCCGGACAGGCACGGAGAACGCGGTTTACGGTCTCCGCCAATGGGATTATCTTTCCCCCTCCGGCGCCCGGCCGTCCCGGCGTCCGCCGGTTTCACGCAAATATCCGTCGGAGACCTGCCGTGCCTTTGATGATTGAAATCAAATCGGGTGACAAGCTCATCATCAACGGCGCGGTCATCGAAAACACCGGTTCCAATACGAAGCTGCTGATCCACAACCAGGCCTCCATCCTCCGCCAGAAAGAGGTCATGTCGGAGGAGGACAGCGTAACGCCGGCCGCGCGGGTGTATTTTGCCCTGCAGTGCGCCTACATTTTTCCACACAAGAAGACCCAGTACCTGACGTCGTTCGACGAATACGTCCGTCAGTTCGCGGACGCCAGTCAAAGCTCGGCGCCGATCATCAGCAAGATCATGGAGGAAGTCCGCGAAGACCGCCTCTATCAGGCGCTCAAGGCGGCCCAGGACCTGTTGAAGCACGAAAAGGAACTGATGGATCTTGTCGGCAAGGCCCCGGTCTGAGCGCCGGCGCCCGGCGGCGGGGACGGACCGGGGCGCTTGCGGGCCGCCGGTTTACCTAAATTTAACCCACCCATGGTCTCATGGAAGGGTCGGGCGCGGTTCCCGTCGCCGCCAAAGGAAAGCGCCGCAAGGCGCTTTTTTCGCGACGGGCGTGGAAAAAAGGGCGCCCACGCACCACATGGACCTTCGTCTCCGCGCGACCACGCTCTGAGAAACACACGCAGAAGGACACAAGCGCCGCCGTGATAGGTATCGGAACATTATTTCAGGGGGCCAACGAGGGGTCTTCGGCGGCGCGCAGCCTCGGGCGGCTCGCCATCATCGCCCAGCGGCCGAATTTCGAGCTGCAGTTCAACATCCTGCAGAACAAGCTTATCGATCAGCTGGCGCAAAAGATCGAGAAGCTGGACGATACGTCCGTCGTCAACAACGTCGATGTTTTCCTCGGGCTGGAACAGAAAAGGCTCCAGCGCCTGACCCCGCTGATCGATCAATTCAAGAACCAGACCTTTATGAACCTGGCGATCACGAACGGTCTGATCGACGATCTGGATACGCTCAAGACCCTGGCCGCGGGCAGCGACGCGGCGGCCTTCGACACCCTTCTCGCCAAGGTCGACAAGGAGCTGCTGAGCATCCGCAAGGTGGACGGCCTGGCCATCGGCTTCAACGTCCGGGACGGCCTGCTCAAGGTGCGGGACGAGGGGCTCGGCATCTCCAGCTTCAGCTCGTATGCGGACGCAACGGCAAGGCAGGATGCCGTCACCGCCGCCAGTTCAAAGCTTGAAAACGGCGTCCTGGTGTTGCTCTCCAACCTGGACGCCATCAATACGTTCAAGGAAAGCGTGGGGTCGAAACTGGCCAGCGTGTCCCTGCAGATCGAAACCGTGCAGTCGGCGAACACCGGCGAAAAGATCGCCGAAATCAAGAAACTGCGGGAAAAGCACAGCCAGTTCCTGAAATCCCTGTCCCTGGCCTTCGAAATCAACCAGGCCCGCGCCGAACTCCTGACGGAGATGGTGCTCGAGCCGCCCAATATCGGCAAGGGAACGGTTCTCGATATCATCACCTGAGCGGTGATCCTCCGATAACCGGCGCACCCGGCAACGGTCCAGGATATCTTGGCGGCCCCCTCGCGGGGCCGTTGCCTTGCCCGGCGCCGGGCGCCGGCGCAACCGGCAGACCCTGACCGGCAACGCCAGCAGATATTGCCGGGCGGGGACAGGATTTTGCCGCCCCCTTCACGGTCCCGATTATTTTTCTCACCCATTTTCAATGGCTTAGGCGCACATGCCCGGTTGGCCCACGAATTGCTACGAGAGGAGCCGGCATCAGTGTCTTGGAAAAAACTGGCTATGGATGAATTGTCGATCCAACGCGGGGGCTCCACGGGCGTCGTCCCCCAGGACCACAACGGCGGCAACGCCACGGCGGCGCCGGGCGGGTTTGCGGTATCCTTCACCGATCTCCTGCGGCAGGCCGGCGCCCCCGTTGGGATAGGCATCGACGCGCTTACGGACCTGGCCGGGAACACGACCGATCCGGGCTCCGCCGAACCACCGGCGCCCGCCGGCGACGACGGATACGACCACTTCGACGACGCCGGCGCCGGGCGCGGCGACGATCGGCCCGACGCCGGCCCGGATACCGCCGACGCGGATTACGGCGACGACCAGGTCGCGGACCAGGGCACGGCGCGGACGGACGATCCCGGCGACCCGCCGTCCCACGGAGACGAGACACCGCGGGAGAGCGAGTATGAGGCCGGGTCCGCGGACCCGGAAGGCGATTCCGGGGCCACCGAGGCCCCGAATCCCAATGACGGGACGACCGCCGGGACTCCAGCCGCCAATGGCGGAGACGCGGCGAGCAGCGCCGGCACGGAACATGCCGGTCAGGTGCTGGCCGGCGTGGCGGCGGCACAGGCCTCGAAACTTCCCGGCAACGCGGCCGAACCGGCCGGCGGGCGCCCCGGACAGGGACTGTCCACGGCCACGGCCGCCGTTGCCAAGGAGACTCCGGCCCAGGGCGGCAACGCCGGCCGCCCGCAAACCAACGCACAGGGCCAACAGCCGCAAGCCACCCCCGGCGCCCGGGCGCCGGCCAATACGGCCGCCACCCCCAACAACGGCGCGGCGGCCCAGGCCGCGGCCCTGTCCAAGACCGTGGGCGAGGGCAACCCTGTCTCGGTGCGTGTCGCCGTCACCAACGACGCGGCGACCCTGGTGTCGCAGCCCGGTTCCAACCTCGCCGCATCTACGGTCCTCTCCGGCACGGCCGGAAACCAGCCCCAAAACGGCCAGTCCCTGCACGGCGCCGCCGGCACCAACCCGGCGGCCACGAACCTGGCCGGCGGCGCCGGCCAGGGCCAGCAGGCGACCATCCAGGCGGCGCAGGTCCAGGCCGCGGCCGGAACGGAAGTTACAGGGTCCCCCGTGCTCGCCAATGCGGCCACGCTCCAGCCCCAGGCCGGAACCGGCGGCACCATCGCGCCAGTGGGCGCGGCCGCCGTGGGCGAGACACCTCTGACCCAGCAGCCGGCAGCCTCCACCACGGCCAACGCCCAGCGGGCCGCCGGCCCGCGGCCGGGGGTGGCCGATCAGGTCTCGGTCCACATCGCCAAGGCACTCAAGGCGGGCGTGGACAGGATTACCATCCAGCTCAAGCCCGCTTCGCTGGGCCGCATCGACGTGCAACTCGAGGTCGGCCACGACGGCCGGGTCATGGCCGTGGTCACCGCCGACAACAAGGACACCCTGGACCTGTTGCAGCGCGATGCCCGGGAATTGGAGCGGGCGCTCCAGGACGCCGGTCTGCAGGCGGATTCGGGAAGCTTGAGCTTCAACCTGCGCGGACAAGGCGGTCAGGCGCCCGGGGACGGTCCCACGGGCTCCGGCGCGCCGAACGACGAAACGGCCGCGGCCGGAGCGGACGACGTGGGTGCACCCGCCGCCGACTACGGTGACGGCATCATCACCGAGGGCCGCATCGACATTCGCGCCTGAGCGAAATGGCGCGCGTAAAGGATATGGGCAGATGATCCTCGGAGGAGTCTCGGATACGGTCGCCGTCGACGACGGTTCCAAGGCGGCGGCGTCGAAGGCCAAGCTGCAAGACGAGCTGAACCGCTTCCTGAACCTGCTGATCACGCAGCTCAAGAACCAGGACCCGCTCGACCCGCTGGACACCAACGAGTTCACCGCACAGCTGGTCCAGTTCGCCAGCGTCGAGCAGCAGATCCAGCAGAACGACAACCTGGAGAAGCTTCTGAACCTGCAGGAGACCTCGCAGGTCGCCGCCATGGTCGACTTCATCGGCACCACCGTCGAGGTCACCGGCGACACGGTGCCGCTCGAGAACGGCCGGGCAGAGTTCACCTACGCCCTCGACACCAATGCCACGGACGTCACCGTCACCGTCAAGAATTCCTCCGGCCTGACCGTGTTCGTCGGCCAAGGCGAAACCGGGACCGGCAAACACGGTTTCGTGTGGGACGGCAAGTCGGCCGGCGGCGTCGAGCAGCCGGACGGCGCTTACACCATCGTCGTCGGCGCCCTGGACAGGGCCGGCAACCTGCTCGATGTCGAGCAGACCGTCTTCGGCCGGGTCACCGGCGCCGGCGCGGACGACGGCGCCGTATCCCTGTTCCTGGGCGACGTGACCGTGTCCATGGACGACGTCCTCGCGGTCAAGGAGACCCCGGCCAGCACGGCGCCGGACGCGGCATCGCCAGGCGGCAACACCAATCCTCCGCCCGACCCGACCCTGTAACGCACGCGGCCGAAGAACCGGCAAATCGAAGGAGAACGAAAATGAGCTTATTTGGTGCACTGTCTTCGGGCGTATCCGGGCTGACCGCCCAGAGCAGCGCCATGGGCGCCATCGCCGACAACATCACCAACGTCAGCACCATCGGCTACAAGAACACGCGGGTCGATTTCCAGACCCTGGTCACCAAGCAGACCTCGTCGACGTTGTTTTCGGCCGGCGGCGTGCAGTCGAAGCCGCGCCAGGACACCGGTGTACAGGGCCTGTTGCAGGCGTCCAGCTCGCAAACGGACATCTCCATCTCCGGTCAGGGCTATTTCGTCGTCAACGAGGCCAATACGCCGACCATCAGCAACGAATTCCTGTACACCCGCGCCGGTTCGTTCTTCCAGGACAAGACGGGGTTCCTCAGGAACACGGCCGGATTCTACCTGCAGGCCTGGCCGACGGACGCCAACGGCAAGGTGATCCCCGCCAACACGTCGCTCACCGTCTCCAACCAGAACATCGTCTCCACAGACTACCTGTCGACGGTGAACCTGAGCCAGGTCGGCGGCACCGCGTCGGCGACCAGCACGATTGGCATCGGCACCAACCTGCCGGCCAACGACGTCGCGGGCACGACCCACAAGACCGATGTGCAGTTCTTCGATTCCCTGGGCAACGCGGCCAATATCAGCTTCGTCTATACGAAATCGCCGACGGAAAACCAGTGGGACCTGTCCGTGGCGCCTCCCTCGGGGGCCGCCGTCCTGAGCATCGAGGACGGCACGAGCCCGACCCCGCTGGTTTACGAAAGTACCGGCCAGCTGGAGTTCAACATCCTTGACGCCAACGGCATCGCCAGGCGTCCGAACGACGGCGCCACCGTGATCATCGAGGGCATCACGTACACCTTCAACACCACCGGCACCCCGCCCGCCGACACCGCGACGGTCAAGCAGGTCGACGTCCGCACCAACACCACCGTGACCCAGGACGTGGCGTCCCTGGTGGCCGCGGTCATTGCCAGCGATTCGGACTTCGACACCACCAACAACCGGATCGCGGTCAGCTCCGCCAGCAGCACCACCATCCTGTTCAAGGACGACGGCACGCGGGCGATCGCGGTCGACCCGACCGGTCTCCTGGACAGCACCGGCACCCGGGTCACGACCCAGGACAACGCCTTCACCGTGAAAAAGCCGGCCACGGTCTACCGGGACTACGCCCAGTTCACGTTCCCGGGCGTTCCCGCCAATACCGACACCATGACGATCAACGGCATCGTTTATACCTTCGACAGCGCGGAGGTATCCAACGACAACGATCTGAACATCCGCATCGACAGCCTCGCCAACATGCTGGCCGACCTCGAGGCGTCGATCGAGGCCAACGACCCCAACTACGCCGCCGGCGGCACGGCCATCAGGACCAGGCAAAACAACGACGCCTCGGAACCGACGCCGTCGGGCACGCCCAACACGCTGGTGATTTCGTCCCTGGCCAGCGGCTCCTTCGACGTGGTCTTCTCCAGCGGTTTCACCAACGTCCCGACGGAGCCGGACGGCACGGCGACGTTTAGCGCCGGCGGGACGTTCGCGTTAACGACCACCCGCGGCATCGTCTTCAACAGCGACGGCCTGCCCAACGCCTTCAACGTGAAGAAGCTCGAGATCCTGGACTTCGCCAGCGGCGCCTCGGACATGAACGACGCCGCCGGGGCGTCGAAGAAAATCACCCTGAATCTGGGCACCGTCGGTGTCGCCGACGGCTTCACCCAGTTCGGCGCCGCGTTCACCCCCGTTTTCATCAACCAGAACGGATCCCGGTTCGGCACGTTTGCCGGGGTCACCATCGCCACCGACGGCCTGGTGACCGCCCTGTTCGACAATGGCGAAACCCGGCCCATCTTCCAAATCCCGATCGCCACGTTCGTCAACGTCAATGGGTTGGAATCCAAGACCGGCAACGTTTGGAGCGCCACCGAGGGTTCGGGCGACGTTACCCTCCGCGTGGCCGACAATGGCCCCGCCGGCCAGGTCATCCAGGGGGCCCTGGAGGCCTCCACCGTCGACATCGGCGAGGAATTCACCAAGATGATCGTGGTGCAGAGGGCATTTTCGGCCTCCGCCAAGATCATCAGCACAACCGACGACATGCTGGAGGAACTGTTGCGCGTCAAGCGGTAACCCTTTCACCTGACGACACCTGACGACCACGACCACGACCACGACCACCGTCCCCACCCCGGTCCCGGCGCGGCCATCCGGCCGTCGCCGGGACCATTTAATTTCACCCCGAGATATTGCGTCCCGGCTGCCCGGGCCGGCGCCGCGGGACCATTAACCGAATTCAAACCTTATTCATTAGCGGTTCTTTAACACGGGTTCGCCTATTCAAAAGGTCAAAGCAATCAGGAACACCGAAACGGCCAATGACCGAGCACAAGCTCCATCACTCAGGCAAGGCGCGCTCCCGCGAGGTCCTGAGCCCCACCGGCGCGCCGATGACCCGGGACGACCTGCCGCCACCGAATACCAAGCGGTGGGTCATGCGTCGCAAGGCGGAAGTCGTGGCCGGGGTACATGCCGGGCTGATTTCCCTCGAGGAGGCCTGCGACCGCTACACCCTCTCCGTCGACGAGTTCCGCTCCTGGCAACGCCTGCTCGATGCGCACGGCCTGGCGGGGCTGCGCGCCACGCGCACCAAGGAGTACCGCAGGGGCTCCAAATCCCGCCCCGGGCCCGTTTCCACCCTCCACGAAATCGTCCGCATCCAAACGAAATAGTGCCGGCAAGAACCAGCGGGCCGCTGAAAAGCCGTCCATGCGCCGTCCTGTCCTTCGGAGACGCCGCCCGTCGGGCGGCGCCTCAGGATAGCGCCGTCGCGAAGCATAAGGCGCCAGCGACACCCTTTTTCAGCCTGCTAGGCAAATTCTGCCGGGTGTTAACCACTTTTTCACGATCCCCTCGCTAGGCTCTCCCCGCCGATAAAGGGATTGGCGCGGCCGCGGAAATCGGTAGGCGTTTCGAACTCGGAACAAGGGGAGTCGAGTGGACACCATCACGCAAGCCCTGCGCAATCTGGGCACCGTGCGCTTGGCGGTGCTGGGAGGCGTGGGCGTTGCCCTGGTTGCCTTTTTCATCTTTTTGACCGCCCGGCTGGCGGCGCCGCCGATGGCCCTTCTGTATGGGGACCTGGAATTGGGCGATTCGTCGCGCATCGTGGCCCAACTGGAAAGCACGAAGACCCCATACGAACTGCGCAACGGCGGCACCCAGGTCTACGTCCCCGAGGACGTCGTGTTCAAGCTGCGCATGACCATGGCGGACCAGGGTCTGCCCAACGGCGGCACCATCGGCTACGAGATCTTCGACAACGCCGATTCGCTGGGCACCACCAACTTCGTCCAGAACATCAACCTGGTGCGCGCCCTGGAAGGCGAGTTGGGCCGCACCATCCGCACATTGGGCAGCGTGCGTTCGGCCCGCGTCCATCTGGTGATGCCCAAGCGGCGGCTGTTCAGCCGCGAGGCGCAAAAACCCAGCGCCTCGGTCATCCTCAGGATGCGCGGCGCCGGCCGCCTCGACAAGTCGCAGGTGATGGCCATCCAACACCTTGTCGCCGCCGCCGTACCGTCGTTGGTCCCGAGCCGCATTTCCATCGTCGATGACAAGGGCACCCTGCTCGCCCGCGGCTTCGACGACACGGGACCGGGCGCCGTGGCCGCCAAGGCCGAGGAACGGCGGCGCACCGTAGAGGGCCGTCTCGCCCGGACCATCGAGGAACTGCTCGAGAAGACCGTGGGATTCGGCAAGGTGCGCGCCGAAGTGTCGGCCGATATGGACTTCGACCGCATCTCCACGAGCGAGGAACAGTTCGACCCCGACGGCCAGGTGGTGCGCTCGACCCAGAGCACCGAAGAGACGTCAAGCAGCAAGGACGCCGAGGGAAACCCGCCCGTCAGCGTCGCCGGCAACCTGCCCGACCCGAACCTGGGCAGCGGCGACACCGCCAGCAGGAGCGCGTCTGAAAGCCGCATCGAGGAGACCGTCAACTTCGAAATATCCAAGAAGGTCGTCAACCATGTGCGCGAATCCGGCATCATCAACCGGCTCTCGGTGGCCGTGCTGGTGGACGGCTCCCGCAAGCTCGGGGCCGACGGCAATCTCACCTACCAGCCACGCAGCGAGGCGGAAATGGAGTTGCTCGCGACACTGGTGCGCGGCGCCATCGGCTTCAGCGCCGACCGGGGCGACACGGTCGAGGTCATCAATATGGAGTTCGCGGAGGTTGACGACACCGCGGAACAGCCCCTGGAGCTGTTCTTCGGCCTTCAAAAGAACGACCTCCTGCGCATGGCGGAGGTCCTGGTCCTGAGCATCGTCGCCATCCTGGTCATACTGCTGGTGGTCCGGCCTCTTGTTACCCGGGCCTTCGAGGCCATTCCCGCGGCGGTCCCGGCGGGCGGCGCGAACCTGCTTACCGATCAGGCCAGCGCCACACCGGCCCTGTCCGCCCCCAGTACCGCCGCGGTGCAGGCGCCGGGCGAAAGCGCGCCGGCCGAAGAAGAACAATTCGAGGAACTGATCGACATCGACCGGGTCGAGGGCCGGGTCAAGGCTTCGTCGGTGAAAAAGGTGGGCGAGATCGTCGACAAGCATCCCGACGAAGCCCTTTCCATAGTGCGCTCCTGGATGTACCAGGACAGCCGGGCAACCTGAGCCATGTCCCAGGTCAAAGACGATTTCCGCAGCCTTTCGGGGGCTCAGAAGGCATCGATCTTCATGCTCGCCCTGGGCCAGGACCACTCGGCGAAACTGTTCGAATTGATGGAGGACGAAGAGATCCGGGAGCTTTCCCAGACCATGGCCAATCTGGGCAACGTCAATGCCGCCGTGATCGAGCGTCTGTTCGTGGAGTTCGCCGACCAACTGTCTTCCGCGGGCTCGTTGGTCGGCTCATACGTCACGACCGAGCGGCTGCTCTACAAAAGCCTGCCCGAGGAGCGGGTCGAGCAGATCATGGAGGAAGTCCGCGGCCCGGCCGGGCGCACCATGTGGGACAAGCTGGGCAACGTCAACGAGGCGGTGCTCGCCAACTATTTCAAGAACGAATACCCGCAAACGGTGGCCGTGGTGCTGTCCAAGCTCAAGGGGGAGCATGCGGCGCGGGTGCTTTCGGTGCTGCCCGAGAACTTCGCCATGGAAGTGGTGATGCGCATGCTGCGGATGGAAGCCGTCCAGAAAGACGTCCTGGATCACGTGGAAAAGACCCTGCGCGCCGAATTCATGACCAACCTTGCCCGCTCGACCCGCCGGGACGCCCACGAGATGATGGCCGACATCTTCAACAGCCTGGACCGGGCGACCGAAAACCGGTTCATGACGGCGCTCGAGGAGCGCAACCGGGAATCGTGCGAGAAAATCAAGCAGTTGATGTTCACCTTCGGCGACCTTTCGCGCATCGACTCCAGTGGTATCCAGGTGCTCCTGCGCGATGTCGAGAAGGACAAGCTCGCCCTCGCCCTGAAGGGCGCCTCGGAGGATCTCAAGAAACTGTTCCTCGATAACATGTCGAAACGCGCCGCCAAGATGATGAAAGAGGACATGGAGGCGATGGGGGCGGTGCGGTTGAAGGACGTGGACGAGGCGCAGGCCGTGGTCGTCTCCGCCGCCAAGGCCCTGGCCGACAGCGGCGAGATCATGATCTCCAGCGGCGGCGAGGAAGATGAACTGGTGTATTAGGCGAATGTCACGGACATGACGGCGGTAAAAAAATTCCTCTTCGATACGACCTTCAGCCTCTCGGAGGCATGCGAAGGGGAAGCAAACCAGGAAGAGTCCGAAGACGCGGTCCCGACGTTCAGCCAGGCGGACGTGGACGCGGCGCGCGAGGAAGGCTTTGCCGCGGGTAAGGAAGAGGGAATCCGCGCCGCCGCGAACACCGCCGAACACCACATCACGGAGTCCCTGACGGCGCTTTTGGAGCGCCTGTCCGAGCTTTTCCGCATGCAGGACGAAGCCAACACCAGCACCGCCCACAACGCCATCACCGTGGCCACCACCATCGCCCGCAAGATGTTTCCCGACCTCGCCTCGCGCAACGCCCTGGGCGAGGTGGAAAGGCTGGCCGAGATGGCCATGGAGAAGGTGTTGAACGATTCCCCGGTGGTCGTGCGTGTGAACCCCGAATTACGCGACCCCCTGGCCCAACGGATCGACGCCCACACCGCGGGCACCGCCGCCGAAGGCAGGGTAACGGTATCGGAGGATGCCGATCTGCCGGTGGGCGACTGCCGCATCGAATGGCGCGACGGCGGCGCCGAGCGGAACGCCGACGCCATGTGGAAGGACATCGACGCGATCATCGAGCGCAACATGGATGGCGCCCTCGAAACCCCGGACCCGGAGGCCGGCCGGGAGCACGCCGGGGCGGCTCCGGACGGCGCCCCCGAAGCGCCCGGCGAAAGCGCACA
>JBHHXI010000076.1:0-14863 GCA_046756945.1 Rhodospirillales bacterium
TCAACGTCGACGGCGGCCCCGACTACAGCGCTTCCGGCATCTTCGCCGGGGCCAAGTAAGGACCCGGTGCGCCGGCCCACTAGCCCGACTCTCCCTCGACAATGGTATGATCGCATGCGGCCCCGGCCGAATCCGGCGTTTCCGTTTGTCGGGCGGTCAAGAAGTTGTTACGATTTTAAAGTAACTTGAAGATCCGTGCCTGCCCCGGGGGGGTGCCGCAGGTCATGCGTATCGCGGGCCTGCGGGAAACGGATGGTGGCACGGGCAAGCGCGCAGGCCGCGCGGAATTCGGGGGGGGAGACATGACCATGGGAGGACGCGTCGTCGGATTGTGGGCCGCCACGCTGGGTTTGGCGGTCCTGCTCCTGGGCACGGGGGGCATGGGACCGGCGGCGGCCCAGCCCGCCTACGTGGGGCCCAAAAAGTGCCAGGAATGCCACCGCGCCGAGCACGCGGTGTGGAAGGCAACCAAGCATTTCAAGTCCTTCAGGACCGTGCGCCGGAACAAGGCGGCCAAGGGCATCCTGAAAGCCGCCGGCGGCAAGGGCGACATCCGCAGGAGCAAGGTCTGCGTGCTGTGCCACTTCACGGTCGGGGGCCCCAAGAACAAGGCGGTGGCGGGGCCGTCGTGCGAAAGCTGTCACGGCGCCGCTTCGGAGTGGGTGGCCATTCACAACGACTACGGCGGCAGGAGCGTCAAGCGCGAACAGGAGACGCCGGACCATAAGGCCGGGCGCATCAAGAAGGCCGCCGCCGCCGGCATGATCTGGCCCGGCCGCATTTATGACGTGGCGTTGAACTGCCTGTCCTGCCACGGCATGACCAATCCGGCGCTGGACGGCAAAACCGTGTCGGCGATGGTCGGCGCCGGCCATCCCATCCACGCCGGGTTCGAGCTTGTCGGGTACTCCCAGGGCTCGGTGCGTCACCGCTTCTATCCGCCGAACGTGACGGACAATCAGGAGATGAGCGGGCCCGAGCTGGCAAGGCTCTACGCGACCGGCCAGGCGGCGGCGCTGGTGGCGGCGACGGAAGCGCTGAAAAAAACCGACAACGCCAAGTACGTGGGCGTCCAGAAGGAGCGCCTGGCCAAGGCCGGGAAAGCGCTTCAGGCGGCCACGGGCTCGGTGCCCGAAGCGGGCGCGCTGCTTGCGAGCCCGACCGACGCCGCGGCACGGGCCTTCGTCGCGGCGATAAAGGATAAGGACCTGAGCGGGGCGCTGGGGGGCATGCTGCCCAAAAAGGACGCGTACAAGTAACACGCCGCCGGCCCGGCACCGGCAAAGGCGGACGAGGGTCCGCCGTTCGCTTAAGGGGTGGCGGACGACAGGGGAAACCGGACGACGGGGGAGGCAAAGTGGCTCTGGTCACCACCATGACGCGGCCCCAGCGGTGGGACACCCCCTTCGGCCCCGACATGACCGACGCCGATGTGGAGGCGCTGCTGGAGCGTCCCGAGATCGCCGCCATCGACGCCGAGACCTTTCCCGGCAACGTGCCGCTTAGCGGCATTCTCCGCAATGACACGCGAATCGTCCGGTTCACGGAAGGCGACATCGTCGTCCGCGAAGGCGATTACGGCAACTCGGCCTTTCTCATCTTGGAAGGGACCCTCAGGGTCGTCGTTGCGCCCAGTCTTCCACGCCGTTTGCTGGGCCGCCAGGCCGTCCGCAAAAAGGGCTTCTTCGAGGCCTTGACCCAGCTTTGGACCAACCGCTGGATCCCCGAGGTCCGCGACGTCGGCCGGTACACGGGCAAGGGCCTGCGCAGTGAAACGGACAAATCGGAGGCGCGGGTCTTCCTGCAGGACGTTCCGGCCATCCTCGACAGGCACCGGACCGCCCCCATGTCCGAAGGGCAGCTGTTCGGCGAGCTTGCCGCCCTGGGCCGGATTCCCCGGGCGGTGACCGTGTTCGCCGAAACCGACGCGACGCTGTTGGAGATCCGCTGGCAGGGACTGCGGGAATTGAAGAAATTCGACGAGAACTGGCGCCGGCGCATCGACGAGAATTACCGGGAAAACGCCCTCAAGGCGGCGCTGAAGGAGACGCCGTTTTTCAAGGATCTGGATGGCGACGCGCTGCAGAAGGTGGCGGACGCGACCCTGTTCGAGACCTATGGCGGCTTCGACTGGCACACCACGTATAAACGCATGCGCCAGAAGGGAAGCGCGGCGGAAGAGCCGATCATTGCCCGGGAAGGCGATTATCCGGATGGCGTGCTGCTGGTGCGGGCGGGATTCGCACGTGTTTCGTACGGGGTCGGCAAGGGAGAGATCACCCTTACCTATCTCGGCGCCGGCGACGTCTACGGATTCGACGAACTGTACCGGTCCTGGCGGGACGAGGGGGAAGTCTCGCTCCAGACCACCGTCCGGGCCCTGGGCTACGTCGACGTGTTGCGGGTCCCGGCCCACATCCTCGAGGAATACGTTTTCGCCGGTATCGACAGGCCGCCGGAGCCGTTGCGCCCCGCCGCCGAGGGCGCGCTGGTCGACAACGGGCTGCTCGAATGGGCCGTCGACGAGCGCTTCATCAACGGCACCAAGGCCATGCTCATCGACATGGACAAGTGCGTGCGCTGCGACGATTGCGTCCAGGCGTGCGCTTCCACCCATGGCGGCGACCCGCGCTTTGTCCGCCACGGAAAGACCTTCGACCATTGGATGGTCGCCAACGCGTGCATGCACTGCAAGGATCCGGTTTGCATGATCGGCTGCCCGACCGGGGCCATCCACCGGACGGTCGCGGGCGGAACCGTGATCATCAACGACGAGACCTGCATCGGTTGCGGCACGTGCGCCAATTCCTGTCCCTACGACAACATCCGGTTGGTCGAAATCGCCGACGACAAGGGCGCCCCGCTTCTGGACAAAGACAGCGGCCAGCCCATCATAAAGGCGACCAAGTGCGATCTGTGCGCCAACAATCCGGGTGGTCCGGCATGTGTGCGCGCCTGTCCCCATGATGCGTTGCGAAGGGTCGACTTCCGCGACCTGGCGGCCTTGCGGGAACACGCGTGATGGAAATCGGCGAGGCAACGTGCGGGTAATACGGCTATTCAACGTTGTCCTTGTGGTCGGCGCCGGCCTGGTTCTGGTCCTCATCGCCTACCTGGCCGATCAGAGCCGCACCGCCCTCGGCATGCCGGCCCGGCTCACCGGGTGGGTATTGTTTGCGGCCATCGCGGGGCTGGCGCTTTTCAATACGCGCAAGAAGCTGTCCATGGTGCCCGTCGGCCGCGCGTCCTATTGGCTCAATGCCCATGTCGTGGTCGGCCTGTCGGCCCTCGCCCTGTTCTGGGTGCACACGGGGAACGCCTGGCCTTCGGGCCTGTACGAGCAGGCGCTTGCCCTGTTCTTCTATCTGCTGAGCCTGAGCGGGATCATCGGCTACGGGCTCCAGCGCCTCTACCCGGCGCGCCTGACCGAAGGCGGTGACGAAGCCATCTACGAACGCATTCCCGCGGAACTGGCCCGCATCCGCGACGACGTGGAATCGACGCTCGTCGCCTGTACGGAAGAAACGGGAAGCGACACCCTGGCGCGGCATTATCTGGAGACCATGCACTGGTTTTTCCAGCGTCCCCGGTTTTTCCTCAATCACGCCGTCAGCGGACAAAAGGGAGCCCACTTCATACAGCATCAGTGCGCGGTGGTGTCGGGGTACCTTAGCGAGGCCGAGCAGGGACACCTGGCCCGGATCCGCGATCTCGGCCACGACAAGAATCGTCTGGATCGCCACTACGCTTTGCAGGGCACCTTGAAGCGCTGGTTGCTCGTCCACATTCCGCTCGCCACGGGGGTGATGGCCCTGACCGTCTGGCACCTGGTGCTGGTGCACGTGTACGCCCTATGAAGGACCCGGACCGCTTCCGCCACGACCGCAGCGTCTACGAACGCCCGAACGTGCCGTACGTTTGCGGCCGGGCGGCGGTGTGGGGCCGGCCGTGCGCGAGCGGCCCGAACGTCGACGGAACCTGCGGGGGGACCAGCGAATGCACGCCGTTCCTTCGCGATGGCCGGTATCACTGCCGGCGGTCCAAGGCGGCAGGCGGACCGTGTCCCGACGGCCCCCTGCCCGATGGCTCGTGCAGCCAGAGCCAGCCGCCTTGTGTGCCGCAGCCGAGTCTGCGCCGCCGGCGCTGGCGGATTTCACTGCTGACATTCGCCGTGGTCGTCGCGCTCGCTGCCGTGCTGGCGCGGATCCCTCTTGACGGGGCCGCGGAACTGAGTTCCCTCAACCCCGGCCCCCTGTCCGCCGCCCATGCCGCTTTTGCCCTTCGTGCCGGATGCGGGTCCTGCCACGAAGCCCATGGCACGGGGGCGGCCGGCTGGCTGGCGGCGGCGTTCGTCCCCCAGGACATGTCGGAGCGCTGCACCGCGTGTCATGCCTTCAGCGGTCCCGCGGAGCGTCCGCATAACGCGGTGTTCAGGGAGCGCACGGATGTCGCGCCCGTCTCCTGCACCGGTTGCCATACCGAACACAAGGGGGCGGCCTTTGACATCGCGCGTCTAAGCGATGCCCAATGCAACATATGCCACCGCACCCGGTTCGCAAGTTTCTCGACAGGACACCCCACCTTTGGCCCACGCTATCCTCACCGCTCGCGGACGGCGCTGCGTTTCGACCATGTGAGCCACGTGGACAAGCATTTCCAGGACGCCCGGTTCGCCGACCGGGCCCCTACGGGCTGCGTGTCCTGTCACGAAGTTGACCTGGCGGGCCGCGACGTGCGGCCGGCATCGTTCGGGAAAACGTGCGCCGCTTGTCATTTGGACCAAATCCCAAGCCGTGATCTGCTGGTCCTGCAGTGGCCCGAACTGCCGGAAAAATCCCTGGCTGTCCTCAAGGAGCGGCGCGCCGATATCCTGGAGATGTGCGGTGTGCCTGCCGATGACGACGGGGCCGATGATGACGCCTATGGCGAAAGCGTCTCAATCGACGAGCCCACGCGGACCAGCGCGTATCTCCTGGGCGTCGACGGCGACGATCCCGAGGCCTATGGCGAACTCTTCGTCGGCATGGTCCTGGAAATGGCGGAGGAAGGCGCCGCCCCGTTCGGCGACAGACTCGCCGCGCGCACCGGCGAAGCCCGCGCCGCCGGCCTGCTGGCCGGCCTCGGCCCGGAGCTGGCCAGGCGTGTCGCCTGTGCCTGGGCCGTCAACACGGAATATGAGGCCCCGGCCGAGCCGGACTTTTTCGGCTGGCACGCGGACGGTGTCGCCCTGGCATTTCGTCCCCGGGGACACGCGGACCCGGTCGTCCGGGCATGGCTGGACCTCGCGGCCGGCGGCGCCGCGGAAGAGAAGGATGGAGCCCGCGCCGGGCCAATGCGCGAAGAATTGCTGGTGGCCAAGGACGGCCCTGGTCACTGTCTGAAATGCCACGCCGTTACCGAGGCCGGGGCTGCGTCTGGCGGGGCAAGGGCCGGTGCGCCTACGGTGCGCATCGAATGGACCTACAGGGGCTCCGATTCAGGCCCCTACACCAGGTACGCCCACGGACCCCATATCGATCTTTTGGGGCCGGGTGCCACCTGTACCAACTGTCACGCACTGGATCGCGAGGCGGATTATGCGCTATCCTTCAAAAACTGGAAGGCGCATAGGTTTGCCAGCAATTTCAAGCCCATCCGCCTGGAGACCTGCGCAAGCTGTCACAGCGGGGAAAAGATCCGGGAAAATTGCCAGTTGTGCCACGTGTACCATCTCGACCACGCCTTCAAGGAACGGATGAGGTAGGATGAAAGATCCCTTCCCCCTTCGCGTGGGCGGACCCCATATCCGGGGCCGGACATGGGCCGCCGTGGGCGGTATTCTCGTGAGCATGTTCGTTGCGGCGGCGCCGGTCTCCCTGAAAGCCGGGGAGACGAAAGATCCCCATTTCGACGTCTTCGCCAAGGAGTCCTATCCCAGCGCCACCCAATGCGCCGGTTGCCACAAACAAATCTACGACGAATGGGCCTCGTCGAATCACGCGTATTCGTCCATCTCGCCGATGTTCCATAAGTTCGAACAGGCCATCAACGATCTGTCCTCGGGGACGGTGCGCGCCTTCTGCGTGCGCTGCCACGCCCAGGTCGGCACCCAGATGGGCGAGCCCCGGGAAATGCCTCTGTGGAAGCGAAGCCAGGTGGCGCGCGAGGGCGTGACGTGCATCACCTGCCACCGGACCGCCGGTGAGTACGGCAAGGTCAGTGGTGAACGAACCGTCGTTCCCGGTGACATTCATCAGCCCGTGTACAACACGGCCCGTGACAGCGCCCTTCCCGAGGTCATCGCGCAAAAGGACTTTTACAAGGTGGCCACCGGGCCCAAGGAACGGGGCAACCCCATCCACGGGCGCGTCATAAAATTCGAGCAGATCGGCAAGTCCGAATTCTGCATGTCATGCCATCAGGTTGCCGTCAATCCGGGCATCAAGCTGGAAGTGGTGTGGGAGCAGTACCGGGATTCGCCGGCCGCCAAGCAGGGCATTACCTGCCAGGACTGCCACATGGGCCGTGTGCCGGGAAAGGCGGAGGGCTACGAACACGGGCCCGCCGCCGTCGTCGCCGGCAAGGAAATCAATCCCCAACGGGTTCGCCACAACCACGCCTTCTACGGTCCTGGCTATCCCATCGCCCATCCTGGCGTCTTCCCTCACAACCCCGATGCCGAGCAGTTCGGTATCAAGGAATGGCTGCAATTCGACTATCGCACGCCCTGGGGGGTTTCGGAATGGGAAGACAAGGTGGAGGAAGGCGAGGTCAAGGCTGAATTCCCCGAAGCGTGGGCCGATCGTTTCGACCGGGAAGACGCCCGGGCGGTCATCGAGGCAAACCTGGAACTGCTCGAGGAGAAGCGGGAACTGCGCCGCCAGGTTCTCGAGAACGGCATGCGTGTGGACGGCCCCTACTTCGACGGCTCGCCCCGCGCCGGGCAAAGTTTCAGCTTCGCCTATAAGGTCACCAATACCGACGAGGGGCATAATCTGCCGTCGGGTTCGCTGGGGGCTCAACCCGAGATCTGGCTGAATGTCGCATTGGTCGATCCCGACGGCAAGACGGTGTGGGAATCCGGATACGTGGACAGCAACGGCGACATGGCCGACCTGCACTCGCTTGACGTCGCGGCCGGTACGATCGAACACGACGATCAGCTCTTCAACCTGCAAACCAAGTTCCTGACAACCAACGTCAAAGGGACGGACCGGGAAATGTATCTCCCGATCAATTTCGACATCGACCAACTGCCGTTCATCCGGCCCGGCAGCGTGCCGACCAGCGTCCTGAATCATCCGCCTTTCATCCGCATGGAAGGGCGCAGCCTGCCGCCGTTGAGTTCTCGAATGGCCGAATACACCGTACCGGCCGAGGCGATGAGAAAACCCGGCACCTACAAACTGGCGGCTCGGGTACGGAGCCGCGCCGAGCCGATCTACTTCATGCGTTTCGTCGATGCGACCATGGAGATGGAGGAGGCCATGAATAGGTGGATGCTCGACATCCATCCCTACACGGTCGAATTCGACGTGAAACCGTAGCCGGAACCAGCTTGGCAAGGGGACATGGGTATTAAGATAGGCATGATGTCTGGCGGGTCTGGCGGTCACGGCCGGTCCGCCATCGCTGCGTGGGCGGCGGTTGCTCTTGGGGTCTGTACCTGGACGGTCTCCGCAACTGCACACGCGGGCGAAAACGGGCCCGAAATGTCACCGGGCGCCAAGCCGGTCGAGCACGATCCGTCGGTCTTCAAATCGGACCCCGATTACTCCGACAAGCCCTACGACTCCGAACGCCAGCTGGAAATCTACGGCGGCAAACGCGCCATAGACGACCCGCGCCCGGTGTTCGAGATCGGACGGCGTCAGTACGTGGAAGGGCCGTTTGGGGAAACGGCCGCCCCCTTCGGGCGCAAGAACGAACTGATTCCCGGTCTCATGGTCTTCGGCGACTGGCGCACAGCAATCGCGTACAACGACAACGGGGCCAGGGAACAGGGGTTGTTGGCCACGCGCCTTAACTTGGACATTGATTTCAAGCTGACGGCGACCGAGCGCATCCACGCGTTCGTGCGGCCCCTGGATCAGAACAACAAGTTCACCCGCTGTGAGTTTTCGGCCGATGATGACGATAGCTGCGAGTTGGAGTTGGACGGCAATCTGGAAACGCTTTTCTTCGAAGGGGATGTGGGCGCCATCACGGCCGGCCTCACCGACGAATATGTCAGTTTCGATTTTCCCTTCGCCGCGGGTCTGACGCCGCTGCTGTTTCAAAACGGTGTGTGGCTGGAGGACGCCATGACCGGTTTTGCCGTGGCCGTGCCGGCGCTGAACAGCCCCAAACTCGACATCTCGAACATGGACATTACGTTCTTCGCCGGTTTCGACAAGGTCACGACGGCGGCCATGCTTGATACCAACGGCAAGCTCGCCGATCACAGCGTCAACCTGTACGGCGTGGCGGCTTTCCTGGACGTGCTTGGAGGATATTCGGAACTGGGTATTGGCTACACGGATGGCGAGGACGGTCTGGACCAGTTCGATTACCTCAACCTGACCGCCGCGTTTACCCGGCGTTACGGAGGCTGGCTGTCCAATAGTGTGCGCTTTGTCTGGAACGTCGGCCAGGACCCCGACAACAACCGGCAGGATACGGCGGACGGGTACATAGTTCTGGTCGAGAGTTCGTTGATTACCCACAAGCCGCTTACGCTGATTCCCTACCTGAACGCCTGGGTCGGGATCGACAGGCCGCAGTCCCTGGCGCGCGCCGCGGGGGCCGGGGGCATACTCAAGAACACGGGCATCAACTTCGAGACCGATGGCATGACCGGGTTCCCCAAACTCGACGACACCGGCCGAAATACCTTCGGCGCGGCGCTTGGGATCGAATACCTGTTCGATTTGCACCAGCAAATCGTCGCCGAGGTTGCCGCACTGCAGGTTATCGACGGTAACAACGAAGCCGGGCGCCCGGCGAAAGGCGACCAGTACGGGTTCGGCATCCGATACCAGCGTCCTTTGACCCGAGCGTGGATTGCGCGTGTCGACGCCATGTACGGCTTGCGTGAATTCGATGACGACTTTTCCGGCATGAGGTTCGAAATTCGCCGCAAGTTCTAGGAGGTTCCACGTCATGGGAGCGGCAATCACATTTTCGGCGGTGGTTTTTCTGATCCTGGCGTCCGTCTACGTGCTGAACCTGATTCTCAACGACGTACGCGCGACGGCCATCGCCCAGCGCAGCACCGACGCGGAGCGCGAGCTGTTCCAGGCACGGGTTGCCGATATTCGTGACCACCGAACCTTTGAGCGGGAAAAAAACGAATTTTCCTGGAACGGCCATCGTAAGTTCGAAGTGTATCGCAAGGTCGAAGAGGGCGGCGGTATCTGCTCGTTCTACCTCCGGCCCCATGACAAGAAATCACTCCCGCCGTTCGAACCGGGACAGTTCCTTACATTTCGTCTCGACATTGCGGGTGAAACGAAGCCCGTCATCCGCTGCTATTCCCTGTCCGATGGCGCCAAACCCGATTACTACAGGGTGTCTATCAAGAAGCTCCCTCCGCCGCGTGATCGGCCCGAGCTGCCACCCGGGAAGTCTTCAAGCTATTTCCATGACCAGGTACAGGAAGGGGATATTCTCGACGTCAAAGCACCTGGGGGCCACTTTCATGTGGATATGACCAAACGCACGCCTGTCGTTCTCATCGGCGGTGGTGTCGGCGTAACCCCGGTCCTCAGCATGCTCAACGCGATCGTCGATTCCGGGTCCCAGCGTGAAACGTGGTTCTTCCTCGGCGTGCGTAACGGCGAGGAACACATAATGAAGGAGCACTTCGAGCGCGTGGCGCGGGAAAATGCGAATGTGCATCTTCACGTCTGTTACAGCAATCCGACGGACACGGACAAACCGGGCGAGGACTATCACCACGCCGAGCGGGTCGGCGTGGACCTGTTCAAGACGCTGCTGCCGTCCAATAATTACGATTACTACTTCTGCGGTCCTCCGCCGATGATGAACGCCTTGGCCGAGGGGTTGGAGGCCTGGGGCGTGCCCGAAAAGAACATCCACTACGAGGCCTTCGGTCCGGCGACCGTCAAGAAGCTCAAGGAGGCGGCTCCTCCAGCGGCGGCCGACGCATCGGCCGCGGCGATCGAGGTGACCTTCGTGAAATCGGGCAAGACCGTCGCCTGGGAGACCGGTGCCGGCTCATTGCTGGATTTCGCCGAGACACATGGGGTGACCATCGACTCCGGCTGTAGGGCCGGAAACTGCGGCACATGCATCACCGCCGTGCAGGGGGGCGCGGTGGACTATGTCACCGAGCCCGGTGAAATGCCGGAAGCCGGGTCCTGCCTCACCTGCATTTCGGTACCCAAGGAAAACCTGAAGCTCGATGCCTGACGGGCAACACGGCGCCTAAACGCCGTTCGGCTTCAAACAACCCCGTACGCGAGCATGGCATCGGCTACCTTCATGAAGCCGGCGATGTTGGCTCCCTTCAGGTAATTCACGTGATCACCCTCCTGGCCGTACTCGACACATCGGTCGTGAATGCCTTTCATCGTGTCCCTTAGAAGCTTTTGCAACTCATCCTCGGTCCAGGAAATGCGGGCGCTGTTCTGGCTCATTTCCAGCCCCGACACCGCCACACCACCGGCATTGGCCGCCTTGCTGGGCGCGAAAAGAATCTTGGCTTCCTGGTAGGCGTCGATGCCCGCTTTTTCGGTCGGCATGTTGGCCCCTTCAGAGATTCCTATGACACCGTTCTTGATCAGGGTCTTAGCCTCCTCGCCATCAACCTCGTTCTGGGTCGCGCATGGGAAAGCCAGATCACACGGCACGCCCCAGGGCCGGCCTTCGTGGAATTCCACGCCGTATTCCTTGGCGTACTCGGAAATTCGGCCTCGTCTGACCTGTTTTAAATCCACAACGTACGCCAACTTATCCGCATCGATGCCGTCCGGGTCGTGCACGAAACCCGAAGAATCCGACATTGTCAGCACCTTACCGCCCAGTTGACGGACTTTCTCCGCCGCGTACGTGGCGACGTTGCCGGAGCCGGAGATCACGGCCGTTTTTCCGTCTACGCTGTTACCCTTGAAATTGAGCATGTCTTCCATCATGTACACGGTTCCGTACCCGGTCGCTTCGGTACGTATCAGGCTGCCGCCGAATTCCAGACCCTTCCCGGTGAGGACTCCCACGAAGGTATTGGTCAGTCGCTTGTACTGGCCGAACATGTACCCGATTTCCCGGGCGCCGACCCCGATGTCGCCGGCCGGCACGTCCATGTTCGGGCCAATATGACGGGATAGCTCGGTTACGAAGGATTGGCAAAACCGCATAACCTCGTTGTCCGACTTGCCCTTGGGGTTGAAGTCCGCACCCCCTTTGCCGCCCCCCATGGGCAACCCGGTGAGGCTGTTCTTGAAGGTTTGCTCGAAAGCCAGGAACTTGAGCACGCTCAGTATTACATCGCGGTGGAAACGGATGCCGCCTTTGTACGGACCGATGGCGTTATTGTTTTGCACGCGATACCCGCGATTGGCACGGATGTTCCCGTCATCGTCTTCCCAAGAGACGCGAAAGATCACGATCCGGTCTGGTTCCGCCATGCGTTCGAGAATCTGCATATCCCGGTAAATTGGCTTGTCCTCGATGTACGGGATGATGGTCGCCGCAACTTCGTAAACCGCCTGATGGAACTCCGTTTCACCCGGATTACGTCGTTCGACGCCTTTGATGAACTTTTCCAGTCGCTCCGCGGAATTGCCCATATCCATCCTCCTTGCGCGAATTGTTCAAGCGACAGTCAGGCCAAGAACCATGGACACTTGGCCCTTTCCGGTTCCCGAGGGCGTGAAATGCGTCGGTATGAAGGTCCCGAGATACGCCGCCACATGCTCGGATTCGAGGGTTTTCAAAACGCATCCGCCGGGGCCACGCTTGAACCATGCTTCCCTGGTTATGCACGCGTTTGATGGTGCGCCTGCCATTGTGATGAATAACGATGCAAAAATCTACTCGGAGTTGGGGTGCCGCTTGCGCGCGTTCGCTACTTGGTGGTGGCGACGAACACGCCGTCCCAGTCGTCGGCCGGCCGATTGGCCTCATAGGCATCGAGCCTCCCGTCGTAAAGGTCGTAAAGGCCGCTCAGGTTGCCGTTGAGCCTGCGGCATTCGGCAACCAGGTCGCGCGCTTTTTGCCAATGCTGGCTGCGGTACGCTTCCAGCATCGCCTGGTGGCATTCGCTCAGTGCCTTGAACGCATCACTTTCGTGCATATCCGCCTCACCGAGCAAAGCGTAAATGCGCACCGCTTCGTCCTTGCCCTTGACCTTGATCAGGTCCAGTTCCAGTACAGCATGATCCGTGACCCGTAAATAAGTGCGTTCGCCCATGACGATGTCGACACCGTATGTTTTCGACTGGCCTTCCAAGCGCGAGGCCAGATTGACGTCGTCTCCGAGGACCGAGTAGTCAAACCGCTGCTCGGAACCCATGTTACCGACGCAGCATTCCCCCGAATTGACGCCGATGCCGATCTGGATAGGTATGTAACGCCGCTTCTCCGCATGCGCCTCGGCACGCAACTCTTCGTTCAGGTCGTCAAGGCGTTGCATCATGGCAAGGGCCGAGGCACAGGCATTGCGGGCGTGATCTTCGTCATCAAGGGGGGCGTTCCAGAACGCCATGATGCAGTCGCCCATGTATTTGTCGATGGTGCCACGCCTCTCCAGGATCAGGTCCGTCATGGGCGTGAGAAATCGGTTTATAAGGCGCGTCAGTCCCTGAGGGTCAGATTTATAGGCCTCGGAAATGCTGGTGAAGCCGCGGATGTCGCAGAACAGCAACGTCATGTCCTTCATTTCGCCCCCCAGCTGGAGCTTCTCCGGGTTGGCGGCCAACTGTTCCACCAACGCCGGCGACATGTACCGGCTGAAAGCGCCCCGTACCTGACGCTTTTCCGCTTCGGTGCGCAGGAAACCAATCAAAGATTCGACCAGATAGATGGCGAGGACGAATATCGAGGGAAATACCGGGTCAAACAGCCAGTTGATCCGCGTATACGCATACCAGGAAAAAACGACGGCGGCGGCGATGGCGCTTCCCCCGATCACGGCACACCAAAAGGCTCCCACCCGGGGCATCAGGAGGATCAGCAGCAAACCCAGGATCGCGAGGTAAACGAGTTCAACTCCATTAGCCCAGTCGGGCCGTTCAAGATAGTCATTGAGGATGATCTGCTCCAAAGCCTGAGCGTGCAATTCAACGCCCGGCACGGCAGGATCGATGGGGGTCGGGCGCTGGTCCTTGAGCCCCGCCGCACTGGTGCCGATAACAACGATATGTCCCTCCACCGGGTCACGAGGGAAATCGGCCTCGAGGACTCTCCAGACGGGCACATACCGCTGCGGTACCGAGGGCGTGTAGCGCAGCCACATGCGGCCGATCGAATCCGTGGGGATGACGAAAGCACCCACCTTGACATGGGTGATACCCGTGTGCTCGCCCAGGCTTTGTTCCCCGCTGGCGCCCGACGACTTGACAAGGTAGGTTGGCTCGCCTCCCTGGGCGACCCTCAGCGCTTCGAGAGCGAGCGAAGGAAAGAGATCGTCTCCCAACCGAAGTATCGTCGGCATGCGGCGGAGAATTCCGTCCCGTTCGACAGCCAAGTTGAAGCTTCCGTTGCCCGCAGCGGCATTTTCGATTTCGGGCAGGTTCACCACGGCGCCGGTGAACGCCGGCAGGAAGCGGCGGGGATCGTCGCCGCTGAAGGAAAATCCTTTCTTCGCCGCTGGCTTCCGCGGCAGGTTCCCTTGCATAAGGACGAATCCGGTGACCACGTTGGCGTCGGCGATGGCGTCGGCGAGGACGCGGTCGTGACTCGGGATATCAGCGCTGTGGCGCCGAAATGCCTGCGCCGCCGGAGTGTCGGGCCATAACGACAGGACTTGATCCGGGGAGGTCCTGTCGAGTTCCGCAAACACCATGTCAAAGGCGATGGCCGCGGCGCCGAGCTCGTTAAGCCGCGTCACCAGGCGCGCGACAAGTGTGCGCGGCCACGGCCACTGGCCCAAGCGTTCGAGGGATTCATCATCCAGATCGACGATGCGTACGCTGGCGGGCTGGTAGGCCCGCGGATGAAGTCGCTGGAATGTATCGAAGACGATGAAACGCAGGCCTTGCACCACGTCCGGATCGGTTGCCCGCAGGCCAATGCCGAAGGCAAGCAACACCAAAGGAAACAGAATGTGGAGCCAGCGCCTCATACACACAGGTTGTGAGAGGATGAACGGTCCAACGGCCCACGGGCCGTCATTGCCTCACAATCTTATCCCGGGACCATGCGCTATTCAAACCCCTCCCCAAAAATTCACCCGATTTCAATGCAGTAACAGATCGGTGATGGGTACCGCGCATTGCCGAGGCAATTCGGCGGGGGCGGGTATTCTTTGCCGTGACACGGGAAATCGGTGATTGATACCGGGAAGCGTAACACATGCGGTCAGCGGCCACGGGCCGGCCACCGGGACCATGGCCGGACGTCCGAATCGCGGGTCGATCACCGCACCACACTTGAGCTAGTGTCCTATCCCAGAGATTCGCGCGCGAGACCGCCCTTCCAGTCGGTTTTCCCGCCTCCCCGGGGGTCGCGGGGGCGCCCCCCGCATACGGTGTCGGGGGGACACCCCCCGGTGGCTCCCCATGGCCGTCACACGTACCGTCCTGGCGTGATAGAGGGTACCAGGCGCGACAACGGGAAGTGGGTTCGTTTCCGGCCTCTGCCCCTGTCCTGTCGGGGGACTGTGCTATTCCCCGCCCGGAAACCCGCAGGGGCGCGGCCTTGACGCGGTAGGACAGGTATGGAC
>JBHHXI010000077.1:0-14453 GCA_046756945.1 Rhodospirillales bacterium
ACGTCGCAGCGCATGATGCCGCCGAAGATGTTGACCAGGATGCCCTTCACGTTGGGATCGGACAGGATCAGCTTGAACGCCGTGGTCACCCGCTCCTTGGTGGCGCCGCCGCCGACGTCGAGGAAATTGGCCGGCTCGCCGCCGCACAGCTTGATGATGTCCATGGTCGCCATGGCGAGGCCGGCGCCGTTGACCATGCAGCCGATGTTGCCGTCCAGCTTGATGTAGCTGAGGTCGTGGCGGGTGGCCTCGAACTCGGCCGGGTCCTCCTCGTCGGCGTCGCGCAGTTCCTCGATGTCCTTGTGGCGGAACAGGGCGCTGTCGTCGAAGTTCAACTTGGCGTCGAGGGCGATGACGTCGCCGTCGCCGGTGACCACCAGCGGGTTGATCTCGACGAGGGACGCGTCGAGATCCATGAACGCCCTGTACATCCCTTCGATGAGCTTCACCGCCGCCTTCACCTGGGCGCCCTCCAGGCCCAGCCCGAAGGCCAGCCTGCGGGCGTGGAACGCCTGCATGCCGACGGCCGGATCGATGCTCACCTTGAGGATCTTCTCCGGCGTCTTCGCCGCCACCTCCTCGATGTCCATGCCGCCCTCGGTCGAGGCCATGAGGGTGATGCGCGCGCTGCCGCGGTCGATGAGCATGCCGAGATACAGCTCGCGCTGGATGTCGCAGCCTTCCTCGATATAGACGCGCTTGACCTCCTTGCCCTTGGCCCCGGTCTGGTGGGTGACCAGGGTCATGCCCAGCATCTCGTTGGCGGCCTGGCGCGCCTCGGCGACGGACTTGACCAGCTTGACGCCGCCGCCCTTGCCGCGGCCGCCGGCGTGAATCTGGGCTTTCACCACCCATACCGGGCCGCCGAGCTCCTTGGCCACGGATTCGGCCTCGACCGCCGTGTAGACGACTCCGCCGCGGGGCACGGCGACGCCGTATTTCGCCAGCAGCTGCTTGGCCTGGTATTCGTGGATGTTCATCCGGTTTTCCTCTGGCCTACCGGGAACCCGGCAGGAGAACGCATTTCGTCACTTCCGCTTGGATTTCCTGCTCTGGACCTTCCTGGCGGCCGCTTTCCTTGCCCCGGGCTTCCCGGCGCGCGCCTTTGCGGCGGCACTCTTTCGCGGGCGGGCCTTTGCCGGAGCCTTTGCCGCGGGCCGCGCCGTCTTCGGCCCGGCGGCCCGGCGCCGCAGCTTCCGGGTGATGGCAAGCAGGGTCCGCACCGCCCTGACCGATCCGTTGAAGCGCGCCCGTTCGGCGCGGTCGAGCTTGATCTCGATGATCTTCTCGACGCCCTTCGCCCCGATGATGCAGGGTACGCCCACATAGAGGCCCTTGACCCCGTACTCGCCGCGCAGGTACGCCGCGCACGGCAGCACCCGCCGCTTGTCCTTGAGATAGGATTCGGCCATCTGGATGGCGGCGCTGGCCGGCGCGTAGTAGGCCGATCCGGTCTTCAGCAGGCCGACGATCTCGGCGCCGCCATCGCGCACGCGCTGGACGATCCCGTCGAGCCTTTTCTGGGTTGTCCACTTCATGGCCACCAGATCGGGCAACGGGATGCCGGCGACCGTGGAATAGCGCACCAGCGGCACCATGGTGTCGCCGTGGCCGCCGAGCACGAAGGCGGTCACGTCCTCGACGGAGACGTTGAATTCCTCGGCCAGGAAATAGCGGAAGCGCGCCGAATCCAGCACCCCGGCCATGCCCACCACCTTGGCGTGGGGAAGCCCCGAGGCCTCGCGCAACATCCACACCATGGCATCCAGGGGATTGGTGATGCAGATGACGAAGGCGCCGGGACAGTACCGCGCGATGCCCTCGCCCACCGATTGCATGACCTGGGTGTTGATTCCGATCAGATCATCGCGGCTCATGCCCGGCTTGCGGGCGACGCCGGCGGTGACGATGACAACGTCGGCGCCGCGGATCGAAGAGTAGCGGTTGGTGCCGACGCACTGGGCGCCGAACCCCTCGACGGGCGCGGACTGGGCCATGTCCAGACCCTTGCCCTGTGGCACGCCCTTGATGATGTCGAAGAGAACCGGGTCGCCAAGTTCCTTCAGGCCCACCAGGTGAGCCAGCGTGCCGCCAATGTTGCCGGCGCCGATGAGGGCGATTTTGTTACGTGCCATGGATGAGTCCTTCGGCCGGAGTGCAGACAAAAAACCGCGCCACCCTTCACCGCGGCGCGTGCTCCCCGCCCCCGGCGTTAGTACCGCGATTCACCGTTAAGGGCAAGGGGAAGCAGGCCTTTTTGGGTGCCCCTGGATACCGTGATAATTAAGGACCCCGGGCACGGTTTACAAACCGGCATCAGTCCACGGCCAGGTCGATGCCGACGTCGACGGCCGGCGCCGAGTGGGTGATGGCGCCGACGGAGACGTAGTCGACGCCGGTCTCGGCGATGGCGCGGATGGTGTCCAGGGTCACCCCGCCCGACGCCTCCAGGGGAACCCGGCCGCCGGCCATCTTCACGGCCCGGCGCAGGGCGTCCGGCGTCATGTTGTCGAGCAGGATGCGCTCGGCCCCGGCGCCAAGGGCTTCCTTCACCTGGGCGATGGTATCGCACTCCACCTCGATGGCGGTGAGGCCGGCGGCCCTGGCGCGGGCCACCGCTTGCGCGACGCCGCCGCAAACGGCGATGTGGTTGTCCTTGATCAGCACCCCGTCGTCCAGGCGCAGGCGGTGGTTCCGGGCGCCGCCAAGCGCCGTCGCGTACTTGGAAAGCGCCCGCAATCCCGGCACCGTCTTGCGGGTGTCCAGCAGGACCGCGCCGGTTCCGGCGATGCGCTGCACATAGGCGCCGGTCAGGGTGGCGATGCCGGAGAGTACCTGGACGAAGTTGAGGGCGACGCGTTCCCCCGACAGCAGGCCGCGGGCCGGCCCGTCGATGCGCATCATCACGGTCCCCGCCGCGATGGGGCTGCCGTCGGACGTCTCGACGCCCAGCGCCGCCGCGGGGGCGAGGCGGCGGAACACCTCGCGGGCGACCGGCAGGCCGGCGGCCACGATGTCCTGGCGGGCCGCCATGATGAGGCTGAGGGTGGCGTCGGCGGGTACCAGGGCATCGGTGGTGATGTCGCCCGTGCCCATGTCCTCGGCAAGTGCCGCCGTCACCGCGGCGTCGACGTCCGCGGGGTCGAGCGCGGCGAAGGTCATGGCGTTATTCCGCCGCGCGGGCCGCCGCCGGTTTGGGCGGCGGAGACATCTCCATCATGCGCCGCAGGGGCTGGTACGCCCGCCGGCGCAGGTCCTCGGGCATTTCCACCCGGGGCGCCATGTTGGCCAGGCACAGGTGCAGCTTCTCGAGCGTGTTCAGCTCCATGAACGGGCAGTCGGCGCAGTTGCAGCTGCCGTCGGCGCCCCGCGCCGGGATGAAGGCCTTGGCCGGCGCCGCCTTCTCCATCTGGTGGATGATGTGGCGTTCGGTGGCGATGATGAATTCCTTGTCCGACGCGCCGAGCACGAAGTCCAGGATCGACCGGGTCGAGCCCACGTGGTCCGCGTGCTTGAGGATTCCTTCGTGGCATTCGGGATGGGCGGCCACCTTGGCGTCCGGGTGGCGGCCCTTGAGCCGCACCAGCTCGCGCTCGGAGAACCGGTCGTGGACGATGCAGGTCCCCGGCCACAAAGTCATCTCGCGCCCGGTCTTCCGCGCCAGGTAGGCGCCCAGGTGCCGGTCCGGCGCGAACAGTATGGGCCGGTCTTCCGGCAACTGGCGGATGATGTGTTCGGCGTTCGACGAGGTGACGACGACGTCGGACAGCGCCTTCACCTCCGCCGAACAGTTGATGTAGGTGACCACCACATGGTCGGCGTGGGCCTCGCGGAAGCGCCGGAATTCATCCGGCGGGCAGGTCTCTTCCAGGGAACAGCCGGCGTCCATGTCGGGCAACAGCACGGTCTTGCCGGGGCTCAGGACCTTGGCCACCTCGGCCATGAACCGGACCCCGCAAAAGACGATCACGTCGGCGTCGGTGGCCGCCGCCTTGCGCGACAGGTCCAGGGAATCGCCGACGAAATCGGCCAGGTCCTGGATCTCGCTGTCCTGGTAATAGTGGGCCAGGATGACGGCGTTCCTGTCCCGGCGCAGGCGGTCGATCTCGGCCCACGGATCCAGGTACGGGTCAAGGCGCGCTTGGCCCGACGCGTCGCCGTCCGGCAGAACGATGGTGCTCATCTACTCGGTTCCTCCAACGGTCAGGAAACGCCCTGGTCCCCCGGCCGGCGCCAAGCCTTGCCCAGGATATGGTGCGGTCCGCGGAACGCGCAAGATATATGGGGGCAGGGCTGGTATGCCAACACTTAATACCGGCGGCGGGCACTGGTCTCAGGGCACGTGCGGCGCCGCCATGTAGTCCTCCGACTGCATCTCGATCAGGCGCGAGGCGGTGCGCTGGAACTCGAACGCGCCCTCGCCTTCGGTGTACAGAGTCTCCGGCGCCGTGTCGGCCGAACAGATCAGGTTGACCTTATGCTCGTAAAGGGCGTCGATGAGGACGACGAAGCGCTTGGCCTCGTTGTGCCTCATCGGGCCGAGGCGGGGGATGCCGGCGAGCACGACGGTGTGATACTTGCCGGCGATGGCCAGGTAATCGGCGGCGCCGAGCGGTTGCTCGCACAGATCGGAGAACCTGGAGAAGGCGGTTCCGTCGACGGCCAGTCCGATGTCGACGTGGCGCCCTTGCACGGCGATCCTGTCGCGCCCGGCCCTGGCGCCGTTGGTCAGGCGGGCGAAACAGCGCTCCAGGGCCCGGTCCGCCTCCGCGCCCGTGGGGGTCAGGTAGACGTTCATGGATCTGAGGGCGTCCAGGCGGTAGTCGTTTCCGCTGTCCAGTTCCAGGATCTCCAGATTCTCCTCGAGGAGCTCTATGACGGGCAGGAAGCGTTCGCGCTGGAGCCCGCCCTTGTACAGATCGCCGGGCGCGCGGTTGGACGTGGTCACCATCACCACGCCGGCCTCGAACAGGGCGTCCAACAGACGCCCCAGGATCATGGCGTCGGCGATATCGGTCACGTGGAACTCGTCGAAGCACAGCAGCCACGCGTGGTCGACGATAACCTTGGAAAGGGCGGCCAGGGGATCGGTGGTCTCCGGCGCGCGGCCGGCCTCGACCGCTTGGCGGAAACGGTGCACCCGGTTGTGCACCTCGAGCATGAAGGCGTGGAAGTGGACGTGCTTTCTCGCCTCAACCGTCGAGCCCGCGAAGAACAAATCCATGAGCATGGTCTTGCCGCGCCCGGCGCCGCCGAACAGGTAGAGCCCCTTGGGAGCCTCCTTCCTGCGGCCGCGAAGCGCCAGCCGCGCCCGCCAGCCGCCGGCCCCCATGTGCGGCGCATAGTCGGCCAGCGCCCCGTGCAGGTCCTGCAGCTTTTCCACCGCCGTTTCCTGGGTCACGTCGGGCTTGATCTTCCCGCCGGCCAGCAGGGCGCGATAGGCGTGTATGGGTCCGTCGGTCATGGAAGCCCAATGTTCGATTGCATTGGTTTAAATTGGTTTAAGGGGCGAGGCCGGGACACGGGCGCGGAAGTCAAGGCCCGGAAAACCGTCGCCCGTAAAGGGAAAAGGCGGAGAAGGTCCGTCAGAAGGCCCGGCCCTCACCGTCCCCCGGAAACCGGCAGCCGCGCCCCGGTGACGAAGGACGCGGCGTCCGAGATCAGCCACAGGATCGCCCGGGCGGCCTCGTCCGGGGTGCCGCCCCGGCCCATGGGCACGGCGGGGGCCAGCCTTTCCACGCGCTCCGGCGCCCCGGCCGCGGCATGGAGGCCGGTTGCGATCAGCCCCGGGTTCACCGCGTTCACCCGGATGCCCTCGCCGGCCACCTCGCGCGCCAGGCCGACGGTGAAGGTGTCGATGGCCCCTTTGCTCGCCGCGTAGTGGACCCATTCGCCGCCGCCGCCCAGCGACGATGCGGTCGAGGATACGTTGACGATGACGCCGCCCTTTCCGCCCCGCTTCGTCGACATGCGGCGCACCGCCTCGCGGGCGCACAGGAAACAGCCCGTCACGTTGACGGCCAGCACCCGTTCCAGAAGCTCGGCGTCCACCTCCTCGACGCGCCGGAAGCCGCCGGTGATGCCGGCGTTGTTGACCAGCGCCGTGACCGCGCCGAAGGCGTCGTCGACGTCGGCGAACATCCGCTCCACGTCGGCTTCCACCGAGGTGTCCGCGCGCACGGCAATGGCCCGGCCGCCGGCCTCGCGGATGTGCCTGGCCACGGTTTCGGCCTCCTCCCGCCCATGCATGTAGTTGACACACACCGCGTGGCCGCGGCGCCCGCCGAGGCGCGCCGTCGCCGCCCCGATGCCGCGGCTGGCCCCGGTGACGACGACGATGCCGCTCACGCCGGCACGGCCTTGCGTTCAGGCCGGCCGCGCCGGGGCGCGAACGCCTGCTCCATCTGGCGGCGGAAGCGGACGGCGTCGCCGGCCTCGTCCATGTCCACGTCGGACCAGTGGAGGCATTGTCCGGCGGCGATGGGGGTCTTCAGCGTGACCCCGTGGGCCAGTCCGATGGGGAGACCGCCACAATCGAGCGAATCGGCGGCCGGCATCAGCTTGCCGTAGACGCAGAAGCCGCCCTCGCCGTCCAGCATCTCGCCGGCCCCCAGGCGGCGCTTGGCGGTCGCCACCACGTCGCCGACGAACCCCTGCGCCGTGCCCATGGTCTGGCCCAGCAGGCCGGCGCGGGCGACGGCGATGCCCAGCTCCAGGCCGATCAGGTGATAGGGCCTGTACAGGGCCGTGTAGCGGCCGGTGTCGTCTGTCACCAGTCCGTATTCGGAGAAACAGCGCGCCACGTAGTCCGACGGCGCCTCGAAGGTGACGTACACCCCCCAGCGCAGGTCCCGGGGGACCGGCTTGCCGTTGCGCTTGACGCTGGACACCACCTCGACCGTCCCCTTGTGGTGCAGCACGCCGCCGTCATCCCGCGGGCGGCACACCTGCGCCAACTCGTCGGCGCCGACGGGCGGAAAGGCGAGGCCGTCCGGGGCGGGCGTCAGCCCGGTGGCGTTGGCCACGGCCGCCATCTCGATCGCCGATTTGGTTCCATCGAGGAACGAGTTGAACATTTGCGGGTTGAGGGCGCCGGCCTTCGCGTGCCCGGGCGACAGTCCGTAGTGCTCCCACACCGTGTCCGGGGTCGAGGCATGATAGGCGGGCAGATATTTGGTCCCCTTGCCGGCGCAGACCACCTCGAATCCGCACGCCCGGGCCCAGTCGACCTGCTCGCAGATAAGGGCCGGCTGGTCGCCGTAGGCCAGGGTGTAGACGACCCCCGCCTCGGCCGCGCGGCGGGCCAGCAGCGGTCCGGCCAGAACGTCCCCTTCGACGTTGACCATGACCACGTGACGGCCCCGTCCGATGGCCGAAAGGGCATGGCGGATGCCGCTCTCGGGCACGCCGGTGGCTTCCACCACCACCTCCATGCCGCCGGCGGAGATCAGCGCCTCGGCGTCTTCGGTGACATGGGTGGTCCCCTGGTCCAGGGCCTTGGCGAAGGAGGACGCGCCGACCCGCGCCCTGGGCCAGCCGGTGGTCCTGAGGGCCGCCCGCGCCGTGGCGACGGACAGGTCCGCCACGCCAAGAACGTGCAGTCCGGGCGTGTGCAGGGCCTGGGCCAGGAACATGGAGCCGAACTTCCCGGCCCCGATGAGGCCGACGCGCAACGGCCGGCCCTCCTCGGCCCGGGTCAGGAGCATGCGATGGAGAGTCATGGCTTTTACCGTCCTCCTCGTGGCGCCGCCCCGGCACAGGCCCGGGGCGGGGCGGGACGGCGACACCCGACTGTAGCAAGTGGCGGCGCCTCCGCAAATAGCCGCCCTGTTCCGGCCCTGGGTGGGCCCCTGCGGATTTATTGGCAAAATCGTTGGCGCGGCGGCCTGGGATTCCTATTCTCTAGGGACCAGACAGGTCCCATGGAGTTCTCTAGGGACCAGACAGGTCCCATGGAGGACGTCTCCAGGCGGGGCCGGCAGGAAGGGAGACATCCATGGACGCCGACGTTTTCAATATGCAGATCCGCAAATTCCTCAAGCAGGTGGGCGTCACGTCCCAGCGCGAGATCGAATCGGCCGTCCGCGCCGCCGTCGACGACGGCCGCCTGACGGGCGACGAGACGATCACGGCGCGGATAACGCTCACCATCGAAACGCTCGGGCTGAGCAAGGATATCGAGGGCAACATCACCCTGTCGTGAGCCGCGCCCCGGGGCGCGGCGAAAGACCGCCCGGTCCGGCGCCACCGCCTGGACGCGATGACGGGCGCCTAAAGCCTAGCGCCGGCGCACGATCGCGCTTTTGATCTCGCCGATCGCCTTGCCGGGATTGAGCCCCTTGGGACAGGTGTTGGTGCAGTTCATGATCGTGTGGCACCGGTACAGCCGGAACGAATCGTCCAGCTGGTCCAGGCGCTGGCCGGTCGCCTCGTCGCGGGAATCGACGATCCAGCGATAGGCCTGCAGAAGCACGGCCGGACCAAGGTAGCGCTCGGGGTTCCACCAGTAGCTGGGACAACTGGTCTGGCAACAGAAGCACAGGATGCATTCCCACAGGCCATCGAGCTTGGCGCGCTCCTCGGGGCTTTGCAGGCGCTCGTGGGTGGGTGGCGGCGTGTCCGCCCGCATCCACGGTTTGACGGAGGCGTACTGGGCGTAAGACAGGGACAGATCCGTCACCAGGTCCTTGACCACCGGCATGTGGGGCAGCGGATAGATGTGCACGTCGCCCTTGATGTCCGCGATCGGCTTGGTGCAGGCGAGGGTGTTGGTGCCGTCGATGTTGAAGGCGCACGACCCGCACACGCCTTCGCGGCAGGAACGGCGGAAGGCGAGGGTGGTGTCGACCTCGTCCTTGATCTTGATCAGCGCGTGCAGGACCATGGGCCCGCACTGGTCCAGGTCCACGTCAAAGGTATCGAGCCGCGGATTTTCCCCGCTGTCGGGGTCGTAGCGGTAGACGCGGAACCGCCGGACGCGCGTGGCGCCGGCGCCGGCGCCGTGGGTCTTTCCCTCGCCCACCTTGGAATTGGCGGGAAGCGTGAATTCGACCATGGCTCAAATTCGCCTTCTCAATAGATCCTCTCTTCGGGCTCGATGTAGTCGACGTCTTCGCTGAGCGTGTAGGTGTGCACCGGCCGGTAGGTGAGCGTCACCCTGCCCGCGCCGTCGAGCCACGCAAGGGTGTGCTTCAACCAGTCTTCGTCGTCCCGCGTGGGGAAGTCCTCGCGGGCATGGGCGCCGCGGCTTTCCTCGCGCGCCTGGGCCGAAACCATGGTCGTCTTGGCGCAGGCCATCAGGTTCTCCAGTTCCAAAGCCTCCACCAGGTCCGTGTTCCAGATCAACGAGCGGTCGTTGATCTGGATATCGGACAGGCTGTTCCAGACGTCGCCGATCTTGCGGCAGCCCTCGTCGAGAATCTCGCGGGTCCTGAACACGGCGGCGTTGTCCTGCATGGCGCGCTGCATGGTGAGCCGGATCTCGCTGGTTTTCAGCGAACCCGAGGCGTTGCGCAGCCGGTCCAGCCGGGACAGGGCATGGTCGACCCCTTCGCCGTCCAGCGGATTTTGGGCCGCCCCCGGGGTGATCAGCTCGGCGGCGCGCAACGCGGCGGCGCGGCCGAAAACGATCAGGTCCAGGAGCGAATTTGTTCCCAGCCGGTTGGCGCCGTGCACCGAGGCGCACGCCGCCTCGCCGATGGCCATGAGCCCCGGGCACACCTGATCCGGATCGTACGCCGTCGGGCGCAACACCTCGCCCCGGTAATTGGTGGGAATGCCGCCCATGTTGTAATGCACGGTGGGCAGCACCGGGATGGGCTCCTTGGCGGTGTCGACACCGGCGAAAATCTTCGACGTTTCGGTGATCCCGGGCAGGCGCAGCTGCAGGACGTCTTCGCCCAGGTGCTCCAGATGCAGAAGAAGGTGGTCCTTCAACTCGCCTACCCCGCGGCCCTCGCGAATCTCCATCGTCATGCACCGGCTGACCACGTCGCGCGATGCCAGGTCCTTCGATGTCGGGGCATAGCGCTCCATGAAGCGTTCGCCCTCGGCGTTGCTCAGGTATCCGCCCTCGCCCCGCGCCCCCTCGGTGATCAGCATGCCGGTGCCGTAAATGCCGGTCGGGTGGAACTGCACGAATTCCATGTCCTGCAAAGGCAGGCCGGCCCTGGCCACCATGCCGTTGCCGTCGCCCGTGCAGGTGTGGGCGGAGGTGCAGGAGAAATAGGCGCGGCCGTAGCCGCCGGTGGCGAGAACCGTGGCGTGGCCGCGGAACACGTGGATCGAGCCGTCGTCCAGGTTCCAGGCAACGACGCCCCGGCAGGCGCCGTCGCCGTCCATCAAAAGGTCGATGGCCATGTACTCGATGAAAAACTCGGCCTGGTGCTTCAGGGACTGTTGGTAGAGCGTGTGCAGAATGGCATGCCCCGTGCGGTCGGCGGCGGCGCAGGCGCGGGCGACGGGCGCATGGTCGCCGGCGCGGGTGTGGCCGCCGAACGGACGCTGATAGATCTTGCCGTCGGGGGTGCGGGAAAACGGCACGCCCAGATGCTCGAGGTCGATGACCGAGGGGATCGCCTCGCGGCACAGATATTCGATGGCGTCCTGGTCGCCGAGCCAGTCCGAGCCCTTGACCGTGTCGTACATGTGCCACTGCCACTGGTCTTCGTCGATGTTGCCCAGCGCCGCGCTGATGCCGCCCTGGGCCGCCACCGTGTGGCTGCGGGTCGGAAAGACCTTGGAGATGCAGGCGGTTTTCAATCCCGCCGCCGACATCCCCAGGGTCGCCCTGAGGCCGGCGCCGCCGGCACCGACGACAACGACATCGTAGGAGTGGTCGACGATCTCGTAAGCGGGGGCCATGGTTTCCTTAAGTGCCGAACGAGACGCGGAGAGCGGCGAGAACGCAAGAGGCGCCCAACAGAACGACCGTGAACTTGATGACCATCAGGCTTACCACCTTGGTCGCCTCGCCGTGCACGTAGTCCTCGATGATGACCTGGAGGCCGAGCTGCATGTGGTGAAACAGGGTAACGACCAGGAGCACCAGCAACATCAGGTTGCCCGGCATCCCGACCCAGTCCTGGTAGGCCGCGTAATCGGCGCCGACGAGGGAAACCACCGAGGCGACGAACCACAGGGTGAGCGGCACCAGGGCCACGGCCGTCACCCGTGCGGCCCACCAATGGGCGACTCCGTCTTTGGTGGAACCGAGGCCGCGGGCCCGGCCGAGGGGCGACCGCATCTCCATCAGGCGCCTCCCCTGACGGCGTAGCCGGCGGCCCAGGAGAGGAAGGTCAAGGCGATCGAGACGACGATCACGACCCATCCCGTGGCCTTGAGCCGCGGCAGTTCGAACCCCCACCCGGCGTCCCACGCCAGGTGCCGGATGCCGTTGCACAGGTGATAGAAGAAGGCAAGCGTCCACCCGAACAGCAACAGCCGCCCGAACACCGAACCGATGAGCGCCTGGGCCCGCGCGAACGCCTCCGGCCCGTAGGCGGCCGACGTCAACCAATGGGTGAAAAGCAGGGTGCCGGCGGCCAGCGCGATTCCCGTCAACCGGTGGGTGATGGAAAGGATAGAGGCGAATTGCGGCCGGTACATCATGAACGGAGAGAGGGGCCGATTTCCGGATTGCATAGGCTTAGCCTCGAGAGACCGGGAACACCCCGGCGACGTCGTGCCGGCGCCCAAACCGTTTAAACTTCCGGCAGGCGCAAGTCAATGTTCGCGCGTGCGCGGCCGCCCCCGGCGTCCATCCTGTCGCGTGCCCGTCCACGGCCGGAGAACATTTATTTGCGAAGGCTCGAAATAGAAGTATTGACCACACGCGCATAAGACATTGGTTTTTCTATATGTTCTTGACGCATGTGTATGTTTATGTGGATAACTTGTGAACCAATTGTGTAAATGTTGGAGATTTATACACAGAAAACTCTAGAAACGGGAAACTTTTGTCTTGAAACGCGCCTGCGTTCTTTATCATCATGGTATCCGTACGTGAAAGCGTCGATGCGACGCATTTCCGCATCGGGCCAAACGGTCTTCCGGGACCCTGCGGCTTTTGCGGGAAGGCGTTGACCCGAGGCGGAGCCGGTGCCCCGTGTGCCGGGGAAGCCGAGGGGAGGCACCCGGGACAGCGCCGATCGCGGCTTCGGCCCCGGCCGGCGGCACCGGTTGCCGGCGGAAGTCCTCGTTTCTCCAGCGAGGCGGACCTTTCGCGGATATCGGTCGAGTCCTCCCTGGTGGAGATCGGCCGGCTCCGTGGAATGGCGAACCGCCAGGTCGGCACGGTCGACGTGGTGTGTTCGCCGGAGGGATTTCGGACTGTGCCCAGTCCGGACTCTCGATCCAGGGGATTTGGTCCCTTGGGTCCGCTCTTGAGACGGGACTGTTCGCTATCGACGGTCCGCGGACGGAACGCCCCGGTGACGAGGCGGACCGGAGACGGGCCATATCCACCCGGACCCTCGGGCGATTCTCTGCCCAGGGTACGCCCGAGGGGAAGGTGTGGAGCGAAGCTGAGGAGCTGCTTTCAAGTGCGCGGAGCCTGGCCGGCTCCAAGAGGCGTCAGGAGCGTCGTTTCGGCGGCGCGTTACGTGGGTTTCCCAGGACCTGCGTACCTGACGCCTCGCTATTTGGCAGACCCCGCCGGCAATTACAACAATATTCGGCAATCGCCGCGAAATTCTGTATTCGGCGGCGCGAATACCTGCGGGCGGTCGAAAAGACGCCGGACAAACCGACGGCGCCGCCGGCGACGATTCCGGCGGGCCGCGCGCGCCGTCACCCGGCCGCCGATTCCATGTCGCGAATGGCCTCGGCCATGGCCACCAGGCGCTCGGCGTTGAGAACGTGAAGATTTTCGATCAGCTTGCCGTCGACGACGACGATTCCCTTGCCTTCCTTTTCCGCCTCCGCGTGGGCGGCGATAATGGTGCGCGACCATTCCACTTCCTCTGCGGAGGGTCCGAAGACCTCGTTGGCGACGTCGATGGTCTTGGGATGGATCAGGGTCTTGCCGTCGAATCCCAGCTCCTTGCCCTGCCGGCAGGAATAGGCGAAACCCTCGTCGTCGCCGAGGTCCAGGTGCACCCCGTCGAGGATGGCGATGCCGGCGGCGCGGGCCGCCAGCAGGCACAGGCCGAGCGAGGTGATCATGGGCAGGCGATCGCGGGTGTGGGCGGCGTACAGTTCCTTGGCCAGATCCGAGGTGCCCATGACCAGGGCGCCCACGCGCGGGCTGGCTTCGGCGATTTCCTCGGCGTGCAGCATGCCCAGGGGCGTTTCCATCATGCACCAGACGGAGAGCGTTTCGGGCGCCCCGGACGCCTTCATGATGGTTTCCGCCTGATGGACCGCGCCGGCGCTCTCCACCTTGGGCAGGAGGACGGCGTCGGCCCCGAAACCCGCCGCGGCGACGATGTCGTCATAGCCCCACGGCGATTCCAGGCCGTTGACCCGGACGATCAGTTCGCGTGCGCCGTAGCCGCCGGCTTCGAGCGCGGCGCCGATCTGCTGGCGCGCCATTTCCTTGGCGTCGGGGGCGACGGCGTCCTCCAGGTCGAGGATCAGGCCGTCGGCGGCTAGGGTCCGGCCCTTCTCCAGCGCCCGGGCGTTGGATCCCGGCATGTACAGGACGCTGCGGCGCGGCCGCGCGGTTTTCGACATGGTGGTTCTCCCCCGTTAGTCTCGATCCCCCAGCGGCGAGAAACTACAATCCGAAGCCGGTCCGTGGCAAGGTTGGGGCGCCGGCAAGGTGGCAGACAGGCGTATCCGGCCATGACCATCCTCTCCATCCAATCGGCGGTGGCCTATGGGCACGTGGGCAACGCCGCCGCCGTGTTTCCCCTGCAGCGCCTGGGCTTCGAGGTGTGGCCGGTGAACACCGTCACCCTCAGCAATCACCCGGGCTACGGCGCCTGGCGCGGACGCGGCCCGAACGCGGCCGGGGTCGCCGAGGTCATCGACGGCATCGCCGGGCGCGGCGTATTCGCGCGCTGCCGGGCGGTCCTGAGCGGTTATCTCGGATGCGCGGAAACCGGCCGGGTGGCGCTCGACGCGGTGGCCCGGATCAAGGCCGCCAACGCCGGCGCCCTGTTCTGCTGCGATCCGGTGATGGGCGACGGCACGGAAGGGCTTTACGTGCCCGGGGAACTGGCGGCGTTCCTGAAAAACGAAGCCGTGCCACGGGCCGACATCGTCGTGCCCAACGTCTTCGAGCTGGCCTTCCTTGCCGAACGCCCGGTGGAGACCGTGGAAGACGCCGCGGCCGCCGCCCGTCTGCTGATCGCCGCCGGCCCCCCGGTCGTGGTGGTCACGTCGGTGCAGGGCGCCGGGGCGCCGGCCGACACCATCGGCGCCCTTGCGGTATCGCGGACCGAGGCGTGGCAGGTGATCACGCCGCGGCTGCCGATCACGGTCAAGGGGGCGGGCGATGTCCTGGCCGC
>JBHHXI010000078.1:0-14185 GCA_046756945.1 Rhodospirillales bacterium
CCGCGGCGCGCAAGCCGGCGATGGCGGCCCGGTAATCGCCGCCGGCGAAGACGGCGCTGCCGGCGACCAGGACATTGGCCCCGGCCGCGACGACCTCCCTGGCGGTGTCGGCGTTGATGCCGCCGTCCACCTCGAGCTCGATCGGGCGCTCGCCGATCATGGCGCGGATGCGCCGCACCTTGTCGACCTGGGAGCGGATGAATTCCTGGCCGCCGAATCCGGGATTGACCGTCATCACCAGCACCAGGTCCACCTTGTCGAGCACGTGCTCGATGACCGATTCCGGCGTCGACGGGGTCAACGATACCCCGGCCTTCCTGCCCAGCGAGCGGATCACCTGCAGGCTGCGGTCCAGGTGCGGGCCGGCCTCGTAGTGTACCGTGATGATGTCGCTGCCGGCGTCGGCGAACGCGCTCAGGTAAGGATCGGCGGGCGCGATCATCAGATGCACGTCGAGGGGTTTGACCGTGTGCGGCCGCAGCGCCTTCACCACGTCCGGGCCGATGGTGATGTTGGGCACGAAGTGGCCGTCCATCACGTCGACGTGCACGTAGTCGCAGCCGGCCTCGTCGATGGCCCGCACCTCTTCGCCCAGCCGCGCGAAGTCGGCCGACAGGATGGACGGCGCGATCTTGACCGGGGTGCTCACGACCCCTTACCGCGATAGATGACCATGCAGGCGCCCAGGGTCTGACGGTGGTTGTCATAGGCGATCAGGCGGACGTGGTGGTGCGGGTTGGCCTTGTGGCAGGCCCGGGCTTCCCCGAGGATGGCGTCGACGCCTTTTTCGCCGAACATGGGCAGCTTCCACATATACCAGTAGTCGTCCATGGTGCGGGCCGGTTCCACATGCTCGATGGCCGGGTTCCAGCCCTGGGAAACGATGTATTCCACCTGCTTGCGGATGCGCCCGGCGTCCATCGTCGGCAGGTACGAAAACGTCTCCAGCTTGCGCCCGGAAGGGTCGTCCATCGGCGACCCGTAGTCCTGGACCTTGCTCATGCGGTTCCATCCTTTCGTTGCGGTCGTGCGTTCCGCCTTCCGGCGGGCCGGTCCGGAGCGATCATGCCGTCGCCGTCGCCCGGGCATGGTCGAGCGCGTCCACGGTGTCGAATTCGAACCTGATCTCTTTCCAGGTTTCCAGGGCCGCCTTGAGCTCGGGGCTGTGCCTGGCGGCGGCGCGCAAGACATCGCCGCCCTCCTTTTCCACGTCCCGGCCCTGGTTGCGGGCCTCGACGCAGGCCTCCAGCGCCACCCGGTTCGCGGTGGCGCCGGCGGCATTGCCCTGGGGATGGCCCAACGTGCCGCCGCCGAACTGGAACACGGCGTCGTCGCCGAAGATGCCGACCAGCGCCGGCATGTGCCAGACGTGAATGCCGCCCGAGGCCACCGGAAACAGCCCCGGCATGGCGCCGAAGTCCTGGTCGAAGAAGACGCCGCGCGAGCGGTCTTCCTTGATCTCCCTGTCGCGCATGAAGTCGATCCACCCGAGGGTCGCCTCGCGGCTGCCCTCCAGCTTGCCGACCACCGTGCCCGAATGCAGGTGGTCGCCGCCGGAAAGCCGCAGGCATTTGGCGAGCACCCGGAAATTGATTCCGTGGTCGGGGTTGCGGTCGATGACCGCGTGCATGGCGCGATGGATGTGCAGGAGAACCCCGTTGTCCCGGCACCAGTTGGCGAGCGTCGTGTTGGCGGTGAACCCGGCGGTCAGGTAATCGTGCATGATGATCGGCATGTCCAGGGACTTGGCGTGCTCCGCCCTTTTCAGGGTTTCGTCCATGGTGGCGGCGGTGACATTGAGGTAGTGGCCCTTGCGCTCGCCGGTTTCCCGCTCCGCCTTGTGCACGGCCTCGGCGACGAAGTCGAAGCGCTGCTTCCAGCGCATGAAGGGCTGGGAGTTCACGTTTTCATCGTCCTTGGTGAAATCGAGGCCGCCGCGCAGGCACTCATAGGTTGCCCGGCCGTAGTTCTTGGCCGACAGGCCCAGCTTGGGCTTGATCGTGCAGCCGAGCAGGGGACGGCCGTACTTGTTCATGATGTCGCGCTCGACCTGGATGCCGTGGGGCGGCCCGCCGCAGGTCATCACGTAGGCCAGGGAAAAACGGATGTCCTCCAGGCGCAGGCTGCGGATGGCCTTGAAGCCGAAGACGTTGCCCACCAGCGAGGTGAGCACGTTGACCACGGACCCCTCTTCGAACAGGTCGATGGGATAGGCAACGAAGGCATAGTACGCGGCGGCGTCGCCGGGGACCGGCTCGACCCCATACGCCCTCCCCTTGTAATGGTCGAGGTCGGTCAACAGATCGGTCCACACCGTCGTCCACGTGCCGGTGGACGATTCCGCCGCCACCGCGGCGGCCGCCTCTTTCGGGTCCACGCCCTCCTGGGGTACGAACTTGAAGCAGGCGAGCAAATCGGTGTCGCTGGGCGTGTAGTCGGGTTGCCAGTAGGTTTCCCGGTAGGCCTTCACGCCGGCGCTATAGGTCTTGTCCAATGGTTTCTCCTCTTCGCTGGCCGCCTGGGTGGCGCGTCATCCGTCGCGCCGGGATCGGTGGTGCCGGCCGGCCTTCGTCGTCGCGTCAGGCGGCGCGGAGCTCTTTCTCCATCTCGCCGGTATAGGCACCCTTGCACGCCGCGCTGTTGAACTTGGCGCGGTAAAAGAGAGCCTGCTGGGCGGATTCGGTGTTGTCGGCGGCGCCGTTCCAGCGTTTCAAGGCCATATCCTGAAGCGCCCGGCCGTAGGAAAAGCTGAGCTTCCACGGATGGGATCCGGCGTTCATGGCGTTCAGGTGTTCCGTCGCCGTGGTGTCGCTTTGCCCGCCCGAGAGGAACACGATCCCCGGTACCGCCGCCGGCACGGTGCGGCGCAGGCAGCGGACCGTGCGCTCGGCCACCTCGCCGACGCCCGCCTGCCCGGGGCAGTCGGTGCCGGAGATCACCATGTTGGGCTTGAGCAGCATGCCCTCCAGCATCACGCCGTGGTCGAACAGGGCATCGAACACCGCATGCAGGGTGGCCGCCGTGACCTCTTCGCAGCGGTCGATGTCGTGGGCGCCGTCCATCAGCACCTCGGGCTCGACGATCGGCACCAGGCCGCCTTCCTGGCACAGCCGGGCATAGCGGGCCAGCGCGTGGGCGTTGGCCCCGATGCAGTAGGCGCTCGGGATGCCGGCGCCGATCCTGATCACGGCGCGCCACTTGGCGAAGCGGGCGCCGAGCTCGGCGTATTCGGCGACGCGGGCGCGCAGCCCGTCCAGGCCCTCGGTCACCGTCTCCTCGGGGGCGCCGGCCAGGGGCTTGGCGCCGGCGTCGACCTTGATCCCGGGCATGATCCCCTGGCGCGTGAGCGCGTCGCGCAGCGGCGTGCCGTCGGATGCCTCCTGGCGGATGGTTTCGTCGAACAGGATGGCGCCGCTGATGAACTCTCCCAGCCCGGGGGTGGTGAACAGGGTTTCGCGGTAGGCGCGGCGGTTGTTCTCGGTCGACTCGACGCCGATTTTGTCGAAACGCTTGGTGATGGTGGGCGTGCTCTCGTCGGCAGCCAGGATACCCTTGCCGTCGGCGACCATTGCTTGAGCCGTCGATCCAAGCTGCTCTGTGGTCATTGCTGGTTCTCCTCTTCCGTTGGCGCCGGTCGCGTCCGCATTACAGCCGCGCACGGGCCGCCGTTACAACATTCTCCGCGGTGATGCCGAAGTGTTCGAACAACGCGCCGCCGGGCGCCGACGCGCCGAACCCGGTCATGCCGACGAAGGCGCCGTCCGTGCCCAGGTAGCGCCCCCAACCCAGGGAAACCGCGGCCTCGACCCCGACCCTGACGGAGCCCGGAGGACCAAGAACGCGCTCGCGGTATGTCGTGTCCTGGGCGTCGAACAGCTCCCAGCACGGCATGGATACCACGGCCGTCGGGATACCGTCGTCCCCCTGCAGGATCTGGCGCGCATCGAGGGCGACGGCAACCTCCGAGCCGGTGGCAAGAAGGGTGACCTTGCGTTCCCCGCCTTCCGCCTCGGCCAGCACATAGGCGCCGCGGGCGCTCAGGTTCTCGTCCGTATGCCTGGTGCGCAGCGGCGCCAGCGCCTGGCGGGTGAGCACCATGGCCGAAGGCGTGGCGTCCTGGCCAAGGGCGACGGCCCAGCACTCGGCGGTTTCCACCGCGTCGGCCGGACGCAGCACGTTCAGGTTGGGGATGGCGCGCAGGGCGGCCAGCGTCTCCACCGGCTGGTGGGTCGGGCCGTCTTCGCCGAGGCCGATGGAATCGTGGGTGAGGACGAAGATCACCCGCTGCTTCATCATGGCGCACAGGCGGATGGAAGGCCGCATGTAGTCGGCGAAGATGAGGAAGGTGCCGGCGTAGGGGATGAGCCCGCCGTGCAGGGCCATGCCGTTCATCGCCGCCGCCATGGCGTGTTCGCGCACGCCGTAATGCATATAGCGGCCGGAAAAATCCGTGCCCGTGACCGGCGCGGTGCATTTGGTCCGGGTGTTGTTGGAGCCGGTGAGGTCGGCTGACCCGCCGATCATCTCGGGGATGGCGTCGGTGAGCACCTCCAGCGCCTCGCCCGACGCTTTCCGCGTCGCCCATTTGGGCTGCTCGTCGGCGAGCCGGCGCTTGTGCCCATCCAGGGCGGCCTGCCATCCGGCGGGCAGGGTGCCCGCCATCATGCGCCGGAACTCGGCCCGCGGGGCCGGCTCCATCGCCTCGACGCGGGCCTCCCAGGCGGCGCGGACGGCGGCGCCCCGGTCCCCCACGTCGCGCCACGCCGACAGCACCGTCTCCGGCACGACGAAGGGCGCATGGGGCCAGCCCAGCTTTTCGCGGGCGCCGGCGATCTCTTCCGCGCCCAGGGGCGCGCCGTGGGTGGCAGCGGTGCCGGCCTTGCTCGGCGCCCCGTACCCGATGGTGGTCCGGCAGCCGATGAGGGACGGCCCGGCCGAGGCGCGGGCCGTCTCTATGGCCGCCGCCACGGCTTCCCCATCGTGACCGTCCACCGCCTGGACATCCCAGCCGCAGGCCCGGAAACGGGCAAGCTGGTCGTCGGAGACCGAAAGGTCCGTGGAGCCGTCGATGGAGATGCGGTTGTCGTCCCACAGCATGATCAGCTTCGACAACCCGTAGTGGCCGGCGAGCGAGATGGCCTCGTGGCTGATGCCTTCCATCAGGCAGCCGTCACCGCACAGCACGTAAGTGTAGTGATCGACGGCGCCGTCGCCGAAGCGGGCGTTCAGCAGACGCTCGGCCAACGCCATGCCCACCGCGTTGCCGATCCCCTGCCCGAGCGGCCCGGTGGTGGTCTCGATGCCCGGCGCGTGGCCGTATTCCGGGTGTCCCGCCGTCTTCGATCCGAGTTGGCGGAAGTTTTTCAGCTCCTCCAGGGTCATGCCCTCGTACCCCGTGAGATAGAGCAGCGCATACAGCAGCATCGAGCCGTGGCCGGCCGACAGCACGAAGCGGTCGCGGTCCTCCCACCGGGGGGCGGACGGGTCGAACTTCAGGTACCGGGTGAACAGCACCGTGGCCACGTCGGCCATGCCCATGGGCATGCCGGGATGGCCCGAGCTGGCCTTTTCGACCCCATCCGCGGCGAGAAAGCGGATGGCGTTGGCCATGTCCTGGTGGGTGGCCATTGCCCCGGTTTCTGTTCGCATGGCCGTCTCCGGTTGTGCAGCCGTCATATATGCGTTCTCCTCAGATAGCGTAATGGCCAATCGCCGCTTTCACCATTTGATAAGTGATCAAGAGCTGCGAGAGCTCCAACGGGTGGCTCAGGGTGCGTTTGTTCTTGTCGTCGGTAAACTTGCCGACGTTCTCGCGCAGGTGTCCGGCCTCGGGAATCAGGTCCCACAGGAGATCCTCCATGGCCTTCGCCCGCTTGTCGTTAATGTCGCCGGAAATGTCGAGAACGTCCACCGGCTTTCCGTCGACGTCGCGGGCCAGTTCCAGCCGGAAGCCGTTCCTGACGCCGGCATCGAGGATCGGCGTAAGGTCCGGGTGGGGCAGGGTCGGGCGCAGAATATGCCGCACGTTGAGGCCGGCGCCGGTTTCCTCCACATTGCCTTGGGGCGGATAGAAGTTGACGACCATATCGGCGAAGGTGCGTTGCGGCTGGATGAAGTTGATACTTTTATCCATGCGATGTTCCAGGGATTCCTTGACCTGCTCGACCGTGTAGCCCCGCTTGCCGGTGTCGCGCTGGATCTTCCATTTGACGCGCAGATCTTCCTGGGGCTCCAGGAAGACCTTGACGTCGTAGCAGTCGCGCAGGGCCCGGGTGGAATAACCGAGCAGGCCTTCGAGGATAATGTATTCCTTCGGCTCCACGTACTCCGGTGCATCCAGGGTGCCGCCGTCGTGATTGTAGACGGGTTTGAGGATCGCCTCGCCCCGGCGCAGGGCATGGACGTGCTGTTCGAGAATGTCAATGTAGTTGCCCTCCGGATCAAGCGCCGAGATACCGTTCTCTGCCCGCTCCCGCCGTGAAAACCTGTGGTAGTCGTCGGTGCACATGGTCGCCACCTTGTCGGGGCCGAGGACCTGGGAAAGGCCGGCGGTCAGCGTCGTCTTGCCCGCCGCCGAATCGCCGACGATGCCAAGAATGATGGGACGGTTGATACGCTTGAACGGCATGATCTTTTTTCCCCCCCCACTTAAATGTCAGGCCGAATCGCCACGGCGATGGAAGGTGGTGAGGACCTGACGCTCGCCCGCCGTGCCGGCGATAAAAAGGCTCTGGATGCGTTCGTGATGTTTGGTCCGCTCCACCCCTTCGAACAGAAGGCCGGTGGTGATTCCCGTCGCACAGAAGTACACCTCGTCCGACCGCACAAGGTCCTCCACCGGACGCCAGGTGCCGGTGTCCATCCCGGTCTTCCTGACCTCGGCCTTTTCCGTCGCCAGTTGCGGATCGAGGCGGCCCTGGAACTCGCCGCCGAGGGCGCGAATGGCGGAAGCCGATATGATTCCCTCCAGCGTACCGCCCGTGCCCATAAGGGCGTCGATGCCGGAATCCGGGATCGCCGCCATCAGCGCCCCGGCCACGTCGCCGGCGGGATAGAGTGCCACCCGCGCGCCGGCGCCGTGGATGCTTTCCACCAGTCGCCGGTGGCGCGGCTTCTCCAGGACGAAAACGGTGATCTCGCCAACCGGCTTGTCGAGCACCCGGCTCAAGGTATCGAGCTTTTCGGCGACCGGCGCGGTGGGATCGATCCTGCCCCGGGCGGCCGGCGGCGCGACGAATTTCTCCATGTAGAATGCCGGGCCGGGATCGAACATGGAACCGCGTGGCGCCATGGCGATCACCGCCATGGCATTGGTCATGCCCTTGGCGACATAGCTTGTTCCCTCGAGCGGATCGATGGCGATGTCGAACTTCGTCCGGTGGCCCGGGTCGCCCAGTTGCTCGCCCTTGTAAAACCCCGGTGAGGTCCCTTTGTCGCCCTCGCCGACGACGACGACGCCGTCGATGGGAAGTTTGGAAAGCTGCACCCTCATGGCCTCCGCCGCCGCCACGTCACCCCGGTGTTTCTCGCCACGACCGATCCAGTCGTAGGCGGCAAGGGCGGCGGCCTCGGTTGCGGTGCGCAAGCCGTAGATCAACAGCGGCCAGGACGTCTGCTCTTTGATCCCGGCACCCATTCGCCACCTCCCCGTCGGTTTTCACCGACCGGAATGATCGCCGGAAGGAGACCCACCGTGAACACCTCCACGGGGCGGGCGGGAGACTCTTGTGGGCAGGCAAAAACCCACCCGAAAGTGTTGGTCCACCCCTGTCCGCCATGGCGTCAGACGCCGCCATCGGCTTTCAGATGGCAGGCCACGGCCTGGGTCCGGTTTCGCACGTTGAGCTTGCCGTACAGGTTTTTCAGGTGGAACTTGACGGTATTGAGGGAAATGTCCAGATCGTCGGCGATCTGGGTGTTGGTGCGGCCGCGGGCGAGCGCCGTGAGCAGTTCCCGTTCGCGCCGCGTCAGGCCGTCGAACGGGTCGGCCTCCGCTATCCCCATGTCCATGAAGGGAAACACCATGCGCCCCATCGACACCGCGAGGACGCTCTCCACCAGGCGCTCCGGCGGGTCGCCCTTGGAGCAGAAGCCGGCGCCGCCCAGCTGCATCACCTGGCGCGGCACCTCGGGTGCCGCGTTTCCCGTGTAGACCACGATGCGCGGCGGGTCCGCGCGCTCGCGCAGGGCCTGCAGCACGGCCCGCCCATCCATGTACGGCATGTTCCAGCCGATCACACCGATGTCGAAGGACAGCCGGTCCACGGCCTCCATGAAACGCTCCCCGTCGGTGGCCGTCGCCAGCAGGGTGAAGCGGTCGTCCTCGCCGAAAAGCCGGCCGAGGCCTGTCTGAACAAGCGGCGACTTGTCCGCGATCACCATGACGATCCTCTTGGTCCGCGCTTCGGCCATCGATCCCCGCGTGTTCGGGCAGGCTCACCCGCAATGAATACCGGTTAAGAATTTGTTTGAAAAGTTCGACGTGGCCGCGGCGCCCTGCCCTAGTGGCCTTCCGGCGCATGGTCCGGCCGCCGGGGAAACCGCCCCGGCCGGGGGCGTGAGCAGCATGTCCCGGTAGGCTTCTACACTAGCACCATTGGGGCTATTCTCGCCATTCACATTGAAAAGGGCGGCGCGGGGGTGCTCGATGGGCGATCAAATCGACGAAGAATTCACGCGGGCCGACGAAATCCTGGCCGGAACCCTGAAAGCCTTCCGCGACGAAGGCGTCCGCCCCGGCGTCTACGCGGCGGCCCTGCTTCAGGTTGGGGTCTTCTCCATGCTCATGGTGGGCGAGGACGGCGACGAAGTGGTCAGGTTCGTGCGCAAACTCATTCAAAAGCGCGATCAAGGTCAATAATCCCAGTGCCCTGCATCACGCGTCCGCCCCGGGTTTCCCGGCCGGCTCGGTGAGCCGCCGAATGGCCGAGACGTAACGCTCCAACACGGGCGAAATGGCGCCGCGGGCCAGCATCACCTCGATGAGCTGGAACTGGCCGCGCCCGGTGACCGCCGCCGCCAGCGCATCCCTCAGTTCCCGGCGGGTGAGGACCCGCCGGCCATGCCCGCCCAGGGCCTCGGCGATGGCCGCGAAGTTCCATTCGTCCAGGTCGTTGTAGCGGGTTTCCGGCTGGAAGGTGCGCAGCATCTCCCAGCTCGCGTTGTTGAACACGATCACCACCGGGTCCCAGGCGTAGCGCCGGCAGTTGCCCAGCTCCCAGCCGGTCATCTGGAAGGCGCCGTCGCCGACCAGGATCAGCGGCCGTTCTCCGGTGGTGGCCTGGATGCCGATTCCGGCCGGGATGCCGAAGCCCATGGTCGCGTAATAGCCGGGCGCCACCATCGGGGTCTGGACGATGTCCATGGCCGTGAACAGGCAATCGCCCACATCCGACGCGATGGGCATGGTGCCGTGGGCGTCGAACATGTCGTTGACGGCGGTCGCCACGTCGATGGGCTGGATCGGCGCCTCGTCGGCCCGAAGGCCGCGCGGCGCCGGGGTGCGCGGCCGGGCCACGGTCTCGCGGCGCTCTTCGACGCGGGCCAGCAGGGCGTCGATCAGGCCGGCCAGGGGCACATTGGGATAGATATGAAAGCCCAGGCGCACCTCCCGGTCGGCGGCGGCGATGACGCGGCGCATGTTGATGTGACGCGCCGAGACGCCGAAGTTGGTGTCCGACAGGATGACGCCGAGCAGCAGCAGGGCGTCGGAGCTCTCCACCATCTCCGCCACCTCGGGGTCTCCGGCCACGCCCATGTAGGTGCCGATCAACGGCGCCTCGGGGGCGGTGAGAAGGCCGCGCCCCATGAAGCTGGTCGCCACCGGCAGGCCGAGGCGGCGCGCAAGCTGCGCCACCTTGTCTTCCAGGCGGTACCGGCGCAGCTCGACGCCGGCCATCACCATCGGCGTCCGCGCCCGGTCGAGGCGGTCGAGGATCTCCTCGGCGCAGGCGGCCACCGCCTCGTCGTCCACCGGCGACGGGGACGCGGTGGTGACGGGACCGCACTCGGCGGTCACCATGTCCCGGGGCAGCTCGATGTAGACGGGCCGCGACCACTCGCGGCAACTGCGCAATACCCGGGCGATATCGGCGGGCGCCCGGACCGGATCGTCGAGCACCGCTTGGTCGCAGGTGACCTCGGTATAGACGCGGAACTGGGAGTCCAGCGTCTTGCCCTGGTGATGGAGGAGCAGACCGCGGCGCGCCTCGGCGGCGCCGGGGGCGGCGGAAATCACCACCAGCGGGCTTTTCTCGGCATAGGCCCCGGTCACCGCGTTGACCATATTGAAGGCGCCGGCGCCGTAGGTGATGGCGGCGACCCCGAGGGCGCTGTTGAAGCGCGCCGCGGCGTCCGCCGCGAACCCGACGGCGGGCTCGTGGCTGACCGTGTAGAGGGGCAGGATTTCTGATTCCTCCATGACCTTGAAAAAGGGCAGGGCGAAATCGCCGGGAATGCCGAACACCTCCCGGGCACCGTGATCCTTCAGGGCGTGAAGCAGGGTTTCGCCGAGTGTCATCGTCGGTCATCCGCGTAGGCCGGAAGGCGGACCCGGCCGTGTCCTTCAGTATTGAATATCGGTGCTGGGAGCGCGGACGCAATGGTTCAAACGCAGAGAACCGTCCATGGATGGTCTGCAACGGGCACTCGTGCTACCTTTGCGGCCGTTAACGGGGCTGTCCTTTCTTTTTACGCACCATTGGGCATGCGCCCGCGGGCCGGCGATCGATCGACGCCGGCCGGGATCACGGGCGTCGCGTGGCATTTGCGAAGTGCGGGGAAGCCGTGAGCAGCGATAGTCCTCACAAGATCCTTGGTCAGCTGTTGTGTCTGCTGGGGTTTCACGACTATCACGTCGTCAGCGGAATCTTCGGATTCGGCGGCGCCGGCAACGTCGAGAAGATGGAATGCCGGCGCTGCGGCCATGTCACCACCCGCCAGGCATGACCGGCGTCGACGGACTCGGCCATGCGGGCACCCCCGCCGCCCGGCTTTTGGAATGGTAAATCCCCCGGCAAAAGCGGCGGCTGCCCCCGTTCGGCCCCGATTCGCGGCACGCCGTCGGCGCCTCCGTTCCGCCGCCACGGTGGTCCAAGGAAATGCTTGAGGCGGCGTACATGGCCGGCTATCATAAAAAACCGGGCCCGAAGGCCCGGTTAAGTTTAACTGGGAGGTTTCACGAGGGTCCGAAGACCCAATCTGCCGGGCACAACGCCCGGCTCTTTTTTTACCCATTTTCAAATGAATTGCAACAAGATTTTGTGGCCATCGCAAAAAAAAATACAGCATTTAGTGTATCTGTGCACATGTTACCCACAGTTCTGTCCACATTTCGGACACCGACTCGCACCCCTCCAAACCCCTGTCCGCCGCTTCAGGCGCCGCTGAGCCACGGATTTGGCGCGGCCCCGGGGATCCTCGATAGGATCGCCCGGCGAAGCACGATTTCGTAGCGCCACCCGGTTTTCGCCGCCCCCCCCTCCGGCGGCGCCCCCCGGCAACACGCCCCGCCCCGGGTGACGGGGTGCGAATCGACGCCCGATGATTCGGTCCTTCGTCCGCACGCCTTTGTACGCACGTGGCGGCGCCGGAGGCGGCGCGGCGTGCCGGCGCAGGCCCGCGCTCCCGTGACCGCATTTCCCGGCCTCGCCGCCACCGCCGAACCCGCCGTGCGCCGCGGGCGTCAGGCGGGCGGCCAGGCCCCGGCCGCCTCCCCGTAAAATATACTCAAATTTTATATAAATAACATACAAATAAAAAATATTGCAAACCATGTATTTTACATGTAACAGATAAAAAAATGCTGCTTAAGGTAGGCGTCAAAAGTATTGCCCGGAAGGGCGGTTGTGAAATGCTCGGTTCCGCCCTTGGGATTTGAAAACCCAAGCATGCCCGGGGCGGTTTTCGGGATTTGAGCGATCGGACGCGGAGGAACGTGTTGAGATGCCTGCCTCCTTCAAGAACTCCCTGCTCGGTCTCGGCGGCCTCGGGATCGCTCTCGCGCTTGCCGGATGTGGCGGCAACGCCGACGTAGCCGGACCCTATACCACCGCAACCGGCCTTGCGTCCGGGGACGGATCGTCCGGCGACGCCGCTGGCGGCCGCTATCCCGCCGGCCTTGCCCTGTACATGGCGGACAAACTGGCCGATGCCGGCGACTACAGGAGCGCGGTCACCATCTACCGGATGGCGCACCGGCAAAATCCCGATGATCCGGCCGGTCTGCTCGGACTCGGGGAAAGCCTGCGTCGCCTCGGCGCCAACGTCGAAGCGGAACAAGCCTTCCGGCTCGCCGGCGCGCGGGCGCCCAGGAACCCGGATATCCTGCGCGGCCATGGGAACAACCTGGTCGCCCTGGGCCGGCCGAAAGCGGCGTTGAAGCAGTACCGGGCGGCGCTAAGACTGACTCCCGATGATCCAAGGCTTTTCAATGGCATGGGAGTTGCTCTTGATCTTTTAGGTGCACACCTGACGGCCCAGGCCCGCTACCGCGAAGGATTGAAGGTCGCCCCCGACAACGCCTCGCTGCGTAACAATCTCGGGCTCTCGCTGGTGCTCAGCGGCAATTACGCCGACGCGATCGCGAGTTTGGGGGAATTCGCCGAAGGCCCCGAGGGACGTGCATCCCACCGCCAGATCCTGGCATTGGCCTACGGCTTTGCCGGCCGCATGGACCGGGCCGCGGCGATCACCCGCCTGGATCTCGACGAAGCGGCGGTGCAGAACAACCTCAACTACATCGCCTCGTTGCGCACCCTCGACGGTAGGGCGCGGACCGCCGCCGTGTTGGGGTATTCCGGAAAAATGGCGCGTGGCAACCGAATGGCGGTCGCCCTGGCCGAGGAACCGGAACCCCTCGACATCGCCGAGGCGCCCCGGGAACAGCCTCAGCCGGTGGCGGCCCTGCCCGCGCCGGCGGCGGAGCCGTCCCCGCCACCGGCGCCCGTGGCCGTTGCCGCCCTCGACTCCCCGCTCCCGTCGCACCAGGCGCACGGCGCCCCGACGCCATCCCGCCAGGCCGCGGAGCCGGCCGCAAAGCCGGCTCGAGCGTCACGGGTAAGCGCCCCGTCGCCCGGCGCCGCCCCGGCCACGGCGCCCACGCCGGCGGTCGCCGTTCCCGCCCTGAAATGGCCGCGGCAGGGCCACGCCCTGGCCTCCACGGCCCTCGGGGGGACAGGGGGGGTGTCCCCCCGGCCACATTATGCGGGAGACGCCCCCGCGGCCCCCGGCGCCTCCGCGTCCGCCGCCATGGGGAATACGACGGCGGCGGGGGATATCGACCCGGCCGGCGAGGCCGATTCGCCCGATCGGGAGCCGGCCCGGCCGCGGCAAACGGCGGCCGCGCCGTCCCGCGAGCCCGCATTTGTCGCCCCCGCCGCGCCGTCCACCCCTGTTGCCGAGCCCGCTTCCGCCTCGGTTCCCGCCACCCCGTACTCGGTCTCGACCCTTGCGTCGGCCCCGGAGCCGGTCCCGCTCCCGGCATTGGGCCCTGCCCCGGTTTCAGACCTCGCCCCGGCCCCGACTCCGGCCGCGGACCCCACCCTGGTCTCGAACGCCGCCAGGACAATGGGGCCGGCTCCGGAGGCCACGCAAGTCGCCGATACCGAGTCTCCGTCTCCGACCCTCCAGGCCCGCGCCGACGCATACGATGGGACAGCCGCCGGGCCGCCGCCACCCAGGGACGACGCGGTGGCGGCGGATGACGACGACGCGGCGGCCGAGGCCGATGGGTTCGAACAGGAGGAGCCGCCGCTGAGCCAATTGGCGGCCGTACCGTCCCCCGACCCCGTCGCGGACCCCGTCTCTGACGGCGAGCCCGCTCACCTTCCGGACCTTGTCCCGGACACCGCCCCGGCGCCGGACGCCCATGCCGTCTCCGTCATGGGCATCGAAGAGGACGGGGAAGACGGAGAGGCTGTGGCGATGACGGCGGCGGACGTCGCCGCGGCGGCCGAGACCGGTAGGTTCGACCGGGAGGAGCCGCCGCTGACCCAATTGGCGGCCGTGTCGTTCTCCGGACCCGACCCCGTCGCGGACCCTGCCCCTGCCGCGGACCCGGCGCCTGTTGCCGGGCCCGCCCCCGCCCCGGTTCCCGCCAGCCACGACCCGGCCCCGGCCCTTGCGTCGGATACCGCCCCGGCGCCGGACGCCCATGCCGTCTCCGTCATGGGCATCGAAGAGGACG
>JBHHXI010000079.1:0-14131 GCA_046756945.1 Rhodospirillales bacterium
GGGCGGTTCGCCTACCTGGTGGCGGGGGTCGGTCATGGTCACCGTGCTGTCGGGCGGGCTGGTCGCCGGGCTCGACGCCGGGTTCGCCTATAACACCTTTCCCCTGATGGACGGCGAGCTGGTGCCCGCGGCCCTGTTCACCATGGATCCGTTCCTCGTCAACTTTTTCGAGGACATCGCCACGGTGCAGTTCACCCACCGGCTGTTTGCCCTGTTGGTGCTCGCCGCCGTCGGGGTCTTCTGGCTGCGCGCGCGCAACGCCGGACTGGCGCCGCGCGGGCGCCTTGCCGTCGCCGTCCTGGCGGTGACGGCGGCCGGCCAGGTGGGGCTCGGCATTTCGACCCTGCTGCTGGTCGTCCCGGTGCCCCTTGCCGCGGCCCACCAGGGGGGCGCCCTGGTTCTGTTCACGGTCGCCCTGTGGACCGCGTACGAGCTGCGCCCGGGGGCGGGGCGTCAAAAGGTGCGCCGGCCTCCCGGCTGAGGCCCTCGCCGGCGCCGCCCGCCGGGCGGGCGTTGGCGCCGCCGGACGCGCCGAAAAGCCAACTCCTGCTTGATATTTTGGCCGGCGCTGGGCACCTTTTCGGGCCCGGGCCGGCGGGAAAGGGCTTCGGCCGGTGCGGCAAATAGGGTACAATGGGCCTTCCTTGGTGAGACGGTCCCACGGCAAAGGCGATGGTATATGTATAGGTGGAGACGTTTCCGCCCGGCGCTGATTCTGACCTTTACCCTTGCCGCGGGCGCGGCGGTGTCGCCGTCGCTGATCGGGTGCGGCACCGAGCAATCGCCGCTCGGCCAGGTTTTCAACGCCCTCAGCGGCCAGGATATCACCCTTCCCCAGGACGCGGTCCGCGAGCTGGAGCGCTTCCGGGAGGTCTACGACGCCTATGCGGCCGACGCCGGCAAGCACCGGCGGTTCGTGCAGTTTCGCGACGCCTTCAAACGCGTCCGCTTCAGCTACGTGCGCGAGGTCGCGGACGCCAGGCTCATCGACGCCGCCATCAAAGGGGTGCGCGATCTGAACGCCGAGCCCGGCGCCGTCCCGGCGGGAGAACTGGTGGAGACGGCGCTGGATTCCATGATGTCGGCGCTCGATCCCCATTCGGCGTACCTCAACGCGGACGAACTGCGCGATATCCAGGTCACCACCAAGGGCGAGTTCGGGGGGCTCGGCATCGTCGTCACCATGGAAAACGGGATGGTCAAGGTGGTGTCCCCGATCGAGGATACGCCGGCGTTCCGCGCCGGGCTCAAGTCCGGCGACCTGATCACCCACGTCGACGGCGACCCCATCAAGGCCAAGAAAATTTTGCGGGCGGTCAAGAAATTGCGCGGCCCGCCGGGGACGGACGTGCGCCTGACCGTGAGCCGGAGCGGACTGGCGCCCTTTGATCTGACCATCACCCGGGCCATTGTCAGGGTCCGCTCCGTGCGCTGGCGGGCCGAGGGCGCCATCGGCTATGTCCGGGTCGTCAATTTCAGCGAGAAGGTGGAGCATGGCGTCGGGAAAGCCATGGAGAGCTTGCGCAAGGACGTGGGCCCGCGCATGAAGGGGCTGGTTCTGGACCTGCGCAACAACCCGGGCGGGCTGCTCAATCAATCGCTTTCCCTGGCCGACGCTTTCCTGGAAGACGGCCAGATCGTCGCCGTGCGCGGCCGCGCCGTCAAGGACACCGTCTATAAAGCCAAGATCGGGGACCTGGCCAACGGGGTGCCCATGGTCGTGCTCATCAACGGGGGCTCGGCCTCGGCCTCGGAGATCGTCGCCAGCGCGCTCCAGGACCACGGCCGCGCCACGGTCATGGGCATGCGCTCCTTCGGCAAGGGCTCGGTGCAGACCATCACCCGCCTGCCCATGGAGGGCGGCCTGCGCCTGACCACGGCCCTCTATTACGCGCCGGCGGGGGAGGCCATCCAGGCGCGCGGCGTCGAACCCGACATCACGCTCACCCGTGCCGATGCCGTGAATTCCAAGCGCCAGCGGGAATCCGATCTGCCCGGCGCCCTGCCGGCGGTCGACGTGAGGAAGCCGGACACCCACCTGACCCTGAAAGAGACCGATTGTCCGGCGGTGGGCGAGAAGAAGGACCGGACGCTGGGCTGCGCCCTGGCCCTGCTGCGCGCCGGTTCCCAGAAAGGATTTCTGGCTTCGATCGGCGCCCACAAGTCCATGTAGGCAGGCCCGGCCGGGGCCTCCGGTTTCCGTTCACATGTCCATCACACGTCGATCAAAGGGAGATCGTTTCATGGAGAACCCCTTGTCCGCATTGGTCCGGCCGCATGGCGGCGGTGAGCTGGAGCCGTTGCTGATCGGCGCGGCGCAGCGCGCCGAGGCGCTGAAGCGGGCCGACGGCCTGAAAAAAGTGCCGATGACCAGCCGGGAAACCTCGGACCTCGTGATGATGGCCATGGGCGCCTATACGCCGTTGACCGGCTTCATGGGGGATGCGGACTGGCGCGGCGTCTGCCAGGACATGAAGACGGCGGACGGCCTGTTCTGGCCCATCCCCATTACCCTTTCGGCGGACACCGATTGTGGCGTCTCCGCCGACGACGAGGTGGCCCTCGTCGATGGGGATTCGGGCGAGATCATGGCCATCATGACGGTGCGGGAAATCTATGCCATCGACAAGCGCTTCGAGTGCGCCGAGGTCTACGGCACGACGTCGACCGACCATCCCGGCGTGCGGACGGTGATGGAGCAGGGCGCGGTGAACCTGGCCGGTCCGGTGACGGCGCTCAGCGAGGGCGTGTACCCGGAACTGTACCCGCGCCTGTTCCTGCGCCCGGCCGACTCCCGCGCCCTGTTCGCCGAGAAGGGATGGTCGCGCGTTGTCGCGCTGCAGACCCGCAACCCCATGCACCGCAGCCACGAACATCTGGCGAAGATCGCCATCGAGGTCGCCGACGGCGTCTTCATCCACCAGGTGCTGGGCAAGCTCAAGCCCGGCGATATCCCCGCCGAGGTGCGGGTGAAGGCCATCGATGTCATGATCGACCATTACTTCGTGCCCGGAACCGCCGTGCAGGCCGGCTATCCCATCGAGATGCGCTACGCCGGTCCCCGCGAGGCCCTGCTCCACGCCCTGTTGCGCCAGAACTTCGGCTGTTCCCACCTGATCGTCGGGCGGGACCATGCCGGGGTCGGCGATACGTACGGCCCGTTCGACGCCCAGCACATCTTCGACACCCTCTGGGACGGCGCCCTGGAGACCAGGGCGCTGAAGATCGACATCACCTTCTACTGCACCAAATGCCTCGGCATGGCGACGGGGAGGACGTGCCCGCACGGGGCCGGGGGCCGGGTGCTCATCTCGGGCACCAGACAGCGCGAGATGCTGTCCGCCGGCGAGGACATCCCGCCCGAGTTCAGCCGTCCCGAGGTGGTGGCCGTCCTCAAGGAGTACTATGCGAGCCTGAAATAGGCGATACCGGCCTGCGGACGGGGCCGGCGGACCTATCGCACCGGCGGAAACGACAACGCCGGGCGTTCCTTTCCCAGGCCCTGGATCATGCCACTGGATGAAAGATGGCGCCGCGCCGCGCCGCTCAGCCCCAGCTCGAAGACGGTGCGGACGGCCTGGGTGCGGTTGGCCACGCCGAGCTTCCGGTAGACGCCCTTCAGATGCACCTTGACGGTGATCTCGCGCAGGCCCAGCCGCCGGGCGATCTCCTTGTTGGGATGCCCTCCGGTCAACAGCGACAGAACCTCGCGCTCGCGGCGCGTCAATTTGTCCAGGGGCGTCGGATTGTGAACGCCGCCGTCGGCGGGTTCAGTCCCCGCCGCCTCCACGCGCTCGGCCTCGGCGACCAGCATGGAGGGCAGGAATTTCTCGCCCGACAGCACCAGCCTGAGGGCGTTGAGCATGGCGCGGCAGCCAATGGTCTTGGGGATGTATCCGGCGGCGCCCCGCTCCAGGGCGGTGTAGGCGTCGTTCAGGTCGACGGCGCCGGTGAGGATCACGATGGGGATGCCGGGAAAGCGCCTCCCCATCGCATCGAGCCCGTTGAGGTGATTCATTCCAGGCATAAACAGATCGAGGATGATGAGGTCGGGAAGGGGTTCCCGGGAGGCCTTGTCGACGGCTTCATCGAAGTTCGACGCCTCGATCACCTCGACCTCTCCGGAAATGTTTTTCAATAACGTACTGACACTTTCTCGTACGAGATTGTGGTCATCGGCGAATACTATTCGCATCGTTTCCTCCGGCATTTGTCCTGGACCCCAACGATTTAGATTAACGGGTTTTCATATTTCACATTTACTTGAACATGACATCCATGGGGAAAACTGGTTTCCCGTTTGTCCCGACGCCGGCGCGTCCGTTGTTCTCGGTGCCTGACCGCGAAAACCGCTTCCCGTCTGTCGTTCACAATGGAAGGAATTCGCCGGGAGTGCAAGGTATACGAGTGTATAGGGGTGCACTATACCAAAGCCCAATTGCGACCTCCGGCCCGACCCATTTAACTCTCAGTCGGGAGCCGGGCGGGGGACGGCAGGGACGGGTGATACTCACCGCCTTGATATTCCCCGAAGAAACCTGTCCGGGCTTCAACGGCGTGTCCAGCGTCACGGACAGAAGCACGGGACGGGCGGCCCGGGAGTTCCCTGGGGACAGGCTCGCAAGGATTCATCTAGTGATTGTATTATTATTCGCTCATATACCTTTTCGTGGCAGGCGGCGGGGCCGGGCCCGGTTGCCGGGCGGAGGGCGGCAAACGCGGGCCCCCGCCGCCGGGAATAAGGCGGGAGGCCAGGCGGTCCGTTGCGGTCGCGCGGCCGGATGTAGGGCGAAGTAATGATGCAATAAAACGAAACGAAGAATCGGAACGGAATTTTATCATCGGGAACACAGGGGGGAGAGCCAAGGTAACACGCAAATCCGGGCGGCGTGTTTCACGGAGTGCGTGGGAAAGATATTTTTTTGTGGACATCGGAAGTTTAACGGCGGGCCGGCAGCCACCGCCTCTCACGGATTTTTCCCGTGTTCATTGGCGACGGGTCGCGGGCGATGAGGTCGATGACGCTCCGGTGCCGCCAACGCCGGATGTCTGCCGACAAGCAACAAGAATTAGGAGGAATAGGATGATGAAAGGCGTCGCCGGACAAATCAGTAACCCGAGCGCCCCGCCAAGGGCCAACCGCTTTGCCGAAGCGCTGCAGGAGGAGAGGCGCCTTCTCATCGTCGACGACGAGCCCGAGATCGTCGAGGAACTTGCGTTGTTTCTCCGCAAGAAGGGGTTCCAGTGCGAGACCGCGTTCGACGGCCACGAGGCGCTGGAGAAAATCAAGCAGGACCCGGAGATCGCCATCGTCCTGACCGATATCCGCATGCCCGGGATCGACGGCCTGGAACTGGCCAAGTGGCTCAGGGAGAGCTGGAACGATCAGCGGGACCTGGAGGTCATCATACTCACCGGGCACGCCGGCATCGATCAGGCGGTAGAGGCCCTGAAGATGGGGGCGGTGGATTTTCTGACCAAGCCGGTTTCGCTCAAATACCTGTTGAGTACGGTCCAGCAGGCGGACAAGGCCATCTGCCTGCGCCGCCTCGACCACCAGTACCGGGTGATGCTGAGCGAAGAGTTGGACGGCCGGACCGCGGAGGTGAAGCAGCTTGTGGCCGAGATCGAGGCGCTCAGGCAGGAGCTCCTGACCGGCCACCCGTCGCCCTCCGTGGTCGAGTGCATGAAATCCATCTTCCTGCCGGGCGTGCGCTATGAACTGGGCCCGGTGGTGGAGACCATCTCCGGCATGACGGCGCTGCTCGAGGAAGATGAACGGATCGCGGCCATCGACGGGGCCGATCTTTACCTTGAACACCTGGCCCAGGCGGCGCGGGAGGCGCATGTGTTCACCGACACATTGAGGGACCTCATGGCCGCCATGTGCGGCGAGATCACCTTTTCGAAAACGGCGGTCTCCCTGGAGGATATTCTCGCCGATGTGCTTTCCGTCGCCAGTCCCCGGGCCGCCGCCGCCGGCGTCAGCCTGGAGACGCACCTCCCGGACGACCTGCCGGACATCTGCGGCGACCATGGGCGCATCGTGCAATCCCTGATCCGCATTCTGGAATCCGGGACCAATCTTGCGCCCATGGGGGGGGTGCTCTCGCTCCGCGCGGAAGCCCTCGATCGGGAGGTCCGGTTTCGGATCACCCTGCACGGGGCGCCGGTGCCATCCGCGGATGAAGACGCCGGCCCCCGTTCCGCGGACGCCGTCAGGACCCTCCCCCATCTCTCATCCGATCGGCTGGGCATCGGGTACACCCTGGCCCGGCGTCTGATCCAGATGTTGGGCGGCGCGGTCGGGCTGGAGTCGCAACCGGGCTCCGGGCCGACATTCGTCGTCACCCTGCCGCGATGAGCCTTCCCCCGGGCGCCGGAAGCGGTATGGCCCCGGCGGTCGGACGTCCGGCCGCGGTATCGTTGGCGGCGCTCAGGCCGGCGCTCTTTCTCCTTGTCCTGACGGGCGCGGGACTGGCGGGCAACCATTTCAGCCTGCCCTTATTGTTCGGCGGCGACTTCCTGTTCGGCGGCGTCGCCGCCATGCTCGCGGTGCGGATTTTCCCCCTGGCGTGGGGCGTACCGGCGGCGGCGGCGGTGGCAGGCTATTCGATGGTCCTGTGGGGCCACCCTTACGGAGCCGTGGTGTTTACCCTGGAGGCGCTGGTCGTCGGCCTGTGGACGACCCGCGACGAGGATTTGGCGCTCCGGGACGGGGTATTCTGGGCGGTCCTGGGGCTGCCGCTGATCTGGGCGTTGTACGCGGGGCCCCTGGACATGGACCGCACCGCCGTCGTCCTGGTCATGGTAAAGCAGAGCGTCAACGGACTCTTCAATGCCGTCGTCGCCGGGTTCCTGCTCGGTCATCTTCCGTTCAGGCGCTGGGCCGGAGTCGTCGACGAGCGCGCTTCGGTCTCCTTTCAACGGACGTTCGTCAATCTGCTTGTCGCCTTCGTTCTCGTTCCGGCGCTGATGTTGGTCGTGGTGGCGGGCCGCGACCAGCTCCGCCAGATGCGGAAACATGTCGCTGACGAGCTGGCCAAACAATCGTCGTTGATCAGAATGCAGCTGGACACCTGGAACCAGCGCCATCTCGGCGACCTTTCCATGTTCGTCGAGACCACCCTCGGCGGCCGGCAGGCGCCGCCGCAGGCCCTCAGGGAAGCCGTCGTCCGGCTGGGAGGACGCATTCCGGGGGCGCTTCGCATCGAGGTGGCCGACGGCACCGGCGACGTGGTCGCGTTCTATCGACGGGATGGCCCGGAGCCGGGGGCGGCCGGCCCCGGCCAAAGAATTCATCTGCGCCTGGCCGCCGGAACGGGTGCGCCCTCGCTCGGGTCCGCCGGCGGGCCCGTCCCCTTCGGGCGCGACGCGGGCATCACCCATACCGGGCTCGCCACCGCCGCCGGCGAATCCGCACTCGTCCGGGCCGTTCTGGCGCCGGAGTACTTCGCTGCGTTCCTGCGGGCGATCAAGGGGGACGGCGCGCCGGAGATCACCGTGATCGACGGCGCGGACCGGGTGCTCGCCAGCACCGATCCGGCAACCAGGACCGGGGGCGCCTTCGACATCACGCGCGGCGGCACCCTGGAGGCCGTGGACGAGGGGAACGGAATCCTGCACTGGCTGCCGCCGCGGGCCGGGCTCCCGAAAATGGCGCGCTGGCACCGGTCCCGCTTCCTCAAGGTCTCGGCCCTTGACGACGCCGGGGCGTGGCGGCTCGTGGTCGGGGTCCCCGCCGCCTCCTACGTGGACGGCCTGCGCGTCCGCTACGCCTACGATTTCGGTTTCACCCTGGCCGTCGTCCTGGCGGCACAGGTTCTCGGCACCCTGCTCCGGCGCAAGCTGGTTGCGCCGCTGGTGTCCCTGGCGCGGGTGACGACCGACCTGCCCGACAAGATCCTTCACCGCCGGGCCGTCGACTGGCCCAAAAGTCCGCTCGTCGAGATCGAATCCCTGATCGGCAATTTCAAGTCCATGGTGGGCCGCCTGAGCCACGAGATATTGGAGCGCGAGCGCATCGCCGAAGAGATCACCCGGATGATTGAAACCAACACCGCACCCATTTTCGGTATCGACGGCGCGGGCAGGGTGAACGTGTGGAATCAAGCCGCCGCCCGCGTCACCGGGTGCGAACGCGGCGAGGTTCTTGGGCGCGGTCTGGTCGACGATCTCGTCGTCGCGGAGAACAGGGAAGACGTCCGCGCGCGCGTCGCCGAGGCCTTGCGCGGCCGGCAGCCGTCGAGCTCGGAACTGTCGTTGCGCGCCAAGGACGGCACCGTGCCGGTGCTTCTGGTGAATTTCACCGCCCGCAGGGACGCCGATGGGACGATTTTCGGCGTCGTCGGGGTCGGCCAGGACATCACCGAACGCCGCCGTATCCAGGCCGAGCTCATCCAGGCCTCGAAGCTGGCGACCCTGGGTGAAATGGCGACCGCCGTCGCCCACGAGCTCAACCAGCCCCTCAACATCATCCGCATGGCCGCCGACAGCGCCATCGACGCCGTCGACACGGACACCGAAGACGTGGCGTTCCTGCGCGGCAAGTTCGAACGCATCAGCCGCCAGGCGGGAAGGGCCGCGGCCATCATCGACCACATGCGGATCTTCGGCCGCAAGTCCGACGGCGAGCCCCATGCCTTCGACCCGCGCGACGCCGTGCTGGGGGCGCTGTCGCTCATGGGCGAACAATTGCGCCTGAAGGAAATTCGGGTCGTTACCCGTATTCCGGAACACTGCCGCCAGGTGTCGGGTCATGACGTCCAGTTCGAGCAGGTGGTGCTCAACCTGCTGACCAACGCGCGGGACGCCATCGAGCTGGGTGGCGGCGATACGGACGGGGCGACGCCGGAGCGCCGCATCGACCTGGAGGTTTCGGACGACCCGGGCGCGGACACCCTGCGACTCCGCGTCCGGGACACCGGCGGCGGCATCCCCGAGGCGGTGATGGGGCGCATCTTCGAGCCGTTCTTCACCACCAAGGAGGTCGGCAACGGGACCGGACTGGGGCTGTCCATCAGCTATGGCATCGTCACCGATATGGGTGGGGTGCTCGAGGCGCGGAATTGGGACGACGGCGCGGAAATAACCATCAGCCTCCCGGTCGCCGGCGGGGATGGCGAGCCCGCGGACAGCCGCGGCGGCGGAAGCGACACCAAACGCACCGGGGGATCGGGAATCTCAAGGCCCTAGGGATATGCCTACGCCGGGGCGTCGCGGAAGGACGCCCACTTTTCCGTACCGCCCCGGTTCTCCAGGTAATTGATGAGCGCGGACACGGGCTTGCGGTCGTATGTGGCGCCCGACCGTTCGAGCAGGATGTCGGACGCCTCCTCGAAGGTCAAAGCCTTGCGGTAGGCGCGCGGGCCCGTCATGCCGACAAAGGCATTGGCGACGGCGAGGATGCGGGCCGTGCGCAGGGTCTCTTCTTCCTTTTTGCCCAGCGGTCCGGTCCCGTCCCAGGTCTCGCGCATCTGGCGGATGGTTTCCACCACCGGGCCCTCGAAATCCACGCCGTCCAGGAGATCGACACTGACCATGTAACTGTTGGCGACCAGGGCGCGTTCTTCGGCCGTGAGCTCCCCGGTCTTGGTCAGTACCTCGGGCGGGATGAAGATCTTGCCGATGTTCATCAGGGTGCCGGCGATCTCGGCCGTCTGTGCCTCCCCGTCCGGCACGCCCATTTCCTCGGCGATGCAGCGCGCCACCTCCGCCACCCGCGCCGAATGGTGGGCCGAGAACGGGTCCCGGCGGTCGATCACGCTGGTCAGCGTGCCGATGAGCTGACGCAGCCTCTGTTCGCTGCGCTGGCGCGCGTGGGTCAGTTCGGTGACGTCGTCCAGCACCATCAAAACGCCGGGCGGATGATCCCGGTTGCCGGGCAACGGAATGTGTTCCGACTTGATCACCCGCTCCTCGTCGTCGATGCCGAACCTGTGGGTGTACGATTCGCGTTCGGCCGTGCCGAGCACCCGGCGGTTGATCTCGGTAAGCGCCTTCGCCTTCACCGGCCCGATGACATCGGCCAGCGGCTTGCCCAGCATGTCGTCCACGGCGATGCCGGCCTCTTTCGCGGCGGGCGCGTTGGCGAAGGTGTACCGGGCGTCGCCGTCGACGGCGGCGATGACGGTGGGCTGGCTGTCGGTGACGACGCGCAGGAACGTGCTCAGGGTTTCGAGGCGCTCGGCCGTGGTGCGGAATCTCTCCGTCGATTCCTTCTCGCGCAGAACGGTGCCGTGGCGCCACACGGCGATGATGGTCACGGTCACGGCGACAATGACCAGCACGAAAATGCCGAGCATCGTCCTCAGGCGCGTTTCCGTCTCGCCCAGGGCCTCGGCCCAGGAGACCTTGCGCACCAGCAACCAGGGCAGGCTGGCCAGGGGCCTGGAGACGACGAGCACCTCGTCGCCGGCATAGTCCTTCTTGACGGCGAAGCCGCCGGGCTTCTCCAGGGCATACGCCGCCGCCAGATCGGCGGTGTCCAGCGCCAGGGACCGCTTCAGCGGCGGCGTCCCGTCGGCGAGGGGGGAAAGATAGTCCACCACCGCGCCGGCGGAACGGACCAGGTATGTCTCGGCCGTCTTGTCGATCTCTCCCGGTTGCGCCAGGCGCTCGAAGAGGTCCCGGCCGATGACGCGTATGCCGACGACGACGCCGATGCCCTTGACGTTCGCGGTGTCTCCGTGAACGGCGAATACCGGCAACACGAAACCCATGGTCGGCAGGTTGCTGGCGCCGGTGTAGATGTCGATCAACGCCGGTTCGCCGCCGAGCGCCTTGGCGACGGCGTCGCGGATGCGGCCCGCCAGCGGCGGCATCCCCGGGGTGGTGACGATGGACCGGCCGTTGGCGTCGACCAGGCCGATGCCGGCGACGCCCACCCGTTCCACGTTCGCCCGCACCTCCCAGCCCGCCTGCGGGGGCGTGAAGCCGGCGCGGTTGGCCGTGGCCGTAAGCAGGTTGCGCAGGTACCCGGCCTCCGCCGCCTCGTCAGTGACCCGGGACTTGTCCCCGTCGCCCATGGTGAGCTCGGTCATGTAAAGCTGGAGCGAGGCGTTCTCCGTCAACTCGCGCAGGGCGGCGAAATTCCGGTCCGCCCATTCGTTGACGGCGGCGGCGCGGCTGTCGGCGACTATCCCCAAGCGGATCTGCCACGCCCGCATTTCCCGCTGGCGCTCTTCGTCGACGAATTTGGGGGTGAAATACAGGGCCGCGGCGACCAATGCCACCAGTGCAATCGCCAGGCCCACGGCCACCTTGTCGACCGGCCTGCGCGGTTTCGGCTCCGGCCCGGCCGGATCGGCCATGGCGCTCTCCATAGGAATAAAAAAATCGGGTTGCCAAAACTTACGGCATCGCGGGCGGGACGCAAGGAGGAAATGCCGGGGCCGGCGGCCGCGCCGGGGAGACCGGACCGGGGCGCGGACCGCGCGGGTTCAGCACTTCCTTGCGGCGCGGGCGCGAACGCGCTACCCATCGTGCCGCAACCGGGCGGCGCGCCGTCCGCACAACAGGGCACTGAACATGCTGCACACGCCGAGAGCGACCCGCGGCGCCGTCGTCGCGCCGCACCACCTGGCGGCCCAGGCGGGGCTGCGCGTGCTCGCCGACGGCGGCAACGCCATCGAGGCGACGGTCGCCGCGGCGGCGGCCATCGCCGTTGTCTATCCGCACATGAACGGCCTTGGCGGCGACAACTTCTGGCTCATCTGCGACGGCCGCGGGGCGCCCCTCGGCATCGACGCCTGCGGGCCGGCGGCGGCCAGGGCGGACATCGCCTTCTACAAGGAGCACGGCGCCGGGACCATTCCCCCGCGCGGCCCGCTGGCCGCGTTGACGGTGGCGGGGGCGGTCTCGGGCTGGCAGGCGGCGCTGGGCGTGAGCGCCCGTTGGGGCGGCGCGCTGGCGCTGTCGCGCCTCCTCGAGGACGCCGAATACTATGCCCGCGAAGGCGTTCCGGTGACCATCAGCCAGCACCAAAACACCCTGGACAAGCTCGACGAACTGCGCGCCGTGCCCGGGTTCGCCGCAACCTATCTGACCGGCGGCACGGCGCCGCAACCGGGCGCGCTTTTCCGCAACCCGGCGCTCGCCGGAACTCTGGCGCGCCTCGGCCGCGACGGGCTCGACGATTTCTACCGGGGCGCCCTGGCGCGGGACATCGCCGCCGGGCTGGCGAAGGCCGGCAGCCCGGTCTCGGCGGCCGACCTGGCACGCTACCGGCCGCTCACGGTGCGGCCCCTGGAACTGACCCTGGCCCGGGGGACGGCCTACAACCTGCCGCCCCCGACCCAGGGGCTGGCGTCGTTGATCCTGCTCGGGGTTTTCGAGCGCCTGGGCGTCGGCGAGGCGGAAAGCTTCGCCTTCGTCCACGGCCTCGTCGAGGCCGCCAAGCGCGCCTTTCGCGTACGCGACGCCCACGTGACGGACCCCGCCTACATGGACGTGGACCCGGCGGATTTCCTGGGCGGGGCGGCGCTCGACGGCATGGCGGCGTCGGTGGACCCGGCGCGGGCGGCGCCCTGGCCCGACGCCCAGCCCGGCGGCGACACCGTGTGGCTGGGGGCCATCGACGGCGAGGGCCGGGCCGTCAGTTTCATCCAGAGCATCTACTGGGAGTTCGGCTCCGGCGTGGTGCTGCCCGAGACCGGGATCACCTGGCAGAACCGCGGCACCAGCTTCAATCTCATCGGCGGCGCCCATAACTGCCTCGCGCCGGGGCGCCGGCCGTTCCACACCATCCAGCCGGCGATGGCCATGCTCGGCGACGGCCGGGTCATGGCCTACGGCACCATGGGCGGCGAGGGCCAGCCCCAGACCCAGGCCGCCCTGTTCACCCGCCACGTGCTGTTCGGCCAGGACCTTCAGGCGGCGGTCACCGCGCCCCGGTGGCTCCTGGGCCGCACCTGGGGCGCGGAAACGACCAATCTCAGGATCGAGAACCGGTTCGCCCCGGACGTCATCGACGCCCTGAAGGCGGCCGGCCACGACGTCGAGGTGGTGGGTGGCTTCGATCCGGTCATGGGACATGCCGGCGCCCTGGCCGGCCATCCCTCGGGCCTCATCGAAGGCGCCGCCGACCCCCGCGGCGACGGGGCGGTGGCGGCGTTTTAGGCGGAGCCCCGCGTCACCAGCCGATGGCCTTGGGCAGCCAGGTGGCGAGTTCTGGGTAGAGGAACAGCAGCACCAGCCCCACCAATTGCAGGCCGACGAACGGCATGACGCCGAGGTAGATGTCCGTGCTCGACACTTCCGGCGGCGCCACCCCTTTCAGGAAGAACAGCGACCAGCCCACCGGCGGCGTCAGGAACGAGGTCTGCAGGTTGACCCCGGCCAGGATGGCGAACCACACCGGATCCACCCCCAACTTGTCCAGGATCGGCCAGAACAGCGGCAGCACGATGTAGCAGATCTCGATCCATTCCAGGAAGAAGCCGAGCAGGAACAGCATGAAAAGAACGAAGATAATGTCCGCCGTCACCCCGCCGGGTACGAACTGGAACATCATTTCGATCAGCTCGTCGCCGTTGAGGCCGCGAAACGCCAGCGAGAACGCCTGGGCGGCGATGAGGATGAAGAACACCATGGCGCTGATGCGAAGGGTTCCGCGGACCGTTTCGATGAGGACCTGCTTGGTGAGGCGCTTGCCGAGAAAGGCGATGACGATGCTGCCGAGACCGCCCATGGAGGCGGCCTCGGTCGGCGCCGCGATACCGCCGATGATGGAGCCGAGGACGGCGAAAATCAGGCCGATCGGCGGCAGCACAACGACGAACAGCTTCCTGATCAGCTCCCCGCCGGACATCTCGGCCCGCTCTTCCGGCGGGATCGCCGGCGCCATATCTGGCCTCAGCCAGCCGACGAGAAGCATGTAGACGGCGTAGAGGCCGGCCAGCACCAGGCCGGGGATCATGGCGGCGGCGAACAGGGTGCCGAGGCCGGTGCCCAGAATGTCCGAGAGCAGGATCAGCACCAGGCTGGGCGGGATGATCTGGCCCAAGGTCCCCGACGCGCAGATGGTGCCGCAGGCCAAGGACTTCGAATACCCCCGGCGCAGGAACACGGGCAGCGTGAGCAGCCCCAAGGTGACCACCGTGGCGCCGACGATGCCCGTGGACGCGCCCAT
>JBHHXI010000080.1:0-14106 GCA_046756945.1 Rhodospirillales bacterium
TGGCCTCCAGCGCATCCGGGGCTTGCGCGCGAAGAATGGCCCGGGTGCGCACAGCGCCTTCGCAGACGGCGTCGAACAGGGCTTCGGGCGCCGGCAACGTCCATACCTGCGGCACCTGCGTGATCACCGGCGCGGCGAAACCCGCCCCGGCCAACACGCGACGGCACTCTTCCCCATCGCTGAACCGGAAAAAGGGCGGACCCGGGGGCAGGGGCACGTCAAGCTCGCCCAGTGTTTCGACGGCGCCGAGGACAATGCCGAACCCCTTTGCGTCTTCGGGCTTCGCCCACACCGTGAAGGCGACGCGTCCGCCCCGGCGCAGCACGCGGTGCGCCTCGGCCAGCATGCGCTCCGGCCGCGGGAAGTGCAGTATGCCGAAGTTGCTGACCACCGCATCGAAGCTCTCGTCGGGGAAAGGCAGCGCTTCGGCGTCCCCCTGGTGAAACTCCAGCGTCGGATACTGGGTCCGCGCCAGGGCCACCTGGGCGGCGGCAAAATCGAGGCCGACGGCGTCGGCGCCGCGCAGCGAAGCGGCCGCCGCGGCATGGCCCGGACCGGTCGCCACATCGAGCACGCGAATCCCGTCACCGACGCCCGCGGCCTCCAGCAGCGGCCCCGCGGCCTGGGCCGTGAGCCTGCGAAATGGTGGTGACAGCGGTGGGCGACGGTTTCCCATCCGGCGTGTTCGAATTTCCCGAACGCCTCGGCATCAACGGGATCCGACGGTGTCATGGCGCTTCTCCTCCCTCACCAGGGGGAGCTTAGCCGAGAGAGATATTTTAAGGTACAACGCAGGTGCGCACGGGATTGCGCGCCGCCGGGCCGTCGAGCACGCCCTCGATCCCGGCGACAATGCCATCGTTCAGGACGGCCGTCATGAAAAGGTCCGAAGCCGAACCCATTGTCATCGTCGCCGGGCCGACGGCCAGCGGCAAGTCGGCGCTGGCCCTGGACGCGGCCGAGAAATTCACCGGCACGGTCATCAACGCCGACAGCATGCAGGTCTACCGCGAACTGCGGGTGCTGACGGCGCGGCCCACGGACGACGACGAGGCCCGGGCGCCGCACCGCCTCTTCGGCGCTCTCCCGGTGACCGAGGCCTGTTCGGCGGGGCGCTGGCTGGCGATGGCGTGGGCCGAGATCGAGGCGGCGCGCGGCGCCGGAAGGCTGCCCATCCTTGCCGGCGGCACCGGCCTTTACCTCAAGGCGCTGACCGACGGCCTGGCGCCGGTCCCCGGCATTCCCCAAGGCATCCGCTCCGAGGCGCGCCGGCTCCATGCGCGGCTCGGGGGCGAGGCCTTCCGCGGCGAACTCGCCAAGGTGGACGCGGAGGCGGCGCGGCGGCTCGAAGCCGGGGACAGCCAGCGCCTGATCCGCGCCTTCGAGGTGGTGCGGGCGACGGGACGTCCGCTGGCGGACTGGCAGCGCCAGGGGGCCGGCGGACCGGCCACGGACGCGCGCTTCGCCACCATCGTGCTGGCGCCGCCCCGGGACGCCCTTTACGCCGCCATCGATGCCCGCCTGGACACCATGATCGAAGAAGGGGCGCTGGACGAGGTGGCTGCGCTCGAGCGCCTCGGCCTGGACGCGGGGCTGCCGGCGGCAAAGGCCGTCGGCGTGCCCGAGCTGCGCCGCCACCTGCGGGGCGAAATCACCCTGGACGAGGCCCTGGACAGGGCCAAACGCGCCAGCCGCAACTTCGCCAAGCGGCAGCTCACCTGGCTGCGCCACCAGATGCCCGGCGCCCACGTGGTGTCCGCGCAATATTCGGAAAGTTTCCGGGCAGAAATCTTTTCATTTATTCGTCGGTTTCTGTTGACCGTACAATCGTGAACGACTAGGTTGCCGTCTCTCGCCAGCAAGCCGGAGTGGCGTCAGCCGGGCGATTCACGTGCGTTCCGGGGCGATCCGCCCGCGGGCGGATGGAGGAAAAGGGAAGAGGGCGATGGCGGACGATCAGATGAACGGGTCCCAGATACTGCTAAAGGCCCTGGAGGAACAGGGCGTCGACGTGATCTTCGGCTATCCGGGGGGCGCCGTACTGCCGATTTACGACGAGATCTTCAAGCAGGACGCCATCCGCCACATCCTCGTCCGCCACGAGCAGGGCGCCATGCACGCGGCGGAAGGATATGCCCGATCCACCGGCAAGGTGGGCGTCGTCCTGGTGACCTCTGGGCCGGGCGCCACCAACACCGTGACCGGGCTCACCGACGCCCTCATGGACAGCATCCCCGTTGTCTGCCTCACCGGCCAGGTGCCGACCCACCTGATCGGCAACGACGCCTTCCAGGAGGCCGACACCACCGGCATCACGCGTTCGTGCACCAAGCACAACTATCTGGTCAAGGACGTGAACAAGCTTGCGCGCGCCGTGCACGAGGCATTCTACGTAGCCCGCAGCGGCCGGCCGGGGCCGGTGGTGGTCGACCTGCCCAAGGACGTCATGACGAACATGGGCGACTACACGCCCCTCTCCAGGGTCACCCACAGGACGTATAAGCCGCGGATGAAGGGCGACATCAATCTCATCCGCCGCGCCGTCGACATCATGGCGGCGGCCAAGCGGCCCATCCTGTATTGCGGCGGCGGGATCATCAACTCCGGACCGGCGGCCTCGCAGCTGCTCACCGAATTCGTGCGCCTGACCGGCTTTCCGTGCACCTTGACGGTGATGGGGCTGGGGGCGTTTCCGGCCTCGGACCCCCTGTACCTCGGCATGCTGGGCATGCACGGCACCTATGAAGCCAACCTGGCCATGCACGACTGCGACGTCATGGTCGCCATCGGCGCCCGGTTCGATGACCGCATCACCGGGCGGCTCGCCGATTTCTCGCCCAACTCGACGAAGATCCACATCGACATCGATCCGTCGTCGATCAACAAGAACGTGGCCGTCGACGTCGGCATCGTCGGCGATGTGGGGCACGTGCTCGAGGACATGATCAAGGTGTGGAAGGCCGAACAGGCGTCGCCCGACCAGAAGGCCCTGGCCGAATGGTGGAAGAGCATCGACCAGTGGCGGGCGCGGGACTGCCTCAGTTATGAGAAAAGCACCAAGATGATCAAGCCGCAGTACGCCCTCCAGCGGCTCTATGAGCTGACCAAGGACCACGACGACGTCTACATCACCACCGAGGTCGGCCAGCACCAGATGTGGGCGGCGCAGCACTACAGGTTCGATAAGCCCAACCACTGGATGACCTCGGGCGGGCTGGGCACCATGGGCTACGGCCTGCCGGCGGCCATGGGCGTGCAGGTCGCCCACCCGAAGGCGCTGGTCATCGACATCGCCGGCGAGGCGTCGGTGATCATGAACATCCAGGAGATGTCGACCATCGCCCAGTACCGCCTGCCGGTGAAGGTGTTCATCCTCAACAACGAGTACATGGGAATGGTGCGCCAGTGGCAGGAACTGCTCTATGGCGGCCGCTACGCGGAAAGCTACATGGATTCCCTTCCCGATTTCGTTAAACTGGCCGAGGCTTTCCAGGCCGTCGGCCTGAGGGCCACGAAACCGGGCGAGGTGGACGACGTGATCCGCGAAATGATCGAAACCGACCGGGCGGTGATCGCCGACATCCGCATCGACCCGGCGGAGAACTGCTTCCCCATGATACCGTCCGGCGCCGCCCACAACGAGATTCTGCTTGGCCCCGGGGACGAGGCCGAGACGCCGGTGTCCGAGGAAGGCATGGTCCTGGTCTGAGCAGGCCGTTTCGCCGGACGCACCTTATACCAATGATTTCGCCTGTGGTCCGGCGCCCGGCGCCGGATGAGGGAACGCCAACCGTGGAAACGCAAACAGAATCGGAACACTCCCATACCATCGCCGTGCTCGTGGACAACGAGCCGGGCGTTCTGGCGCGCGTCATCGGGCTGTTCTCGGGGCGCGGCTACAATATCGAAAGCCTGACCGTGGCCGAGGTGAACCCGCGGGAGAATCTCTCGCGCATCACCATCGTCACCTCTGGCACGCCGATGGTCATCGAACAGATCAAGGCCCAGCTCGAGCGCCTGGTGCCGGTCCATACGGTGAGCGACCTGACCATAAACGGGGCGCATGTGGACCGCGAGCTGGCGCTGGTGAAAGTGAAGAGCACCGGTGAGGCGAGGGTCGAATCCCTGCGCATCGCCGACATCTTCCGGGCCCGGGTGGTGGACAGCACGAACGAATCCTTCGTCTTCGAGATCGTCGGCGACACCGGCAAGCTGGACGCCTTCATCGACCTCATGGAGCCCCTCGGCCTGGTCGACGTGTCGCGCACGGGCGTCGCCGCCATCGCCCGCGGCCCGCGCCCGCTTTAGGCCCGTTCGCCGCCCGTATCAAAGGAAGGATAGGACAATGCAGGTTTATTATGACCGAGACGCCGACGTCAACCTGATCAAGGCCAAGAACGTGGCCGTCGTCGGTTACGGCAGCCAGGGCCACGCGCACGCCCTGAACCTGCGCGACAGCGGCGTCAAGAACGTGGTCGTCGCCCTGCGCGAGGGCTCGGCGAGTGCCGGCAAGGCCGAGGCCGAGCAACTGAAGGTCGTATCCGCGGCCGAGGCGGCCAAGTGGGCCGACGTGGTCATGGTCCTGACGCCGGACGAGGGGCAGGCCAGGCTCTATAACGACCATTTGCGCGGAAACATGAAAAACGGCGCGGCCCTGGCCTTCGCCCACGGACTCAGCATCCACTTCCGGCTGATCGAGCCGCGCCCGGATCTGGACGTGTTCATGGTCGCGCCCAAGGGGCCGGGCCACACGGTGCGGGCCGAATACCAGCGCGGCGCCGGGGTGCCCATGCTGCTGGCCGTGGAGCAGGACGCCAGCGGCAACGCCCAGGACCTGGGGCTGGCCTATGCGTGCGCCATCGGCGGCGGCCGCGCCGGCGTCATCGGCACCACCTTCCGCGAGGAATGCGAAACCGACCTGTTCGGCGAGCAGTCGGTGCTGTGCGGCGGCCTCACGTCGCTCATACTGGCCGCGTACGAGACCCTGATCGAGGCCGGCTATGCGCCCGAGATGGCCTATTTCGAGTGCGTGCACGAGGTCAAGCTGATCGTCGACCTGATCTACGAGGGCGGCATCGCCAACATGCGCTATTCGGTCTCCAACACCGCCGAATACGGCGACTACGTCAGCGGGCCGCGCATCATCGACGACGGCGTCCGCGCCCGCATGCGCGACGTGCTGGACGACATCCAGTCGGGGCGCTTCACCAAGCAGTGGATGCTGGAGAACGCGGCCGGCCAGCCCAGTTTCAAGGCCCTGCGCCGCCGCGCCGCCGAGAACGACATCGAAAAGGTGGGCGAGAAACTGCGCGCCATGATGCCCTGGATCGCCGAGAACGCGCTGGTCGACAAGTCATGGAACTAGTGGCACTCGCCGGTCGGCGCCGGCGAATTACTGACCCACGCAGCCCGATACTAAGCCTGCGCGCCGGGCGCCGGGCCGGCCCCGCCAACCGGCAGCTCCGCCATGTCGTCGAGCGCGTCGACGCGCCACAAGGTCTTAAGCAGGCGCGCAGCCGCCGCCTCGCCGATCACCGGGGCGGTGAGCTCGCGGAACTTGTCCTCGACTTCCCCGTCGCTCAAGGGATTGTCCGGGTCGCCCCTGCGGGTCGGCGCGTGGTGGGTGAAATGGCGTCCGTCCACGGTCCCGATCTCGACGGTCGCGGCGCGGTGGCCGGGAAACGCCGCCTCGATCTCCGGCTCCACGCGCAGCTCGACCTTGTCCATGAGGTCCCGGAGACGCCCATCGGCGAGGCGCTCTTTCGAAAAGGCGTCGAGGCGCACGCGCCCGGTCAGCAGCGCCACGCTGACGCAATAGGGCAGGCTGAATTTCGCCTCGAAGGCGGTCCGGGGCGCCGGATTTCCCGTGATCTCCAGGGCCTTGGCGTAGGTCCCGACGCGGATCGCGGCGACGGACTCAGGCGCCAGCGCGTGTTCGCGCCCGAGCGCCAGGACTCCGTCGATGGCGGCGTGGGCGTGGCCGCAGGCGGCGTGGGCCTTCATCGTCGTGCGGGTGATGGTGTAGGACCGGCCCAGGTCGTCGGCCGCCGCCTGCCAGTCCGGGTTCCCGGCCATGGCGGCGCCGAACCCCCGTTCGCCGTCCAGGAGATCGGGCGCGCCGGTGACGCCGTGCTCCGCCGCCAGCGCCACCATGACGCCGGTCTCGGCCGCCTGTCCCGCGTGCAGGGGCTTGGCCATGGCGTCGGCGCGGAAGGCCTGCTGCAACCCCGCCGCCAGGGTCCCGGCGTTGGCCAGGGCGTGCAGGGTGCGCCCGGCGTCCAGCCCGAGCACCGAGGACGCGGCGGACGCGGCGCCGAAGGCGCCGATGGTTCCCGTGGTGTGCCAGTACGCGTAATGGGCCGGGTTCACCGCCACGCCGAGGCGGTTGGAGACCTCGTAGCCGGCGATCACGCCGAGCAGGAATGCATTACCCCCGGCCCCGCGCACCTGGGCCATGGCGAGCGCCGCCGAAATGACCGGGGCGCCGGGGTGGTAGATGGCGTCCCGGTAGATGTCGTCGAACTCGATGGTGTGGGCGGCGGCCCCGTTGATCAGCGCCGCGCTGCGCGCCGGGGCGCGCAGGCCCGACGGATAGAGAACCGCGCGCCCGTGCCCCAGGTCGTCGGCGAAGGCTTCGCGCAACAGGGTCGCCGGCGGCTGGGCGCCGCCCGGGATGACCGAGGCGAACCAGTCGATGACGCAGCGCTTGGCGGCGTGCACCGCCTCGGCGGGCACGGCGTCGTCGCGCACCCCGGCGGCATAGTCGGCGAAGCGCCGCAGAACCATGCGCCTTCCCCTAAAACTGCACCGTGTACTGGGCGGGATCGATGCGCGCCTCGACGAGCAGCGGCCGGTTGAGCGTGGTCGCCCGCCCCAGCACGTCGGCGAGGCGTGCGGGCGTGTCGGCCGTCTCCCCGTCGCAGCCCAGGGATTCGGCCAGCCCCACCAGATCGCCGGCCTGAAAGCGCGTTCCCACGGCCGGATAGCCTTTCTTGACCTGTTTGATCTCGATGCGGTTCAGGCTGTCGTCGCGGAACACGATGACGACGAGGCCGAGCCCCAGGGACGACGCGAGCTGCATCTCGCCATGCACCATGGCCAGCCCGCCGTCGCCGGTGAAACAGACCACCGGACGGTCCCGGTGCAGCATCTTCGCCGCGATCGCCCCGGGAAGCGCGAAGCCCATGGCCGACAGGCCGTTGGAGACGAGCACGCCGCGTGGCTCGTAGGCCCGCCAACCCTGGCCGACGAGAAGTTTATGGGAGCCCACGTCCATGGTGACGATGGTGTCCCTGGGGAATGCTTCGCGCGCCGCGTCGACCACGTCGCTGGGGTTCAGCCTGCCGGCGGCGCGGCCCGAGCGATACAGCCCGAACAGGGCCTCGCGATGGTCGCGGACCTCACTTTCGGACCACTTCTCCTGGCCTTTGTAGGAATCGGCGAGGCTTTCCAGTATGGCCGGGATGGAGCCCACCAGTTCCGTCTCGGCGGTGTACACCTGGTCGGTGTTCTCGCAGGCATCGATGTGGACCACCGGCGCCCGCGGCCGCCACGGGCTGATCAGCTCGACCGCATCGAAGCCGACGGCGAGGATGAGGTCGGCGGACGCCAGGAATTCCCACACCACCTTGGCGCACGCCATGTCGACGGTGCCGGCGAAATAGGCGTGGTCCTCGGGCAAAACCCCCTTCGCCTTGGGCGACACCACGACCGGACAGCCCAAGCGCTCGGCGAAGCCCTTCAGCGCCGGACCGGCGCCGGCGCGCACGGCCGACATTCCGGCCAGCGCCACCGGCCGGCGCGCGTCGGCCAGGCGCCTGGCGGGATCGGTGCCGTCGCCGGCCACGTGGTACGATTGCGTCCAGCGCGCCGCGGGGGCGAGGGGAGGGAGCGCGATCTCCGCGTCGCCGGCGGCGGCCGCCGCCAGGTCGGCGTTGAGCGTGATGTGCACGGGCCCCGGACGTTCCGCCACGGCCAGCCGGAGGGCGCGGCGCATGACCGAGGCCGCGGCTTCGGGGACGATCCTGGCCGTCCATTTGGTGATCGGCGCGAACAGGCGGTTGTGGTCGATGTTCTGGTGGGTAAACGTGCTCTCCAGACGGGTGCCCATCTGCCCCGACACCGCGATCATCGGCGAGCGGTCGAGAAAGGCGTTGGCGACGCCGTTGACCAGGTTCGTCGAACCGGGGCCAAGCGTCGACATGCACACCCCGGGCACGCCGGTGATCTGCCCCGCCGCGTCCGCCATCAGGGCCGCCGTCCCCTCGCGGCAGGCGAGAACGAATTCAAGGCCCTGGCGGCGCGCCGCCTCCATGAATTCGATGTTCTGCCCGCCGGGCAGCCCGAAGATGAACTTGACGCCGGCGGCCGCCAGGTAGGCGGCCATGACGTCGGCCGTGCTCAGCGATTCGGACATCCCCCGCTTTTCCCGGCCGCCTCAGCGTCCGACGAAGTTGGGTTTGCGTTTCTCCATGAACGCCCGCCGGCCCTCGGTGTAATCGGCGCTGTCGAAACAGGCGTCCGTCAGCGCCTGGCACAGGTCCAGATCCCGCGCGTCGGGGTCCTTGAGCGCTTCGCCGATGGTCTTCTTCACCGCCAGCAGCGTCAGCGGCGCGTTGGCGGCGATGGTCGCCGCGTAGTCCTCGACGTACCCGGCCAGCGCGGCGCCGGGCAGCACCCGGTTGACAAGCCCCATCTGGCGCGCCTCGTCGGCGTCGAACTGGCGGGCGGTGAACAGGATCTCCTTGGCGTAGGTGGGCCCGACCAGGTCGACCAGCGGGCGGACGCTGTCGAACTTGTAGCCCAGTCCCAACCTGGCGGCGGGAATTCCGAACCGCGAACCCTCGGACGCGATGCGCATGTCGCAACAGAGCGCCACCACCAGCCCGCCGCCGATGCAATAGCCTTCGATCATCGCGATGGTGGGTTTCTCCACGGTGGTAAGGGCGGCGCAGGCCCTGGTCACGGCGGCGCCGTAGGCGGCGATCGCGTCCTTGGACGAGCGCTTCTTTTCGAACTGGGAGATGTCGGCGCCCGAGGCGAAGGCCTTGCCGCCGGCGCCGTTGACGACGATCACCCGGATCGCGTCGTCGGCCGCCATGTCGTCGAGGATGACCGGCATGGCCTGCCACATCTCCAGCGAGATGGCATTGCGGCGCTCGGGATTGTTGAAGGTCATGCGCCCGATGGCGCCGTCCTTTTTGGCGATGATCTTGCCGGTGTGCATGGAGCCTCCCCTCAGCATATCGACGGTGGGACCGGATCGGCGCCCTTCCCGGGGGCCGCGGGGGCGTCCCCCGCATACCGTTGCCGGGGGGACACCCCCCTTGTCCCCCCGGGGGCCTTCACGGGGTTTGGGCCGCTCACGCTCAAATGATGTGCCGCTCCCGCAGATCGGCGATCTCGGCGGCGTCCACGCCGATCTCCCCCAGCACCTCGCCGGTGTGCTGGCCCCGTTCGGGCGCAGGCCCGCGCGCTTCGAATCGGGCCCGGCTCATGGCCACCGCCTGGCCCACCACCTTGATGGCGCCGAGTCTCGGATGCTCGACCGGCGCTTCCATGCCCAGGTGCCGGACCTGGGGGTCGGCGAACACCTGATCGATGGTGTAGATGGGCCCACAGGGCACGCCTGCCGCGTTCAGAATATCGATCCATTCGGCGCTCGTGCGCGTCGAAACGAATTCCTGCAAGCGGGCGTTCAGGGCATCCCTGTTCTCGCGCCGCGCCTTGTCGGTGGCGAATTCGGGCGCCTGCACAAGCTCCCCGGCGCCGAGCGCCGTGCACAGCCGCCGCCAGATCGCGTCGCCCGAGGCGGCGATGTTGATATGGCCGTCGGCGGTCTCGAAGACCCCGGTCGGGATGGAGGTCGGGTGGTTGTTGCCGGCCTGGGGCGGCACCTCGCCGTCCATCACCCAGCGCGCCGCCTGGAAATCCAGCATGGCGATCTGCGCCTGCAAAAGCGACGTCTGCACCCACTGGCCCTCGCCCGACACCTCGCGCTCGAGAAGCGCCACCAGGATTCCGATGGCGGCGTAAAGCCCGGCGGCCAGGTCGGCGATCGGGACGCCGGCGCGGACCGGCCCCTGCCCCGGCAATCCGGTGATCGACATCAGGCCGCCCATGCCCTGGGCGATCTGGTCGAAGCCGGGCCGGTCGCTGTAGGGGCCGTCCTGGCCGAAGCCGGAAATGCTGGCATAGACGATGCGCGGGTTGACCCGCCTGAGCGCTTCGTAATCGATGCCCAGTTTCCGCTTGACGCCGGGGCGGTAGTTTTCCACCACCACGTCGGCCTTCGCCACCAGGCGCATGAACAGGGCCAGGCCTTCGGGCTCCTTCAGATTCAGGGTCGCGCCCCGCTTGTTGCGGTGGATGTTCTGGAAGTCGGGGCCGTCGCGGGGACCGCCCGGGCCTTGCGCGCGGTCGATGGACTCCGGCGGCTCGATCTTGATGACGTCGGCCCCCCAGTCGGCCAGTTGGCGCACCGCCGTCGGGCCGGCGCGCACCCGGGTCAGGTCGAGGACGGTGAATCGGGACAGGGGCAGTGAATTTTCGCTCATGGATCCGTCTTCTGCGCCAATATCCTGCGCCACACGCTTTACCGGGAAGGGGGGCGGACCGCGGCCTCGGGATGTCCGCCCGGCGGGCCGCATTGTTGCCGCTTAACCATTTCCAGGCAAACAGATTGTTGGGCTTTCCGGGATCACCGCCGGCAATCCCCGGACGCCGGGGCGCGACGATCAGGTTCCGGTGCCCACCGCCCGCGCGCCGGCCGAGGTGCCGGCGATGCGCCCGAACACGGCGCCGGCGGTGAGGCCGCTGCCGCCGGGATAGTTGAAATAGAAGATGCCCCCGACCAGCTCCCCGGCCGCGTACAGGCCCGGAATCACGTTTCCGTCGTTGTCCAGGACCTCGCCCGCGCGGGTGATCCGCAACCCGCCGAAGGTAAAAGTGATGCCACAGGTCACCGAATAGGCCTCGAAGGGCGCTTCATCGATGGTGTTGGCCCAGTTGGACTTGGGGATGGCGAGACCCCGGGTGCCGCGCCCGTCCTTGACGTTGGGGTTGAAGGGAACGTCGGTCATGACGGCGGCGTTGTATTCCCGCACCGTCTGCACGAAGCGGTCCGCATCCACGTCGCCGATACGCCGCGCCAGGTCGTCGATAGAATCGGCGGTGACCTTGGTCACCTGGCGGATGCGGTATTCGTCGCGCAACAGGGGAGCGGCCTTGGCGTCGAAGACCTGCCAGGCGAACTGCCCGGGCTGCTCGAGGATCACGCGGCCGTATTTGGCGTAGGTGTAATTGCGGAAGTCGGCGCCTTCGTCGAGGAAGCGCTCGCCCCGGGCGTTGACCATGATGCCCAGGGGATAGCTGTGTTTCTGGAAGGCGTCGCCGACGGCCAGGTCGCCGAACTCCGGCGCGTTGCGCTCCCAGCCGACCGCGTGACAGCCCGACCAGTTGCCGCAGGGGGACGCCCCCACGGCGAGGCCCATCCTGATGCCGTCGCCGGTGTTGAACCGGGAGCCCCGCACCTTGGCCAGGTCCCATCCCGGGCCCAGATAGCGGGTCCGCCATTCCGCGTTCGCCTCGAACCCGCCCGAGGCCAGCACCACGGCGCGCGCCCGCACCTCCAGTGTCCTGCCCTTGCGGCGCGCCCGCACCCCGCTCACGCCGTCGTCGTCATGGAGCAGGGAAACGGCGCTGGTTTCGTAGTGCACGTCGATCTTCTGTTTTTCCACGGCGGCGAACAACATCTCCACCAGCCCGGGGCCGCCGCCCCAGGCTTCCACGGCGAGGCCGCCCCAGAACGTGAACCTGCCGTCCACCTTGAACGCCTGGCGCCCGTACATGGGCACGAAGCGCACGCCCTTCGCGCGCATCCAAAGCAGGGTGTCGAGGCTGCGCTTGACCAGGATTTCGGCCATGTCCGGGTCGGCCCGGTACTGGGTGAGGCGCGCGATATCGTCGAAAAACTGGTCCGTGGTGTAGGTGCCGAAATCGGTGATGCGCCGTTCCTCCTCGCTCAGGTCCGGAACCAGCTTGACGATATCGTCCACCCCGTCGTAGGCGACGCGCATGGCGCCGGCGGTGAACCGGGTGTTGCCGCTTCGTTCGGCAACCGGCGCGCACTCCAGGATCGTCACCCGGGCGCCGCGCTCCCGCGCCGCCAGCGCCGCGCACATGGCGGCGTTGCCGGCGCCGACGACGCAGACATCGGTTTCCAGCGATTCCATAGATCCTCCCCTGCCATCCATGGCCAGGACCCCAGTATAGAGCGTCCGCGCCGGCGCCGCACCCTTGGCCCGGTGTCGCCGTGCGCCACAAGCGTTGAACTACGTCCTGGAAATACGGATTTACATAAAATTATTCTTAATTTTCACGTAAATATATCTCAAATGACAAAAGTTGATTATTTTTATTTGTTTTTTATAATTGGAGCGTTGCTTCATCCGAACACAGAGAAATCGACGGTTTTTCGGACCCCTGTAAATGCCGCCGAGTGTTTGTTGAAATATTCCGCGTCCCGGCGGTTGCCGGATTCGGGATGCGGGTCAACGGCGCCGGCATGGAAAAAGCTTGCGGATCGGCGAAGCGTGGGGCCAGGCATGGAAAACTACAGCTTCGAGAACATCAGGGTGCTCGTCGGCGACCCCAACCGGGAAGTCCGTGACGCGGTCAGGGGCGGCCTGTATGGACAGGGTTTTCGATACATCATGGTCACCGACCGCATGTCGGTGGTCGAGACGGCGGTCGCCAACAACAGCGTCGACCTGATGATCTGCGACACCGAGCTGCCGGACGGCGACCTCTACGACCTGGTCTACAAAATCCGCCACCACGAGCTCGGCGACAATCCGTTCATCGTGGTCACCGCGCTCATCAACGTGCCGACGCCGAAAATGGTCAAGAAAATCTTCGACGCCGGGTGCGATGACCTCATCCCCAAACCCATTTCCACGGGGCTGCTGTTCGAGCGGGTCTTAAACCTGGCCCGCAGCCGCAAGCCCTTCGTCGTCACGTCGGATTACATCGGCCCCAACCGGCGCATCAGGCCGCGCTCCGACGTCCCGCGGACTCCCGAGATCGATATCCCGAATCCCCTCAAGGCCAAGGCGGCGGACGACGCCAGTGAGGAAGATCTTCAGGCTGAGATCGACAGGGTCGCCAACCTGCTCAACGAGGAGAAAATGGAACGGCACGCCTTCCAGATCAACTATCTGGTGGAGCGCGTCGTGCCCCTTTACGAGGACGGGACGGCCGACGAAAGCGTGGTCCCGCACCTGGATCGCCTGTTCTATGTGTCCGAGGACATCAGCCGCCGCCTGCAGGGAACCCGCTTTGACCATGTCGGCGAGCTCTGCCTGTCGATGGTGAACGTGGTGAAAGCCGTCCGCCAGGCGCCGCTGTCCCCCGATGCGAAGGATATCGCGCTCCTGCCGGCGCTGGCCCAGGCCATCAGGTGCGCCTTCCAGCCACAGGAACACGTGGTCGCCCTGGCCAACGACATTTCGGCCACGGTGAAAGAGCGGACCTCCCAGGGCGTGCGCCGACAGGTGGCGTAGGGCGGGCGCCACGGGGAGCGGAGGTGCCGCCGCCCGGGGGGCCTCGCCGTTGGCAAGAATTTCGTCCGATGGCGGCCGCCAAAATAGGAATTTGTTAATATACGAGCCTTAGAACGGATTTTAATTCCGCGGCAATCAGTAAACCCATCGGCAAAACCGTGAGCAGTAGAATCCTGTTGTCCATTTGGGCTTGTCTTTTCGGCGGCGTCGTGGTCTTCGCCCTGATGTCTGTTGGGATGCTGGAGCCTCTCTCGTTGGGGCGGATATCCCAGTTCGAGCAGATCGTCTTTTTGATTATCGCGGGTCTGCCGTTGATCGCGTGGTTCATCGTGTTCTTCAGGACACCTTGACCACGGTGGATGGGCCGTCGCCGTCGCCGGGACGCCGCGCCGCCGCAGGGCGGCGCCGGGTATTAATCGGGGGGAGGCTTCTCCCCATTTCCCCATAAAACGCCCGCCTTGGTAATCTCCGGGCCTTTTCCCGGGGGCCGCGGGGGCGCCCCCCGCACTTCCGATGACCGGGGGGACACCCCCCTGTGCCCCCC
>JBHHXI010000081.1:0-13932 GCA_046756945.1 Rhodospirillales bacterium
CCGCCCCGGCCGCAATCCAGCCGGCCAAAGAGCAAAAGAAACCCGCCCCGGCCGCGGACGAACCGCTTGAAACCAGGCAACTGCTCCCGGGCCTGGAACAAATCCGGCGCAGGCAGCTGCTCGAGGAATCCCGATCAGGCCTGACCACCCAGTCCGGTGAGACGCCTGAAGATTCTACCGTATTGTTCCCGCGCCTGGAGGAGATCCGGCGCCGGCGGCGTTTCGAATAGATCGCCCTCATATAAAACGGGCGGTTTCCGAAAATCGGCAAAATATGGTATCTGGGAGGTGCCCGGCGGCGGTTGGCCTTTGCCCGAAATGAAGCACAAATCCTTTCACAGCACGCAGTTCTTTTTCGCCACCGCGCCCATGCCGTGTCCGTATCTTCCCGGGCGGGTCGAACGCCGGGTGGTAACGGAACTGGTGGGCCGCGACGTGGCCGCCCTGCATGACGCGCTCTCCCTGGCCGGATACCGGCGCAGTCACGGCATCGCCTACGCGCCGGCCTGCCCCGACTGCACGGCCTGCGTCGCGGCGCGGATCGTCGTCGACGGGTTCACGCCCTCGCGCTCCCAGCGCCGGGTGTGGAAAATCAACGCCGCGGTCCAGGCGGCAGAGACGCAGCGCCTGGCCACGGAAGAACAGTTTGCCCTTTTCGCCGCCTACCAGAATTCCCGGCACGCCGACGGCGAAATGGCGACGATGAACTTTCTCGACTACCGGGCGCTGGTCGAAGACAACCCCGTGGACACCGCGATCGTGGAATTCCGCGACCCCGACCACAGCCTGCTCGGGACCTGCGTCGTGGACCGTCTCGCCAGCGGGTTGTCGGCGGTCTACAGCTTTTTCGACCCGGCGCTCGGCCGGCGCAGCCTCGGGACCTACATGGTCCTTTGGATGGTGGAACGGGCGAGGGCCCGGGGTCTCCAATATGTGTATCTGGGCTTCTGGGTCGCCGACTGCGCGAAGATGTCTTATAAGGCCAGCTTCCAGCCCCTGGAGGGATACACGCCTAAGGGGTGGCGGCCCCTGCGGCGCGGGGAATGGCCAAACGCGCCGGCGCCGGAAGCCTGAAGCCTACGTCGTGACCTCGCCTATACCGGTCGTCCGAACCCGCTGGTGCGCGGGAAGCCTTTGGGCGGCAGGCGTCCCGCCTGGCCGCGCTTGCCCAGCCAGGGCGTGAGCGCGGTTTCCGTGCGCGTGCGGTTGCGCCCGACGCGCCAGGTGAGCCCGTCGCCGAGCGTCAGGGTCTTGATGTCGGCCAGCTTTCCGCCCTTCCGGTAACGCTGCACGATGACGCCGCGGCCCCGGCCCATGACCGGCAGGTCGTCCAGCTTGAAGATCAGAAGCTTGCGATTCTCGCCGACCACGGCGACGGCATCGGCGCCCTCGACGACGGGGGCGCAGGCCGCCGCTTCTTCGCCCGCGGCCAGGTTCAGCACCTGCCTGCCGTTGCGGGTCTGGGCGATGACCTCGCTCTCGTCGACGACAAAGGCGCGCCCGCCATCCGATGCCACCACCAGCCGCCGTCCCGGGCGGTGGACGAACATGTTCACCACGGCGTGCTCGTTGGGCAGGCCGATCATCAGGCGCAGGGGCTCGCCATGGCCGCGGCCGCCCGGCAACGCGTCGCAGCCGAGGGTGTAGAAACGGCCGTTGGTGGCGAATATCACCAGCTTTTCCGTGGTCTGCGCCTGCAACACGAAGCGGCCGCGGTCCCCTTCCTTGTATTTCATTTCCGCGGCATCGGCGATGTGGCCTTTGACGGCGCGGGTCCAGCCCATCTCCGAACAGAACACGGTGATGGGCTCGCGCTCGATCATGGCTTCCAGCGGCACCACGACGGCCGCCGGCGCCTCGCCGATCTCGGTCCGGCGGCGGCCCAGTTCGGTGCCGGGGCCGAACCGTTTCTTGATCTCGCCGATTTCGTCGCGGATCACCCGCCAGCGATGCTTCTCGTCGGTGAGGAGGTTCTCGATCTCCGCCTTTTCCGCCGCCAGCGCCGTGTTCTCCTTTTTGATCGCCTCCTCCTCCAGCTTGCGCAACTGGCGCAGGCGCATGTTCAGGATGGCCTCGGCCTGCACCTCGCTCAACTCGAAGGCGCGCATGAGCTTGCGCTTCGGCTTGTCGTTGTCGCGGATGATGCGGATGATCTCGTCCAGGTTCAGATAGGCGACCAGCAGCCCGCCGAGGATCTCCAGCCGCCGCTTGATGTTGCCCAGGCGGTAGTGGCTGCGGCGCACAAGGACCTGGTGGCGGTGATCGAGGAACGCGGTGAGGACTTCGCGCAGGGTCATCACCCTGGGCGTGTTGGTTGCATCCAGCATGTTCATGTTGAGGCCGATGCGCACCTCCAGGTCGGTTTGCCGGAAAAGCTGCTCCATCAGCATTTCAGGCTCCACCGTGCGGTTTTTCGGCTCGATCACCAGGCGCACCCGGGTCGTGCTTTCGTCCCGCACGTCGGCGAGCAGGGGAAGTTTCCGCGCCGCCAGAAGCTCGGCGATTTTCTCGACCAGTCGGGACTTTTGCACCTGATAGGGAATCTCCGTGACCGCCACCTGGTATTGGCCGCGGCCGGTCTTCTCGACTTCCCATCTGGCCCGCAGGCGCATGCTGCCGCGCCCGCTGCCGTAGGCCTCAATGATATTCGCCCGTGTTTCCACCAAAACGCCGCCGGTGGGAAAGTCCGGACCGGGTATCAGGTCCACCAGCTTGGCGATGGTGGCCTTGGGGAATTTGATCAGATGGACCAGGGCGGCGCACAGTTCGCCCACGTTGTGGGGCGGAATGTTGGTCGCCATGCCGACCGCGATGCCCGCCGCTCCGTTGGCCAGCAGGTTGGGAAAGCGGGCCGGCAGCACCACCGGCTCATCGTCTTCGCCGTCATAGGTGCGGCGGAAATCGACGGCGTCCTCGTCGATGCCTTCGAGAAGCGTCCAGGCGACGTCGGTCAGCCGCGCCTCCGTGTAGCGCATGGCCGCCGCGTTGTCGCCGTCGATGCTGCCGAAGTTGCCCTGCCCGTCGACCAGCGGATAGCGCACCGCGAACTCCTGGGCCAGGCGCACAAGGGTATCGTAGACGGCGGCATCGCCGTGTGGGTGGTACTTGCCGATGACGTCGCCGACGACGCGGGCGCACTTCTTGAACCCGGACGCCGGGTCCAGCTTGAGCTGGCGCATGGCGAACAGGAGCCGCCGGTGCACGGGCTTCAAGCCGTCGCGCACGTCGGGAAGGGAGCGCGCCATGATGGTGGACAGCGCGTACGACAGATACCTCTCGCCAAGGGCGTCGACGAGGGGGGTGTCGCGGATGTCTGCGGCCGGGGCGGTTTTGCTCATGGTGGTCCTTGGTCTGTCATTGCCTGGTCAGCTACTAGATATAGTATCCCATCTCGCGGAATGGTCAATCCGTCGCGTTTGACGCGGAATCGTCTGTCATCGCCGGCCACCCCGCGCGTGTTGAACGGCGGCTTCGGAACAGATGGGATGGTGTCGCGCGTTTTTCCAATTCCCGGCGCCACGGTGGCCGCCGCGGCGACCGGGATTTCCGCCGATCACCCGCCGTCCCGGGGCCGGCGGGTGCGCTGGCGCTTTCCCGGGGCGGGCGGGCCCAGCCGCCCGGCCAGGCGCAGCCGCGCCGGCGGCGGCGGACGGTCGCGCTGGCCGAACACGTGGCGCTCCAGGAAATAGCCGGTGAGCCTCATCCCGTCCGCCACCTGGCCGGCGTCCCCCGCCTCCCCCTCGGCGAGCAGAAAGGGCGGCAGCGCCAGGAGCCTGGCCTTGTAGGGCTGCGCCGCCGCCCGGGAAACGGCGCGCCCGGACCTGGGCGACACGTAGGCCAGTTGGTCCCTCCGCCCGGTGGCGGCACACCGGCTGAGGTCGAGGCCGAAGCCCAGTTCCCGGAGCAGGCCCAGCTCCCACTTGACATAGGCGGACGGCCAGGCATCGCTCTCCAGCGCCCCGAGAAACGCCACCAGCCCGTCGAACACGGCGGCGTGGGGCTGGCGCTCGGGCAGGGCCGCCTCGACGACGGCGCAGGCGGCGCTCAGCCCCGCCAGGCGCGGCGGATCGTCGAGCAGGGCGGCGGCGAAGGCAGCGGTCAGTTCGCAGGTGAATGTGCCCAGATGCTCGGACAACCGGGCGCGCCAGCGGGCCTCGACCCGGTTGCCCGGCTGCAGGACGCCGCGCGCCCGTTTCCCCGCCCCGCCCCGCACCAGCCCGGCATGGAGACCGTGGGCCCGTGTCAGCAGGGTGAGGATGGCCGAGGTCTCCCCGTGCTTGCGGGCGGAAAGCACGATCCCAGCGTCGTTCCACTCCATGGCGCCAGTTTAACCGAAGGCCGGGCGCCCATGACAGGAAACGGCAACGGTCCTATAAAGGGGACACTGCGGGGTCACGGGCCGTGGCGCGGCCGGGGCCGGGCCGGGGCCTGGCCGGGCCGGCGAACGGGGGAAAGCGGTTGCGGGAAAACTTCACCTTTTCGAACCGGCACCTGGACCTGATGGGGCGGGACGCCGAGTCCGTGCTCGGGTGGCGCTACCAGCCCAGGATCATCTTCTGCCGCGGCCGGGGAGTGCTGATCACCGACGTCGACGGCAACGATTACTACGACATGAGCTCGGGGATGATGTCGCTGGTCCTCGGCCATTCGCACCCCGAACTGACCGAGACGATCAGGGAACAGGCGGAACGCTTCGTCCATGAATCGTCCTGGTATTCCAACCCCTGGGCGATCGAGTTCGCGGAACTGATCGGCAGCACCCTGCCCGGCGATCTCAGTGTCGTCAACTTCGCCGTGACCGGCTCCGAGGCCAACGAAGTCGCCATGCGCATGGCGATCAGCGCCACCGGCAGGTTCGACATCGTCTCGGTCATCCGCGGCCTGCACGGGGGCTCCCTGGCGGTCGAGGCGCTGACCACCGTCGGCGGCGGGCGCCGGCGCGGCCTCGGGCCGCTGATGATCCCGGCCAAGGCCAACGCCATACTGCCGCCGTTCTGCTACCGGTGCCCGGTCAACCTCGAATACCCGTCGTGCGACGTCGCCTGCCTGGGATCCAGCGAGGATTTGTTGGAGCACCTCACCAGCAAGGACGTCGCCGCCATCATGGCCGAACCGATGATGGTCGCCGGCGGCATGATCGTGCCGCCGGCCGAGTGGCTGCCCCGGCTCAAGGAGATGGCGGCACGCTGGGGGGGCCTGCTCGTTCTCGACGAGGCGCAGCTGGCGCCGGGGCGGACCGGCGCGCTCTGGGGTTTCGAGCACAGCGACGTGGCGCCGGACATCGTCACCTTTGCCAAGGGGATGACCGCCGGCATGGCGATCTGCGGCGCCGTCACCACGCCCGAGATCGCCGAACGGGCGGCCGGAAATCTGGGTGTACCGTGGTCCGGCACCTACCCCGGGGACCCGTTGCCGGCCGCGGTCGCCCTGAAGAGCCTGCAGATCGTCCTGCGCGACAACCTGACCGGGCGCGCCCGGGACCTGGGCGGGTTCCTGCGCCGGCGCCTCGACGGCCTGAGGGACAGGTTCGACTGCATCGGCGACGTGCGCGGCCGGGGCCTTTACCAGATGCTCGACATCGTCACCGGCAAGGACGCCAAGACCCCCGACCCGGCGATGGCGGAACGGATCCGCTACAACGCGATGTTGGCCGGGGCGGCCTTCATCTGCGTGAAGAATTTCATCCGCGTATGCCCGCCGCTGATCATCACCGAGGCGCAACTGGACGACGTCATCGGGCGGCTGGAAACGGCGATCGAGAGGTCCGTGGAAGGCCACCCCGGGGATATCGACTTCACCGCGTCGAGCTCCCTGGCGGCGGCCGGGGGGCCTCCAAGGGTGGCCTGACGAGGGGCATGCGGGGGCCGGACGAGTAATCGCGGCGGCGGATTGAAATGCCGCACGCCGTTGCCGACGGTAAGAATTGAGGGGACAGTCCGAAACATTGGGGCTGGAAAACCGCGCATTACCAGCGTATTAATGCAGAGAAATAATAGTTTGCCATAAAGCCAGATATTGGGAGGATCAACATGTTGAAGAAACTGGCCATTCTCGTTGCCGCCGTTTTCGCCTTCGGCACCGCCGATGCGAATGCGGCCGAACTTTACGGCACACTCAAGAAAATCAAGGATTCGGGACAGATCGTCATGGGTCACCGCGAGGCCTCGGTTCCGTTCGCCTACATGGGCCCCGACGGCAAGCCGGTCGGCTACACGGTCGAACTCTGCTACAGGGTCATCGATAAGGTCAAAAAAACGCTCAAGATGCCGAACCTTAAGGTCAAGCTGGTGCCGGTCACCTCGCAGACCCGTATTCCGCTGTTGGCCAACGGCACCATCGACATCGAGTGCGGCTCCACCACCAACAACCTGACCCGCTCGAAGCAGATCGACTACCTCGCCGTCACCTTCATCACCGGCACCAAACTGGGGGTCAAGAAGGGTTCCGGCATCAAGGAGATCGAAGACCTCGACGGCAAGGCCATCGCGCTCTCGTTGGGCACCACAAACGAAAAGGCGATCAAAAGGGTGGCCAAGGCCAAGGGCCTGAAGATCAAGTACCACATGGTCAAGGACCACCCGCAGGGCTGGCTGGCGCTGAGCACCGGTCGCGTCGACGCCTACGCGACCGACCACTCTCTGTTGGCTGGCTTGATCACCTCGGCGAAGAATCCTTCGAAGTACGAAATCGTCGGACGGTTCCTCAGCTACGATCCCTACAGCATCATGGTCCGGCGCGATGATTCGGCCATGCGGCTCCTGGGCAACTCGGTGTTGGCCGACCTGATGCGTTCCGGTGAGATCCTCGCTATATACGATAAGTGGTTCACCAAGAAGATCCCTGGCAAGCCGGCGGTAAAGCTGCCGCTGAGTTCCACCCTGAAAGTAGCTTTCGAAGTCCAGGCCCTGCCTTACTAGGCCTTGATCCTGGACCGGGAGGCGTGAAAGCGCCTCCCGGTTTTCCTTGCCCGGCGGTGGAGGTGGCCCGCTCGTGGAGATGAAATACAACTGGGACTGGTCCGTCCTCCTTTGTCGACCGCCCGCGGATGATCCCGGCTCTGCCGCCGGAACTGGAACCGGCCCGTCCACCGGCGCCACGGAGTTCGGCGGCGGTGCCGGGCAGACTTTCGATACCGGGGCAGAGTGCGCTCAGCCCTACTTCGACTGGATTGTTTCGGGACTGGGCTGGACCGTCGTCGTCGCCATCTGCGCCTGGCTGATCACCTTTTCCCTAGGCTCCGTGGTCGGCGTCTCGCGAACGGTCGAGATCCGCTGGGTGCGCACCGTCGCCACCGCCTACGTGGAGCTCTTCCGCAACATCCCGCTCCTGGTGCAGATGTTCCTGTGGTTCTTCGTCGTGCCGGAACTTCTGCCCGAGGATGCGGGACGCTGGGTCAAGCGCGACCTGCCGTTGCCCGAATACTGGACCGCCATCGTGTGCCTGGGCATGTACCACGCGTCGCGCACCGCCGAGCAGGTGCGCGCCGGCATCGAGGCCATCCCCAGGGGACAGACCCAGGCCGGCCTGGCCATCGGCCTGACGCGCACGCAGGTCTACCGCTACGTCCTTCTGCCGGTCAGCTACCGCATCATCATTCCGCCGCTGACCAGCGATTTCATGGGCATCTTCAAGAACTCGTCGGTGGCGCTGACCATCGGCGTCCTCGAATTGACGGCGCAGAGCCGGCAGGTCGCCGAGTACACCTTCAACATCTTCGAGGCGTTCACCGTCGCCACCGTGCTCTACATGATGGTGACACTGATCGTGGTCACCACCATGGGATTCGTCGAGAAGAAGGTCCACATCCCCGGCACCATCACCATGGGTGGTGATTGACATGTTCGTGGATTTTGATTTCCAGGTCATCGTCGATGCGGCCCCCATCTTGTGGCAGGGGATGCTGATCACTCTGCTGTTGACCGGCGTTGCCATTGTCGGCGGCATCCTCTTGGGAACGGTGCTGGCGCTGATGCGGCTGTCCCGGTTCGGGCCGCTGTCGTTCGTCGCCGGGCGTTACGTCGACGCCTTCCGCTCGACGCCGCTGATCCTGGTCATCTTCTGGTTTTATTTTGCCGTTCCCATCGTGGTCGGGCGCCCCATCGGCGGCCTCTATTCGGTGTTGATCGCGTTCACGCTGTTCGAGGCGGCGTACTACTGCGAAATCATTCGCGCCGGCATCCAAAGCATCAGCCGGCCCCAAATCCACGCCGGCCTGGCACTTGGCCTCACAAAGTGGCAGACCATGGGCTCGATCGTCCTGCCCCAGGCCTTCCGCAACATGGTGCCGGTGCTGTTGACCCAGGCCATCGTGCTCTTTCAGGATACCTCGCTGGTCTATGTGGTTGGGCTCAAGGACTTCCTCACCGCCGCCGACCTGGTTGCCGTCCGCGACAACCGGGTGGTGGAACTGTACTTCACCGCCGCGGTGGTCTACTTCGTGCTCTGCTTCATCGGCTCGTTGTGGGTCAAGAGGCTTCAAAGGCAGTACGCCATATGATCGAGATGCATGACGTCAGCAAGTGGTATGACGATTTTCAGGTCCTCGTGAACTGCTCCGCCAGCGTCGCCAAGGGCGACGTGGTGGTGATCTGCGGGCCGTCGGGATCGGGCAAGAGCACGTTGATCAAGTGCATCAACGGGCTGGAGCCGTTCCAGGAAGGCACCATCACGGTGGACGGCGTGTCCGTGGGCGACAAGCAAACGAACCTGCCCGAGCTGCGCTCCCACATCGGCATGGTATTCCAGAACTTCGAGCTGTTCCCCCACATGACGGTCGTCCAGAACATCGGCCTCGCCCAGTTGAAGGTGTTGGGCCGGTCGGAGGAAGAGGCCAGGAAACGCAGTATGAAGCTCCTCGAAAGGGTTGATCTCGTCGAGCACGCCAATAAACACCCGGCCCAGCTTTCGGGCGGCCAGGCACAGCGGGTCGCCATCGCCCGCGCCCTGGCCATGGACCCCATCGCCATGCTGTTCGACGAGCCGACCTCGGCCCTCGATCCGGAGATGATCAACGAGGTCCTGGACGTCATGGTGGACCTGGCCCAGGACGGCATGACCATGATGGTCGTCACCCACGAGATGGGCTTCGCCCGCAAGGTGGCCGATCACGTAGTCTTCATGGACGAGGGGCACATCGTCGAGAACACCACGAAGGACGAGTTTTTCGGCACGCCGCGCAGCGACCGGGCGCAGCTTTTCCTGTCGAAAATCCTGAGCCACTGAGGACCGAAGTCAGAAGACAGAGGTCAGAAGACAGGGATCAGGGATCAGAAGACAGGGATCAGGCATCAGGCATCAGGCATCAGGCATCAGGCATCAGGGACGCAGCCTGACGGGTGCGGGGCCGTGATACCTGTCTTCTGTCTTCTGTCTTCTGTCTTCTGATCCCTGTCTTCTGACCTCTGTCTTCTGACTTCTGGCGTTCAGGCGTCGAAGTTCAGGCCCCAGTCGCGGTAGCGCTCCCTGTCCTCGCCCCAGCGTTCACGGACCTTGACGAACAGGAACAGGTGGACCCGGCAGCCGAAGATTTCCTCGAGTTCCTTGCGCGCCGCCTCGCCGAGGGACTTGATCCGGGCGCCGCCCTTGCCGAGAACGATGCCTTTCTGGGTCGGGCGTTCGACGTAGACGACCTGGTCGATGCGGATGCTGCCGTCCTCGTTTTCCCGCCAGGCCTCGGACTCCACGGTGGCCGCGTAGGGGAGCTCCTGGCGAAGCTGCAGATAAAGTTTCTCGCGGGTGATTTCGGCGGCGAGCAGGCGTTGGGGCATGTCCGAGATCTGGTCCTCGGGGAACAGCCACGGCCCTTCCGGGACCCGGGCCGCAAGGTACCCCATGAGGTCGGCGACGCCGTCGCCGGTGGTCGCCGAAATCATGAAGGTCTCGGTGAACAGGCTCTCGTCGTCGAGCGCCTGGGCCAGCTTTAACAACACCGGCTTCTTCACCCGGTCCACCTTGTTGAGGGCGAGGATGACCTCGCGCGCTCCCCTCCCCTCTGCCGCGTGTCTTTTGATGCCGTCGATGATGCGCCGGGTGTCGGCGTCCACGCCCTTGGCGCTGTCGACCAGGAGGACGATGGCGTCGGCGTCGGCGGCGCCGTCCCAGGCGGCGGCCACCATGGCCCGGTCCAACCGCCGTCGGGGCTGGAAGATGCCCGGCGTGTCGACGAAGACGAGCTGGGCGTTCCCTTCCATGCGGATGCCCAGGACGCGGGTGCGCGTGGTCTGCACCTTGGGCGAGACGATGGATACCTTGGCGCCGACAAGGTGGTTGACAAGCGTCGACTTGCCCACGTTGGGCGCGCCGACGATGGCGATAAGGCCGCAGCGGGCGGCGCCTTCGGCGGTCATGCGCCTTCCCCGTCCGCCCCGGCGGTCACCTTGTCCAGCATTGCTTCGGCGGCGACCTGTTGGGCGGCGCGCTTGGACGGCCCCGAGGCCGTGACCGCGCCCAGCCCTTCCAGGGACACCTCGACCGTAAAGAGCGGCGCGTGGGGCGGGCCCTCGCGTCCGGTCTCGGCGTACGCCGGCAGGGGCAGGCCGTGGGCCTGGGCCCACTCCTGAAGCGCCGTCTTGGCGTCCTGGGGCGGACTCGACTCCTCTTCCATGAGCGGTTCCCAATGGCGGTGGATGAACTGGTGCGCCGCGTCCAGGCCGCCGTCCAGATAAAGGGCGGCGATCACCGCCTCGCAGGCGTCGGCCAGGAGACTGGGATTCCTGCGCCCTCCCGCCTCCGCCTCGCCACGCGACATGACAAGGTGATCGCCAAGACCGATCGTTTCGGCCACCCGCGCCAGGGCCTCGCGCCTGACCAGCGCCGCATGGCGGCGGGCCAGCGCCCCTTCGTCTTCGTCGGGAAAGCGTTCGTATATCAGGCGCGCCGCCACCAGCCCGAGCACCCGGTCGCCGAGGAATTCCATCCGTTCGTTGGATACCCAACCGTCCGACCGGCTGCGTGCCGCGCTGGAATGGGTGAGCGCCTGCCTCAGGAGGTCCGGCCGGGTGAAACGGCGCTCCAGGATTTTCTCGAGCGGATCACGCCCTCCGCCCATGGCACTTTACCGGATTCCCTCGAACATGCGGTCAAAACGGAGAGATCGGGCCCACTTCCAGAACTTCCATACGTCGCCGTCGACGGAAAAGAAAAGGATTTCGGCGCGCCCGACAAGGTTTTCCGCCGGCACGAACCCGATGAACCGGCTGTCCTGGGAATTGTCGCGGTTGTCCCCCATGGCGAAGTAATGGCCCGCGGGCACGGTGAACACCCGGGTGTTGTCGGAAGAGCCGTTGTCCCCCTTCTCTTCCAGGATGGGGTGGCTGCGTCCATTGGGCAGGGTCTCGATGAAACGGGGGATGCGCAGGGTGTTGCCGAAGTGGTCGCGGACGATGAAGTCGTCGATCTGTTCGCGTTTCACGGCCTGGCCGTTGATGTGCAGTATGCCGTTCACGACCTGGATCCTGTCCCCGGGAAGGCCGACAATCCGCTTGATGTAGTCGGTCTTGTTGTCCCTGGGAAGCTTGAACACGGCCACGTCGCCGCGCTCCACATCGGGTTCGCTGAAGAATATCCGCCCCCGTAACAGCGGCAGGGAGAAAAACGGCGGCGAGTACCGGCTGTAGCCGTACGAAAACTTGGAGACAAACAGGTAGTCGCCGACCAGAAGCGTCGGAATCATGGATCCCGAGGGGATATTGAAGGGTTCGTAGGCGAAGGTCTTGAAGGCGAGAGCGATGAGGATCGCATAGAGCACCGTGGTGAAGGTTTCCCGGGACCAGCTAGACTTCCTGTTTTTCATTAATATAACCACATAATATATTGTTTTCAGGTAACCTTTAGCATCAAGCCCGTTCCGTGGGCTGGCAGATCAAGCCAGCCCGCGCCACCCCTGTCAAGGCGCTTGCCCGGCGGCCGCCGCTGTCGGCCATGGCTCCTGGGTATTATGCCGCGGGCACGGCCGAAATCACGACCATCGCCTGGGCCATGGGATATTCGTCGCTCAGGGTCACGTCGACCTGGGCGGTCATGCCAGGGGGGGTCAAGCTGTCCAACCGCTTTCGGGCGCCGCCGGTCAGGACCATGAGCGGCTTGCCGCTGGGCAGGTCCTCGACGGCCATGTCGCGCCAGTAGACACCCTGGCGGAGCCCCGTGCCCAGGGCCTTGGCGCAGGCTTCCTTGGCCGCGTAGCGCTGGGCGAATGCCGCCGCCGGGTTCACCCGCCCGTAAGCCCGGGCGCGTTCGGAACCGGTGAAGACGCGGGCGACGAAGCGCTCTCCGAATCGCTTCAGGGTGCGATCGATGCGGCGGATGTCCAGGAGGTCGGTGCCGATGCCGATGATCATGGTGCGGGGTGGTGTTTCTTCGCCGGGCTCATGCGGAATGGGCGCCACCGGCCTCGGCGCGGGTCCTGTCCATGAGCGCCCGCATGCGCTTGATGCTGCTTTCCAGGCCGCCGAAGATGGCCTCGCCGATCAGGAAATGGCCGATGTTGAGCTCGACGATGGTGGGGATGGCCGCGATCGGCGCCACGGAGTCGTAGGTCAGGCCGTGGCCGGCATGGCATTCCAGGCCCACGGTCTCGGCATGGGCGGCGGCCTCGACGATGCGGGCGAGTTCGCGCTCGCGCGCGCCGCCGTCCGCCTCGCAGTAGGCACCGGTATGCAGCTCGACCACCGGCGCCCCGAGCTCCCGGGCGGCATCCAACTGCGCAAGGTCGGGCTCGACGAAGAAGGAGACGCGGATTCCCGCCGCGTTTAGCGCGTCGACGAAGGGCGCCAGATGGGCGCGTCCGGCGACCACGTCGAGGCCGCCCTCGGTGGTGCGTTCCTGGCGCTTTTCGGGAACGATGCAGGCCGCATGGGGCCCATGGCGCAGCGCGATGTCCAGCATTTCCCCGGTGGCCGCCATTTCCAGGTTCAGGGGAACCTCGATCTCTTCGCTGAGCCGCGTGATGTCGTGATCGGAGATGTGGCGGCGGTCTTCGCGCAGGTGCGCCGTGATGCCGTCGGCCCCCGCCCCGACCGCCAGCCTGGCGGCGCGCACCGGGTCCGGGTGGCGGCCGTCGCGGGCATTTCGGATGGTCGCCACGTGATCGATGTTCACGCCCAGGCGCAGTGTGCGATTCAACGTCGCGTCTCCATCTTCGCCGCTTGGCGCCGCAGTCGCCGGCGCTCGCGTCGGGCCAGGCGGCGTTCCTTATAGGTCGCGACCACGGGCTTCAACGCCACATAGAAGGCGAACCACACGACAAGGGCCGTCGGGATGCTGCCCACCAGCATCGGCCAAAATACGGGCCGCGCCGTTTCGAACAGGTAGCCCGCATCCAGGCGCAGCACGGCTTCCAGTATTTTCCCGAAAAGGCCGATGAAATCCAGGTTTTCCGTATCGTGGCCGCCCGTGCCCGCCCCCATCCAGCGGCCGAACTTATAGACCCAAATCCAAATGAAGGGGAACGTCCACGGGTTCCCGACCACCGTGCCGATGGCCGAGGAGATGATGTTGGCGCGGATGCCCCAGGCGAGAAGCGCCCCGAGAACGATATGCAGGCCGACGAAGGGGGTGAACGAAATGGCGGCGCCGCAGGCGAACCCTCCGGCAATGGCGTAGGGCGTACCCGGAAGACGCGCGATCCGGTGGAAGACGTACTTCCCCGCGCGTTCCCACCCCGAGCGCGGCCAAAGGAACTCCCGCAACCGGCCGGGCACGGATATCTTGAGTCTGCGCCGAAACATGGGGCGAATATAAGACAATCCGCGGCGCGCGGAGAAGGGAATCACGTCGCGTTGTTCAGGGGTTACCAGAATTTGGGGGAATTTCGAGTGTCCTGTCTCAGACATTCGTGCCCTATACGATCGCGTTTCCCGTTTCCTCGGCAGGAGGGGACGCGCGGCCCCCGGGGGGGACAAGGGGGGTGTCCCCCCGGCTACGGTATGCGGGGGA
>JBHHXI010000082.1:0-13907 GCA_046756945.1 Rhodospirillales bacterium
CCTGATCGTGATTGCCGACAATCGCCAGCTGACACGTCTCCTGGACCAGGCGGAGACATTCGTTGGGATCGGGATTGTACCCGACGATGTCGCCCAGGCAAACAAAGACGTCTGCCCGGGGCCGGGCATCGGCCAGAACCGCTTGCAGCGCTTCGAGATTGGCGTGAATATCGGAGATAATGGCGTATTGCATAAGCGCGACACATCCTGACATCGCGGTTCTGACACTTCGCCCTCCGCGATCGCGCAGGGGGATCAGGGATTCGGTCGACGCGGCGCGACTTCCAGGGTGCGGTACTGCGTCACCTGCACCTGTCCGGGTTGTGCGCCTCGAAACTTACGCAGCTGTTGCACCCGCGCATAGATGACCTCTACGCTGGCGGCCCGTTTACCTCTACTGTAAAACGCCGCCAGAGCCGCTGCCTCGAGCAGGGTCAAGCCGAAGGGCTCGGTCAACGCGGGATTGACAAACACGCCGCGAGAAGTGGCCGCTAGTCGGTAGAACAGGGGCACATCTTCAGCCCTGTGGTGCTTGGGATAAGCGATCTTGCCGTAAAGGTCATATCGGTCGACCAGCAAGAGGATCTCGGTCAGCACGCGCTGCGAGCTGTCATCCATCTCGCGGATATCATCGCGGTTGCCGACGACGATCAGGTCGACGAGCCGCCCCCGCCACGCCGTGGCCTCGTCCTCGCGGCCCGTATCCTCGGTCCAGCTCGCCGACACCTCTTCCGCCGGGGCGGGTGTATCGACCACGGCAATGCCGTGCTCGGAGCACAAACCGTCGAACATGGCGCGTGCCTTGGCCGCCCGCTTGGCGGCCTCGGTCTCGGCCAGTTCGATCATTTCCTCGATCATGGTTCCCGACATGCCTTCGCCGAGCAGGGGCACGGCGTCCTTCGGGTCGGCGCGCATGTGGAGAACCTTGACGTTGGCGGCGAGATCGCGGCCGACCATGAACGCCGTCTCCAGGGCCGGTTTCGATGCCTCGGAGCCGTCCAGCGGAACGAGTATGGTCCTGATCCCCATCCCTTCCTCCTTTGCCCGACGGCGTCCGGCAGCCCCGTCTTGCCGGGACCGCCGGGCGACCGTTTCCGCGCCCCTATCATGGCCACCCGGCGGCGAAATATAAAGGGCCTGTTTGAAGAGACGGAGGGATGACGCCGGGCGACGGCCCCCCTCCCCCGGACCCCGCTTACAGGCCGATCAGCGCCCGTCCCCTGCTGAGCGTTTCCTCCCTCGGGCCCGAGCTGTCGATGCGGTCCCAGTCGATCTCGCCCATGTCATAGGCCGCCTGTGCCCGGACCAACCCGGCGTCGGCGTCGGAGACGTTCCTGCGGCGCACCGTGACCCGCCGTTCGCGCGCCTCGAGCGGCGCCTCCAGCCACAGGCCGTGGAAGGGCACGCGCGTGCGCGCCGAGATCGCGGCGACGGCGCGGCGCTGCCCGGGGCGGGCGAAAACGGCGTCGGCGATGACCGCGTAACCGGCCTCGATCGCCGTTTGCGCTTCTTCGAACAGGGTCCGGTAGGTCCGTTCCGTCATCGCCGCCGAATAGCCCTCCGGCCCCAGCGGGGCGAGCAGGCCGACACCGGAGAGGCGCTTGCGGACGACGTCGCTGCGCACCACCCGCGCCCCCGGGGCGGCGCCCAGAAAAGGCGCCAGTTCCCGGGCCAGGCGCGACTTGCCGGCGCCGGAAAATCCGCCGACGGCGACGAGCGCCGGCGGCGGCGGCGCCAGATAGGCGAGCGCTCTGTCCAGGTACGCGCGGGCTTCGGCGCGCGACCGCCGGGCCTCGGCGCCGTCCGTCCGGGTGGCCGCGGCGGCCGCCTCCACATGGGAACGGATGGCGGCGCGCACGGACAGGAACAGGCCCAGCGCGCCAAGACCGGCGGTGTCCCCGGTGATGTCCAGGTAGCGGTTCAACGCGATGCTGGCCAGCCGTCTCAGTCCCCGGTGGTCCAGATCCATGAGCAGGAAGGCCAGGTCGTAAAGCACATCGATGTCGCTGAGGACCGGATTGAATTCGATGGCGTCAAACAGGGTCGGCTTTCCGTCCATGCGAAAGATGTTGCGCAGGTGCAGGTCCCCATGGCAGCGCCTGACACGGCCGCCGGCCCGGCGGCCATCGAGAAGCGCCGCGCAGCCATCCAGCGCACGGCGCGTCGACGCGTTCAGCCGCTTCACCTTTACCGGGTCGAGCACGCCGTTTGCACATTCGGCGAAGGTTTCGGCGTTGCTCTCGACGATCACCCCCATGCCGGCGTGTCCGCCGCCGCCGGCGCGCTCCTCCGCCGCGCCGTGGAGGCGGGCGACGGCGTCGGCCAGATCCTCCATGGCCGCACGGTCGAGGGCGCCCCGCCGGGCCAGGCGGTCGAACAGGGTGTCCTGGTCAAAGCGGGTCATCTTCACCAGCCAGTCGACCGGCGCCCCGTCGCCGCCAAGGCGCAAGCCCCCGTCCGCCTCCCGCGTCACGGCGACGACGCCCAGGTACATGCCGGGCGCGGTGCGCCGGTTGAGCGCCACCTCGGCCTCGCAGGCGGCGCGGCGCAGCCCGCCGGTGGAGAAATCGAGATAGGGGAAACGGACCGCCCGCTTGAGCTTGTACGCCCGGTCGCCGGTCAGGAAGATCACGGAAACGTGGGTTTCCAGCCGCTCCACGGCCGACGCCCCGGCGCCATAGGCCTGGGGACGGGACAGAAACGCGATGACCTCGCCTTGATCCTCGACGATCACGGTGAACGGTTCCCGGCCTGGTTCTTCCCGGCGCCCGTTCGCCGCGCCTCAATCGAAGGTCGTGCGCTTTTCATCCACCCCTTCCGGGTCCTCGTGGATGATCACCTCGGCGTTGGGGAAGGCGCGCTCGATCTCGGCCTCGACCTGATCGGAGATCTCGTGCGCCTGGTTGAGGGTGATGGCGCCATCCATCTCCAGGTGAAGCTGAATGAACAGTTGCAGCCCGGACGACCGGGTCCTGAGGTCATGCATGTCGCGCACGCCGGGATGGGCGAGCACGATTTGGCGGATACGCTCGCGCTCGGCATCGGGCAGTTCGCGGTCCATGAGGAGGTTCAGCGCCTGGCGCCCGATCACCGCGGCGCCCCACACGATGTAGCCGGCGATGGCGGTGGCGAACAGGGGATCGGCCCACAGCCATCCCAGCCTGGTCGCCAGGATCAGCGACAGGATGACGCTGACGTTGACCAGCACGTCCATCCTGTAATGCACGGAATCGGCGCCGATGGCGATGGAGTCCGTCTGCCGCACCACGTGCCGCTGGAAAAGCACCAGCGCGACGGTCAGGGCGATGGAGAAAACCATCACCGCGATTCCGGTCTCGGTGTTTTCGAGGATCCTGGGCTGGATGAACCGTTTGCCCGCCTCGATCAGCAGGAAGGCCGCGGAGCCGCAGATGAAGGCGGCCTGTGCCAAGCCGGCCAGGGGCTCGGCCTTGCCGTGACCAAAGCGGTGTTGGCGGTCGGCCGGCTGCAAAGCCCGGCGCACCGCATACAGGTTGATGAGCGATGCGCCGGCATCCAGCAGGGAATCGATGAGCGTCGACAGCAGGCTGACCGAATCGGTGGCCAGCCACGCGGCGAACTTGGCGACGATGAGGACGAGCGCCACGGACACCGAGGCGTAGGTGGCCAGTCTCATGAGCCGCGCCGCCCGGCGCCTGGAAACCGGGGGCTCGGTCGCGCTCAATGTGGATGTCTCGGGCATGTCGGCCTGCCTTGGCTCCCGGCCAGGTACTAGGGGTACAGCCGCTGCCTTGTCCACCCCCCGCCGTCGCGATGGTACACCACGCGGTCGTGCAAACGGAACGGCTGGTCCCGCCAAAACTCGATGTGCTCCGGAAACACCCTGAAACCGGACCAGAAATCGGGCCGGGGCACGGTTCCCACGTGGAACCTGGCGGTGTACCTGGCCACACGCGCCTCCAACTGGAAGCGCCCGTCCATGGGATGGGATTGCCTGGACGCCCATGCCCCGATCTGGGCGCCGCGCGGGCGGGTGGCGAAGTAGGCATCGGCCTCGGCGTCGTCCACCCGCTCCACCGTCCCTTCGACGCGGACCTGCCGCTTGAGCGATTTCCAGTAAAAACACAACGCCGCGCGGGGATTGGCCGACAGTTGCTCGGCTTTGCGGCTTCCCAGGTTGGTGTAAAAGGTAAAGCCGCGCTCGTCCACGCCCTTGAGCAGGACCATGCGCGCCGACGCCGCCCCGTCGGCCGTGGCGGTGGCCAGGGTCATGGCGTTGGGATCGTTGGGCTCGGACCGTTCGGCGTCGGCCAGCCAATCCTTAAACAGGCCGATCGGGTCTTCGCTGTTGGTGACAGTCATGGTATCCTTGCGTTAATATCTCGAAAAGGCTTTTACAATATCCTGGGGTCGGGGGGCAGCCCTTGGGCCGGCGTCCAGCGGGTGCCGGTGTCTTCCTTTCATGGGCTCACAGGGTAGGGAAGGTTTGTCTTTTCTGTTTGTCAAGGAACAGCTGAACCGAGGTACGGAATTATGGACATCAAGCGCATAGCCTCTATTGCTTTTGCCGCCCTGCTGCTGGCGGCCTGCGCAGACTACCAGAACCGCCCGAAACAGGCCGGCGGCACCCTGATCGGCGCCGGCCTTGGCGCCCTCGCCGGCTCGCAGATCGGCTCGGGCAAGGGACAACTCGCCGCGGTGGCGGTCGGCGCCCTCGCCGGCGCTTTTATCGGCAGCGAGATCGGCAAGTCCCTGGACAAGGCGGACCGTCTGTACGCGCAACGAGCACAGCAAAAGGCCTACGCGGCGCCGATCGGCGAGACCATCGCGTGGAACAATCCCGAATCCGGGAATTCCGGCACCTTCACGCCGACCCGTGACGGAACGAACAAGGCGACCGGCGAATATTGCCGCGAGTATCAGACCACGGTCAACGTCGGCGGCAAGACCGAATCGGCCTATGGCACCGCCTGCCGGCAACCCGACGGGAGCTGGCGAATAAACAAATAACGCGCCCTGGCGGCGCGGCGTCCTCCGGCGGATGCCACTGTATACCACGGCCGCAGGCGTTTAACGCATCCGCCGGCTTGCCTGAATGACGGGCCGGCACGAAATTCCCGGCGTCCCGCGGAACGCCGGCGAAGACCGAATCACGAAGGCTTACCGCAGAGGCTTATCGCAGAGCCTTAGCGCAGGGGTGCGGCGCCAACACCTCCCACACGTTGACGGCGAATTTTCCCGGGGCCGCCGGCAATAACCGGTCGAGGCCCGGGGACAGGCGCCCTGCCCGGCTTTTGCCTTTCCGGGGTTTCGTGTAGGATGCCGCTACCTTGTCCGGCAACGGATAAATTTTTTTTGACCACCGCATGAGGATTCGATGAACGAACCGGCGCCGCTGATGGCGGGGAAACGGGGCCTGATCATGGGCGTCGCCAACAACCGTTCCATCGCCTGGGGGATGGCAAAGGCGGTGCACGGCCAGGGCGCCGAACTGGCCTTTACGTATCAGGGAGAGGTCTTGCACAAGCGCGTGGCGCCCCTCGCCGATTCGCTGGAATCGGAGCTCGTGCTGCCCTGCGATGTCACCGACATGGCGAGCATGGACGCCGTCTTCGACACCCTCCGCGACCGCTGGGGCCGGCTCGACTTCGTCGTCCATGCCGTCGCCTATTCGGACAAGGAACAACTGAAGGGCAAGTACATCGATACCACCGCCGACAACTTTGCCAAGACCCTGAACATCTCGTGCTATTCCTTTACCGCGATGTGCCAGCGTGCGGCGCCGTTGATGACCGAGGGCGGCAGCCTGCTCACCCTGACCTACGTCGGCTCGCGGCGGGTGACGCCGCATTACAACGTGATGGGCGTCGCCAAGGCGGCGCTGGAAGCCAGCGTGCGGTACCTGGCCGAGGACCTGGGCCGGCAGAACATCAGGGTCAATGCGATTTCCGCCGGGCCCATGAAAACCCTGGCGGCTTCCGGCATCGGTGATTTCCGCTACATCCTCAAGTGGAACGAGTACAACTCGCCGCTCAGGCGCAATGTCACGCTCGACGACCTCGGCGGCGCCGGACTGTACCTGTTGAGCGACCTCTCCACCGGCGTCACCGGAGAGACACACTTCGTGGACTGCGGGTATCACATCGTCGGCATGAAGGCGGTCGACGCGCCCGATATTACCACGGCGTGACGGTGTAGGGCGCTCGTCGTCGAAGACGTTTGCGTAGGAAATCAGACCCCCATGTCCGGCAACACCTTCGGCCACCTGTTCCGGTTCACCACCTTCGGCGAAAGCCACGGCGCGGCCCTCGGCTGCATCGTCGACGGCGTGCCGCCCAGGATTCCCCTCGCCGAAGACGACATCCAGGTGCACCTGGACCGGCGCCGGCCCGGCGGTTCCCGCTACACCAGCCAGCGCCGCGAATCCGATCGGGTGAAGATCGTCTCCGGCGTGTTCGAGGGCCGCACCACCGGCGCGCCCATCGGGCTCATCATCACCAACGAGGACGCCCGGGCCAAGGACTACGACGCGATCAAGGACAAGTTCCGCCCCGGGCACGCGGATTACACCTACCTCCAGAAGTACGGCGTTCGCGACCACCGGGGCGGCGGGCGGGCCAGCGCCCGCGAAACCGCCATGCGCGTGGCCGCCGGCGCCGTCGCCCGCAAGGTCCTCAGCGGGGTTACGGTCCGCGGCGCCCTCATCCAGATCGGACCGCACCGGATCGACCGCGGGCGCTGGGACTGGGGGGAGGTGGAAAACAATCCCTTCTGGTGTCCCGACGCGGAAACGGCGAAGGAATGGGAGACCTTCCTCGACGGCGTGCGCAAAGCGGGCTCGTCCACGGGCGCGGTGATCGAGGTGGTGGCGGCGGGCGTTCCGGCGGGCCTGGGAGCGCCGGTCTTCGACAAGCTGGACGCCGACATGGCCAAGGCCCTGATGAGCATCCCGGCGGTCAAGGGCGTTGAGATCGGCGCCGGCTTCGCGGCCGCCGAACGCTCGGGGCCGGAGAACTCCGACGAGATGCGCACCGGCCCCGACGGCAAGGCGACGTTTCTGTCCAACAACGCCGGCGGCGTTCTCGGCGGCATATCCACCGGCCAGGACATCGTCGCCCGCTTCATCGTCAAGCCGACCAGTTCCGTCTCCATTCCCCAGAAGACCGTCGACACGTCGGGCGAAGACGTGGAGATCGCCACCAAGGGCCGCCATGACCCGTGCGTCGGCATCCGCGCCGTCGCCGTCGGCGAGGCCATGGTCGCCTGCGTGCTCGCCGACCACCTGCTGCGCCACAAGGCCCAGTGCGGCGGGTAAGCGACGGAATCAGCGCTTTAGCCAGGCGCCGATGAGGAATTCCTTGTTGCCGCTGGGCCCGGTGACGGGGCTTTCGGTGATGCCGCGCACGCACCACCCGGGCCTGTCCGCCAGCCAGGCGCGGATGCGCGCGCAGACCTCGCGGTGCAGGTCCGCGTCGCGCACCACGCCCCCCTTGCCGACGCGGCCCTTGCCGACCTCGAACTGGGGCTTGATCAGGGCCACCAGCCAGGCGCCGGGCGCCGCCAGGGCGAGGGGCGCCGGCAGCGCCGTCTCCAGGCCGATGAAGCTGACGTCGCAGACGATCAGGGCCACCGGGTCGGGAACCATATCGCGGGTAAGGTGGCGGGCGTTGGTGCGTTCCAAGACCACCACCCGATCATCGCCGCGCAGTTTCCAGGCGAGCTGGCCGCGGCCCACGTCGACGGCGTAGACCCGCGCCGCGCCGCGGCTCAGCAGCACGTCCGTGAAGCCCCCGGTGGAGGCGCCCACGTCCAGGCACACCAGCCCGCGCGGATCGATGCGGAAGTGATCGAGCCCGTGGGCCAGCTTGATGCCGCCCCTGGACGCCCACGGGTGGCCGCGCCCCTTGACCTCCAGGCGCGCGTCCGGGGCGAGGCGCACCCCGGCCTTGTCCAGCCGCCTGGTGCCGCTGTAGACCAGCCCGGCCATGATCAGGGCGCGGGCGCGGCTTCGGCTGTCGGCGAGCCCGCGCTCGACGAGCAGCTGGTCGAGACGGAGTTTGTCCGGATTCCGGGGTTGTCCCATTCGCCTGACGATTTTGATATATTCGGTTTATGAACGATTCTTCATCCGCAATTCTTCACGAGCTTCGCTCCCGTTTTCAGAGCTTGAATGGACCTGGACTGGAGCGGCTCGTCTTGTTCGGATCGCGTGCCCGCGGCGACGCCGACCCGGATTCGGATTTCGACGTCCTGGTCGTGTTGGCCGATGAAGACACAATTCGCGACAACAAGGAATCGGCCAACGACATCGTTTGCGCGCTGTCCCTTGAGTACGACACGGTTGTCTCCTGCGCATTCACCACGCACGAAAAATTCGAACGCAGCGGCATGCCCTTTTACCGCAATGTGCGGCGCGAAGGTGTGCCGATATGACGACCGACGAGGCCAGGTTGCTGGAACTGGCCGACGAAAATGTTGCAGCCGCGAGACTCCTGCTCGAAAACCGGTTCCCCGCGATAGCTTCGTCCGGGCGTATTACGCGATGTTTACCGCGGCCGAAGCAATACTGCTATCCAAGGACCTGAGCTTTTCCGGGCATTCGGCGGTGATCGCCGCGTTTGGCCAGCATTTCGCCAGGACCGGGCTCGTTCCCGTTCATTTGCATCGTGCCATCCTCACCGCGCAGGAAGACCGTCAGGCCGCCGACTATGGGGGCGACAGGCAGGTAACGCGCGACGGCGCCGAACGCCATATCGGCAACGCGGAAGAATTCGTGCGCACCGCCAGGTCTTACCTGGAAAAGGAAGCGGGAGCCGGGAACGAATGAAGGAAACGATCGCCATGATCAGGGCGCGGGCGCCTCAGAAGAGCAGCCTATCCAGCCCGCGGACGAGGCCGCTCAGCGACGCCGCCCGGCGCGCCGCCAACAGGGTGCCGGCGACGTAGGGCGAGCCGAAGGCGATGGCGTCGTGGCGCAGGGACAGCCTCTCGCCCTCCCGGCCGAAGATGACCTCGACGCCGCTGGCGAAACCGGGAAGCCTGAGCGAGTGGCACTGAACGCCGGCGATGGTGGCGCCGCGGGCCTCTCTCTCGCCTTCGGTCGCCTCCACCGGGTGCCCGGCCAGGGGCCGTTTGGCCGCACCCAGTTTCTCCGCCAGTTCGCGGCCGGTGCCGCTGGGCGCGTCGGGCTTCGACGCCCTGGCGTAGTCGATGACCTCCCAGTGGTCGAGGTGGCCGGCGGCGATCAGCGCGAAGTGCTGGAGCAGCGCCGCCGTCAGGCTGAAGTTGCCGGAGGCGACGACGCCGACGCCCTCCTCCCGGGCACGGGAGTCGATCTCGTCGTAATCGGCGGCGGCGAGGCCCGAGGTGCCGACCACCACGGCGACGCCGCGGTCGATGGCCGCGAACACGTGCTCTTTCACCACCGAGGGCGCCGTGTAGTCGATGAGCACGTCGGTGGGTACGGCGAGGGCGGCGCCGAGGTCCGCCGTCACGGTGACGCCCGTGGCGCCCAGGCCGACGGCGTCGCCGGCATCCCGGCCGGCGGCGCGGCGGGCGACGGCGCCCGACAGGGTCAGATCGTCGGCCGCGAGGACCGCCGCCAACAGGGCGTGCCCGACGGCGCCGGTGACGCCGGCGATGCACAGCCGGAGCGGCACCGGGGTCGCGCCACCGTCGTTGGCGGCGGCACTGCCCATGGCTCAGGCGCGCAGAGTCCTGGCGGCCTCCTCGGCGCGGCCCAGCGCGGTCAGCGCCGTGGCCACGATGTGGCGCGCGTTGAGACCCGCGTCCTCGTACTGGAGTTCGGGTTTGTCGTGAAGGATGAAGCGGTCGGGCAGAATCATCGGCCGCACCTTGAGCCCGTTGTCGAGAAGCCCTTCCATGGCCAGGAACTGGAACACGATGGCGGCGAACCCGCCGACCGCGCCCTCCTCGATGGTGATCAGGACCTCGTGCTCGCGGGCCAGCCGGCGCACCAGGTCCTCGTCCAGGGGTTTGACGAAACGGGCGTCGGCAACGGTGGTGGAAAGGCCCCGTGCCGCCAGGGTGTCGGCCGCTTTTAGGACCTCGGGAAGCCTGGCGCCGAAGGACAGTACGGCCACCGTCGAGCCCTCGCGCAGGATCCGGCCCTTGCCGATGTCGAGGGGCGTGCCCTTCTCCGGCAGTTCGACGCCGGTCCCCTCGCCGCGCGGATACCGGAAGGCCGACGGCCTGTCGTCGATGGCCACCGCCGTCGCCACCATGTGCATCAGCTCCGCCTCGTCCGCCGCCGCCATGACGACGAGGCCGGGCAGGCAACCGAGATAGGCGACGTCATAGGACCCCGCGTGGGTCTGACCGTCGGCGCCCACCAGCCCGGCGCGGTCGATGGCGAAGCGCACGGGAAGGCCCTGGATGGCGACGTCGTGCACCACCTGGTCGTAGGCCCGTTGCAGGAAGGTGGAATAGATGGCGGCGAAGGGCTTGAGCCCTTCCGTGGCCAGGCCGGCGGCAAAGGTCACCGCATGCTGCTCGGCGATGCCCACATCGAAACAGCGCTCGGGGAACCGTTCGGCGAACTTGTGGAGGCCGGTGCCGGACGGCATGGCGCCGGTGATGGCGACGATGCTCTCGTCGTCTTCCGCTTCCTTGATCAGGGCATTGGCGAAAACGCTGGTGTACGAGGGCGCCTTGGGGACGGACTTGTGCAGCTTGCCGGTGACCACGTCGAACCTGCCGACGCCGTGATACTTGTCGGCGGACTCCTCGGCCGGCGGATAGCCGTGCCCCTTCTGGGTGACCACGTGCAACAGCAGGGGCCCCGGGTCGGTGTCGTCGCGCATGTTCTTCAGCACCGGCAGGAGGTGTTCCAGGTTGTGGCCGTCGATGGGACCGACGTAGTAGATCCCCAGTTCCTCGAACAGGGTGCCGCCGGTGACCATGCCGCGGGCGTATTCCTCCGCCCGGCGCGCCGCCTCTTCCAGGCGGCGGGGGAACTTCTTGCTCATCACCTTGGCGAAATGGCGCAGCGAGCGGAACGACTTGGACGAGATCAGCCGCGAAAGATAGGCGCTCATGGCGCCGACGGGCGGCGCGATCGACATGTCGTTGTCGTTGAGGATGATGATCAGCCGGGCGTCCATGGACCCGGCGTTGTTCATGGCCTCGTAGGCCATGCCGGCGCTCATGGCGCCGTCGCCGATGACGGCGATGACGTGGTTGTTGCCGCCTTTCAGGTCGCGCCCGACGGCCATGCCGAGCGCCGCCGAGATCGAGGTCGAGCTGTGGGCGGCGCCGAAGGGATCGTAGATGCTCTCGGACCGTTTGGTGAACCCGTACAGTCCGCCCCCCTGGCGCAGGGTATGGATGCGGTCGCGCCGGCCGGTGAGGATCTTGTGGGGATAGGCCTGGTGCCCGACGTCCCAGATCAGCCGGTCGCCGGGCGTGTTGAACACGTGGTGGAGCGCCACCGTCAACTCGACGACGCCAAGGCTGGCACCCAGATGGCCGCCGGTGATGGAGACCGCCCTGATCGTCTCGGTGCGCAGCTCGTCGGCCAGTTGGATCAGTTGCTCGACGGTGAAATCCCTGGTGTCCTCTGGGTAGTCGACCGTGTCCAGAAGCGGTGTCTCGGGTGTCGTCGTCAATCCTCCCTCCCTTTGCGAAGGTGCGACGCCTGCACGGAGAGTCGGCCCCCCGTGCGGCGTTTCAAGCGCGCCTTTTTACCACGAACTGCGCGAGTTCCCTTAAATGATTGGCCTTTTCCGAGAATAATTCAAGGTGTTGTGCCGCCTGCCCGGCCAGCATGTCGGCCTGGGCGCGGGCCCGTTCGCGCCCCAGAAGCGCCACGAAGGTGGCCTTTCCCGCCGCCTGGTCCTTGCCCGTCTTCTTGCCGACTTCCTTTTCGTCCCCTTCCACGTCGAGAAGGTCGTCGACGATCTGAAAGGCCAGGCCCAGGTCGTGGACATAGGCGCGCAGGGCATGGCGCGCGGCCTCCGGGGCCTTGCCCAGGATGGCCCCCGACTCGCAGGCAAACCCGATCAGCATCCCCGTCTTCAACCGTTGCAGCCGCGTCACCTCGGACATGCCGAGCGCGGTGTCTTCGGCCATCAGGTCCAGCATCTGCCCCGCCACCATGCCTTCGTCCCCGGCGGCGTGGGCCAGCTCCGCCACCAGATCGCTGCGCACGGCGGGGTCGGGATGGGTGTCGGGATCGGCCAGCACCTGGAAAGCCTTGGTCAAGAGGGCGTCCCCGGCGAGGATCGCCGTGGCCTCGTCGAATTGGACGTGGCAGGTGGGCTGGCCGCGCCTGAGCTCGTCGTCGTCCATGGCCGGCAGGTCGTCATGGACGAGGGAGTAGCAATGCACCATCTCCACCGCCGCCGCCACCCTGAGGGCGCTGGATTCGGCGACGTTGAACAGGCGCGCGCTGGTCATCACCAGGAACGGGCGGACCCGCTTGCCACCGTTCAGCGTGGCGTAGCGCATGGCCTCGGTGAGGCGGGCTTCGGCGGCGTCTTCCGTGGACAGTAAACGGTCCAGCGTCTCGGTCACGGCGCGCGCGTTTTCGGCGAGGGCGTCCGTGAAGGCACTCATATTCGGAATCTCAGTCCGCGTCCGCGGGTTCGACGCCCACCGCGCCCTCGGGGCCGAGGACGACCTTCTCGACCTTGACCTGGGCTTCCTGGAGCTTCGCCTCGCAATGGCGTTTGAGCTGTGCGCCGCGTTCATAGGTCTTGATCGCCTGGTCCAATTCGCCCTTGCCGTCCTCGAGCTGGCGCACGATGGTCTCCAGTTCGGAGAGCGCGTCCTCGAAGCTCAATCGCGCGATATCGGGCGGGATCTTGTCGTCCGCCATGGCCGTTCCTCGGATCGGGGCCGCGAGTGTACGGAGCCGCCGGTGCAAGGGCAAGGGGTTGGCCGGTCTCGGGGGATCAACTTCCCGTCAACACGCGCACGTGGGCCGCGGCGCTGGCGGCAAGGGATTCCAGGTCATACCCGCCCTCCAGCGCCGAGACCACACGTCCGGCGCAGCATTCCCCGGCCACCGCCATGAGTTCCCGGGTCAGCCACGCGTAATCGTCCTCGGTGAGGGCGATCTGGGCCAGCGGATCGCGGACATGGGCGTCGAACCCGGCCGAGATGATGAGCAGCTCCGGCTGGAAGCCCTTGAGCCGGGGCAGGATGCGCCCGCTCCAGCCGGCGCGGAACTCGGCCGAGCCGCTGCCCGGCGCAAGCTCCACGTTGACGATGTTGCCCACCCCTTCCTCGGCCTCGCTGCCGGTGCCCGGGTAGAAGGGAAACTGGTGGCTGGAGGCGTAAAACAGGCCGGCGTCACGTTCGAAGGCGGACTGGGTGCCGTTGCCGTGGTGCACGTCGAAGTCGACGACCGCGACCCGCTCCAGCCCGTGGACGGCGCGCGCGTGCCCGGCCGCCACGGCGACGTTGTTGAAGACGCAGAATCCCATGGCCTGGGCGGCCTCGGCATGGTGCCCCGGAGGCCGCACCGCGCAAAACGCGTTGTCGGCCTCGCCGCCGATGACCGCGGCGGCGGCGGCCGTGACCGCGCCCGCCGCCCGCAGCGCCGCCTCGCCGGAGGCCGGCGACAGCGCGGTGTCGGGATCGAGATGCACGTGGCCGGATTTGGGGACCGCGTCGAGGACCGCCGCCACGTACCCGGGAGCGTGCACGCGCTCGATGTCGGCGATGTCCGCCTTCGGCGCCTCGCGGCGGTCGAGCAGGACGAACTCTTCGCTGTCCAGGGCCGCCAGCACCGCCTCCAGGCGGGCGGGGTTCTCCGGGTGGCGGGCGCCGGGATCGTGCTCGGCGCAGGCGGGATGGCTGTACAGCAAGGTGGTCATGGCGGGCCACACGCACGATGGTGAACGGGTCGCGGCGCATTGTGCTCGAAAGACGGGGCGATGGCCACCGCCGTATTGCGCCCGCGG
>JBHHXI010000083.1:0-13650 GCA_046756945.1 Rhodospirillales bacterium
GGGCCGGCGAACGCCTCTTGGCGGTCTTCTTGATGGTCCGCTTCTTGGCGGTCTTCTTGACGGTCCGCTTCTTAGCGACCTTCTTGACGGTCCGCTTCTTAGCGACCTTCTTGATGGTCCGCTTCTTAGCGACCTTCTTGACGGTCCGCTTCTTGGCCGTCTTCTTGACCACCCTCTTCTTCATGGACTTGGTCTTCGGCCGTGCGGTTTTCCGGCGGGCACTGGAGGCCCGGCGGCTCGCCGCTGAAGTCCGGCGTTTGACGGACGTCCGGCGCTTGGTCGGGGACTTCCTGACCTTGGCCTTGGTTGCAGGCATGATGCTCTCCTTTAGCGTTCGTCGATACGGCAGTGCATTGTCGGTATCGTTATGTGGTGACTCAAAACTATGTATTAATCACCAACGGAAAAGTCACCCACCCCGAAGGTTTTCGGAAAACAGAGAAAGTCCGTGCCATGCACAGCACGGACCGTAATTTGGGGGGGGATACTGTGAGCTATATCTTTTATTTTCTCTTAACGGTCAATATTTTTTTGTTTACATATATTTACCTAAAATTAACCATTAAATTCGCGGCCCATCCGCGGCCCGCCGAGCCTCCCTCCACGGCCCCCAACTTGCCGGCTAACTCCTTCTATAACCAACGCTATTCGCCGACGGCCCGGAGCATTTCCCGGGTCATTTCGAGGAAACTCCCGGGGCCGCCGTGCCGATGACGGCGGCGCCCCGCGGCGCCCCGACTCGCCCGCGAAAGCCCGCATATCCGGCGGCGTTGACAGATTTTCCGGTGAGATTCACGCCGCGTGCGGCACGTTGCCGTCGGCGGGAATCAATACTTCGAATATACTGAGGTCCGCCCGGATCGTTACTGGATCACTCCCCCGGCGCGGCGTCGGAACGGGACCGGCGTCTCACGCCCGCCGCCAGGTGGTGCCGTCGGGTCCGTCCTCCAACACGATTCCCCGGCCCGCCAGGTCGTCGCGGATGCGGTCGCCTTCGGCGAAGTCCCTGGCCTTGCGGGCCCTGGCGCGTTCGGCGATGAGGGCCTCGATTTCCGTATCCCCGAGGGTCGGCGCCGCCGGCGCCCGCCATTTGCGCCAGGCCTCCGGGTCCTGCTGCAGTATCCCCAACAACGCCCCGCCGGCGCGCAACGACGCGGCAAGGGCAATGCGCTCGGAAACCTTCCCGGTGCTGTTGATCGACGTCGCCACCTCGTGCAGCCGGGTAATCGCCTGCGGCGTATTCAGGTCATCGAGCAGGGCCGCGACCATCGGCTCGGGCGGCTCGGCGCTTTCGGCGCTGACCAGAGGATAGTCGTCTCTCAGCGCCCCATAGAACCGGTCCAGTGTCTCCCGGGCCTGTTCCAGCCCCTTCGCCGTCCAGTTCAGGGGCTGGCGGTAGTGGGCCGACAGCAGGGCCAGCCGGATGGCCTCTCCCGGATGATCCTTCAGAATGTCCCTGACGGTGATGATGTTGCCCAGGGACTTGGACATCTTTTCGCCTTCCACCATCACATAGCCGTTGTGCATCCAGACGCGCACGAATTCCCTGCCCCCGTGCGCACACGTGCTCTGCGCGATCTCGTTCTCGTGGTGGGGGAAGATCAGGTCGTGGCCGCCGCCGTGGATGTCGAAGGTCTCGCCCAGGTACTGCTTGCTCATGGCCGAGCACTCCAGGTGCCAGCCCGGCCGCCCGCGGCCCCACGGCGAGTCCCAGCCGGGCAGGTCCGGCGCCGACGGCTTCCACAGGACGAAATCCGCCGGATCCCTTTTATAGGGCGCCACCTCCACCCGGGCGCCGGCGATGATCTCGTCCAGTTTGTGCCGCGACAGCTTCCCGTAGCCCGCCCACGAGGCAACGCTGAACAACACGTGGCCCTCGGCCTCATAGGCGTTGCCCGCCGCGATCAGGGCTTCGATCATGGCGATCATCTGGGGGATGTGGTCGGTGGCCCGGGGCTCGACGTCGGGCTCCAGCGTGGCCAGGGCCTTCATGTCCTCGTGGAAGGCCTTCGTCGTCCGCTCGGTGATGGCGTGGATGCTCTCGCCGCTCTCGCTGGCGGCGGCGTTGATCTTGTCGTCCACGTCGGTGATGTTGCGCACGTAGGTGACCTTGGGATAGAGGCGCTTCAACAGCCTGTACAGCACGTCGAAGACGACGACCGGACGGGCGTTGCCGATGTGGGCGAAGTCGTACACCGTGGGGCCGCACACATACATGCCGACGGCGCCTTGCCTCAGCGGCTCGAACCGGACTTTCCCGCGGGTCAGGGTGTTATGCAGATGGAGCGGCACGGATTTTCCTAGCCTGGTGCGACGGATGCGGCGGGGGTCATGCCGGGTCCGTGAATCGGTTGGTGATCGGGTAGCGGCGGTCGCGGCCGAAGGCGCGGCTGGTGATCTTGACTCCCGGCGGCGCCTGACGGCGTTTGTATTCGGCACGGTCAAGCATGGTCCAGATGGTGCGCACGACCTCGGCGTCGTGGCCCCGGGCAACGATGTCGCCGAGGGCCATCTCCTCTTCGATCAGGCACCTGAGAATGGCGTCGAGCTGTTCATACGGCGGCAGGGTGTCCTGATCGGTCTGGTCGGGCTTGAGCTCGGCCGACGGCGGCTTGAGCAGGATGCGCTCGGGCATGACCCGGCCGGCGGGGCCGGGGAAGTCCCCGGGCCGGTGCTGGTTGCGCCAGCGCGCCAGCGCGTACACCGTCGTCTTGTATATGTCCTTGAGCACCGAATAGCCGCCGCACATGTCGCCATACAGCGTCGCGTAGCCGACCGACATCTCCGACTTGTTGCCGGTCGACAGCACCATGGAACCGAACTTGTTCGACAAGGCCATCAGGGTGACCCCGCGCGCCCGGGCCTGGATATTTTCCTCCGTCGCGTCGGCGGGATGGCGGACGAAGGCCTCGCGCAGCATGCCGTCGAAGGCCGCCATCGCCGGATCGATGGGGATGGTGTCCAGGCGGACGCCCAGCAGGCGCGCCGTTTCCGCCGCGTCCTCCCTGCTCTCGGCCGAGGTATAGGGCGACGGCATCATCACGCAGTGGACCCTTTCCGCGCCGAGGGCGTCCGCCGCCACGGCGGCGCTCAGCGCGCTGTCGATACCGCCCGAGAGCCCGACCAGGACGCCGGGAAAATCGTTCTTGTCCACATAATCGTGGAGCCCGGTGGCGAGCGCCCGGTAAATGGCTTCCAGCCCCTCGGCGGGTTTGGCGATGGCGCCGTCGTCGCAGGCCCAGGAGTCGTTCGCGTCCCGGCGCCAGCGGGTGAGCAGCACCTGAGTCTGCCACGACGCGGCCTGGGCGCGAAGGTCGCCACCGGCGCCGAGAACGAACGAGGCGCCGTCGAAAACCAGCTCGTCCTGCCCGCCGACAAGATTGACGTACATCAGCGACAGGCCGGACTCCATGGTGCGGGCCGCGGCCAGGTTGAGCCGCGCGTCCGGCTTGTCGGCCTCGAACGGAGAGCCGTTGAGCACGACCAGCATGTGCGCCCCGCATTCATCCAGGCATTCGGTGACGTCCGGGGACCACATGTCCTCGCAGATCATGATGCCGAGCAGCGCGCCGCGGAACGATACCGGTCCGGGCGCGGGCCCGGCGGCGAAGACGCGCTTTTCGTCGAACACCCCGTAGTTGGGCAGTTCGTGCTTCAGGCGCACGGCGGCGATGGAGCCGCCGTCAAGCAGCAGGGCCGCGTTGTACAGCTTGCCGTCGTCGCGCCAGGGCGTCCCGACGAGCAGCGCCGGCCCGCCGTCGGCGGTGTCCCCGGCAAGGACGGAGACGCCGGCCTCGATGCGGTCCTGGAACGCGGCCTTGAGCACCAGGTCCTCGGGCGGATACCCGGCGACCACCAGTTCCCCGCAGATCACCAGGTCGGCGCGCGAGCCCGCGGCCTCGGCGCGGGCGGCGCGGATGCATGTGATATTGCCGTCGATGTCGCCGACGGTCGGGTTGATTTGCGCCAGTGCTATGGCCAGGGTGTCGGTCATCTTTAGCGGGATCGGGCGGGTGTTATCCACATCGCGGCAGCTTATGATAGAGGGTACTGGCAGGATGCTAAAGACCTGTCATATGCCGCGACGGGAGCGCGGCCGGCCCGGTCGCCGGGCACGACGCCCGGGGATCCCGCCCTGTCCGAATTCGCCCGCGTCGGACGCGTATCCCTTGCGGGCGATGCCGGGATGGACCAGACTTCCGCTGCGCTCCTTGGTATAAGCGCACGGCGGGGCGCGCTCACCCCCTGGACCAGACATGACCAAGGGCACACGACCAGCCACCGAAGACACCGGGACCGGCGCGTCGTCCGCTCCACCGCGGCGGCCCGCACGGGCCCTCGTGTCGGGCGAGGCGGAAAAGCCCGGTACCGCCGCCCCGACCCCGGCCGGCCACGGCCATGCCCTTGCACAAACGGTGGTCGGGTCCTTCGTCGAGCGCCTGAAGGCGGAAGCCAAGCGCAAGGGGGGTACGCTGACGATGGAGGACCTGGAGGCCCTGAACCGGGAGTTCCAAGAAAAGACGAAAGCGCTTCAGGCACTGTTCGAGCAGTCGTTCGAGGAATACGTCCGCTCCCAGGGGGGGCAGCCGCGGGGCCACGCGCGCCACGATCCCTTCGGGCGATTGATGGTGCACCGGATTTCTCACCTGTTCGCGGAAGGCCAGGCGCTGCCGGAAGAAGACGACGGCGCCGTGTCCAGGCGTATCCTGCCGGGCTTTTTCATGGCCCTGGACATGATGCTGGGCGCCGATGTGGTGGCCGGCTACCGGGATACCTGCGCCCGCATCGCGGAACGCGTGCGCGACGGGCGCGACGACGACGGCTCCTGGGACGAGGTGCTGGCGGACACGGAGGCCAACGCCGTGGTCCTGGACGCCCAGGTCGCCATCGCCCTCCACTTCCATGACCTGGAGAAACGCAGCGCCTGGATGGTGGACCTGGTCAACAGCCACCTGAGCCGGCCCGACGACGCCCCCGGCGAGGACGGGGACGCCGCCGACTGGCAGTTCACGGAAGGAGCCTGCCGGCGGGTCCTCGAGGCGCTGCTGTCGGACCTGAAACAGGCGCTGTCCGACGAGGCGGGACGGCGGACGCTCGGCCAGGCCCATGGCGCGGAAGCGTGCGCCGCCCTTGACGAGGTCATGAAACAGTTGGGCGCCGGGGAAGGCTGAGCGCCGCGGGGTTTTCCGCCGCCTTTCACGGCTTCTTCTTGTTCCTGCGGTCCTTCTTCAGGAACGTGAGCAGGAATTCGCGCCCCACCTTGACCGACGGGACGCCCCCGCAGGCGATGATGCCGGCGGTGGCCGGGCCGGGCGGGACCGGTTCAGATCCCCCTGTACACATCCTTGCGGTGACCCAGTTTCACGGCCAGGACGACCAGTTCATGGTGTTCGATTGCATAGAGTATCCGGTAGTCGCCGACCCGGATACGGTAGAAATCCTCCGTTCCCGAAAGGCGCTTCGCGCCCCGCGGACGGGGGTTCCCGGCCAGCGAGTCAATGCGTGGCGCGAGGCGCTTTCCGACGCCGGCCGGCAGGTCCAGGAACTGGCGTCTCGCCCTCCGCGAAAAGACGATCCGGTAAGCCAAGCCGAGACCCTATAGGCCGATTTCAGCCTTGATCTCTTCCCAGGAAACGGTTCCGTCATCCCGCACTTCCGCCAGGGCCGCCCGCGCCTCGTCCAGATCGATGCGGTCTTCCAGGCGCTCGAGTAGTTCCACATCCTCCAGGGGAACCACCGCCGCCAGCGCCTTGCCCCGGCGCGTCAGCACCACCCGCTCCTTGCCGTATGCGGCGCGATTGACCAGGTCCGAGAATTCGTCCCGGGCTTTCACCGTGGGTATCCGGGCCATGGAACCGTCCTTTCTGTTTCGTACGTAATGTACGTTTCGTTCATTACCGCGTCAAGCGGAGAGTGCCCGGTCCCATGGCACCTCATGATCGTTCGACGCCAGCCTGAACCATGCTTGACGCGACGCCCTATTCGTCCTTGATCCGCGCGCGGTCGCCAATGACAGGCCGGCCCCCTGACCACTCTTCACTTTTTATCCTTCTTATCCTTCAGGAACTTGAGCAGGAATTCGCGCCCCACCTTGACCGAGGGGTCGCCCCCGTAGGCGATGATGTCGGCGGTGGCGTAGGTTTCGGGCCAGGATTCGGGCAGGTACGAGCCGGTGCCGATGACGTCGATGGGCGCGCCCACGTCGGCCATCACCCTGCATTTCTGCACGTTGAAGCCCGACGACGCGACCACCTTCACCTTGCCGAAGCCGGCCTCGTCCAGCCGTTCGCGGAAATAGAAGATGGCCGCCGCCGAGACGCCGGTGCCGGTGAGGTAGCGCAGTTCGGTCTCGCTGCGGTATCGCCTGACGGCGAGGGGCACATGGCGTTCGAGGACGGCATAGGAGGCCTGCGTGTCGAGCCCCTCGACGAAGCGGCCGCCGTGGGTGTCCAGACGCAGCCCGACGCGCCCCTCGGCCGCCATCTCGGGAAAGCGCCGGCAGACGGCAAGGGAGTCCGAAATCTCACGCCCGTAATAGTCCACGAGCACGGTCAGGTCCTGGTCGGGAAAGGTTTCGACGTACATCTCCGCCGCCCTCAGCGTCGACCCGGCGTAGCCGATGAGCGCGTGGGGCATGGTGCCGAGCCCGCTCTCGCGTCCGAAGTAGTGGGCGGTGGCGGCGCTGGAGTTGCCGATGAAGCCCTTGGCGCCGGATATCCTGCGGGCGGCGTCGGAGCCGACGGCCGCCGCGTAGGCCATCAGCTCCGCCATCTCGGTGCCGGCGCAATGACGCGCGTCCATGGCCAGGAAAGCCACCCCGGGCAGGGAATTGCACATGGTGAACGCGTTGTACGCGGCGACGCACGGGGCGCCCAGTTTCTGCAGGTACAGGGTTTCCAGGTCGACCAGGTGATAGAACGACCCGGTGATGTACGCCAGCGGCTCGCCGGCCCCGACCCATTCCCCTTCCGCGAAGTTGAGGTCGATGGCGAAGGCGGCGCCGCGCGCCCGGGCCACCTCTTCCAGCCAATCCACCATCAGGCGCGGGGCGAAGATGACGGGGCGGCGCATGAAGACGGCATAGGTGACGTCCTTGTCGCCGAACCGTCCTACCGCTTCCTTGGTCTTGAGAAAATAGTGGTCGGTCCAGCGCGACACCCACCGGGAGAAGTCGCCGGCAGCGGCGCCCTTGCCGCGCGCCTTGGCGCTCTCTGCCATGGCGACGGGGGTCCCCTCAGGAGAGGGCGGCGGCGCGGCCGCGCTCGAGGACCCGCTCCTCCTTCAACGTCTCCGCCATAAGGAAGGCCAGCTCCAGGGCCTGTTTGGCGTTCAGGCGCGGGTCGCAATGGGTATGATAGCGGTCGCTCAGGCCGGCCTCGGTGATGGCCTGGGCGCCGCCGACGCATTCCGTCACGTCCTGGCCGGTCATCTCGAAATGGACGCCGCCGGCGTGGCTGCCTTCCGCACTGTGGACGGCGAAGAAGGCGCGCACCTCGGCAAGGATGCGGTCGAAATGCCGGGTCTTGTAGCCATTGGCGCTCTTGACCGTGTTGGCGTGCATGGGATCGCACACCCAGACCACCGTGCGGCCCTCGCCGTGGACGGTGCGGATCAGGCGCGGCAGCAGGCGCTCCACCTGGTCCGCGCCCATGCGTACGATCACCGTGAGCCGGCCGGCTTCGTTGGCCGGATTGAGCACGTCGATGAGACGGATCAGTTCGTCCGGCTCCAGGCTGGGACCGGCCTTCAGCGCCACCGGGTTGTGGATTCCGCGCACGAACTCCACGTGCGCCCCGTCCAGCCGGCGGGTGCGGTCGCCGATCCACAGCAGATGGGCCGACGTGTCGTACCAGTCGCCGGTGGTGCTGTCGACGCGCGTCATGGCCTGCTCGTAGTTCAACAGCAGGCTTTCGTGAGAGGTAAAAAAGTCGGTCTCGCGGAGCTGCGGCGTCGTTTCCGACGTCACCCCGCAGGCGGCCATGAAGGCAAGCGTCTCGTCCAACCGGTTGGCCAGGTCCCGGTAGCGCTCGCCGAGCGGGCTGTCGGCGACGAATCCCAGGTTCCACTGGTGCACCTTTTGCAAATCCGCGTACCCGCCCTGGGCGAAGGCGCGCAACAGATTGAGCGTCGCCGCCGACTGGTTGTATCCCTGCATCAGGCGCTCGGGTTCCGGCCGGCGCGCCTCGGCCGTGAACTCCATGCCGTTAATGTTGTCGCCGCGGTAACTGGGCAGCGTCACGCCGTCCCGGGTCTCGGTGTCGGAAGAGCGGGGCTTGGCGAACTGGCCCGCCATGCGCCCGACCTTGACCACCGGGCAGGCGGCGCCGAAGGTCAGCACCACCGCCATCTGCAGCAGAACGCGGAAGGTGTCGCGGATGGTGTCGGGGTGGAATTCGGCGAAGCTCTCGGCGCAGTCGCCGCCCTGGAGCAAAAACGCCTCACCGTCCGCCACCTGGGCCAGCCGCGCCTTCAGGCGCCGCGCCTCGCCGGCGAAGACCAGCGGCGGGTAGCGCCGCAGCCGCTCTTCCACCCGGGCCAGCGCGTCGCCGTCCGGATACTCCGGAACCTGCTCGATGGGCCTGCCGCGCCAGGTATCCGGCGTCCATCTCGGGGCCATGGGAAACCCTTTCACCACCACCAATCGGGCGTACGTACCATTACGCCTATACGCCCGAATTCATGCCTTTTCCAGCAAAAGTACGGGAAAAGCACGGATATAAGGGGGCCGTGGGCCGCGTCCTACCCGGCCGGCGCCGGCTCCGGCGCCTTCTCGCGCATCAGCACGAACTCCTCGGCGGTCGTCGGGTGGATGCCGATGGTGGCGTCGAACTGGGCCTTCGTGGCGCCGCATTTCAGGGCCACGGCGATGCCCTGGATGATTTCGCCGGCCTCGGGGCCGACCATGTGGACGCCGAGAACCCGGTCGGACCGGGCATCGACGACCAGCTTCATCAGGACCTGCTCGTCGCGGCCGCTGAGGGTGTGCTTCAGCGGCCGGAAGGTGGATCGGTAAACGTCGACGGCGCCGTACCTGGCCCGCGCCTCGGCCTCGGTGAGGCCCACCGTGCCCACCGGCGGCTGGCTGAACACGGCCGAGGGAACGCCGTCGTAGTCCACCGTCCGCCCCGACGGGTTGAACAGCAGGTCGGCGAGCGCCTGGCCCTCGGCAACGGCCACCGGCGTCAGATTGATGCGGTCGGTGACGTCGCCGATGGCGTGGATGTTGGACACCGAGGTCCGCCAGTCTTCGTCGACCACGACGGCGCCCTTATCGTTCAGCGCCACACCCGCGTCCTCGAGGCCGAGTCCTTCCGTATTGGGCCGGCGGCCCGTCGCGTACATGACGAGGCCGGCCTCGATGGCGCCGCCGCCGGCAAGGGTGACCGTGAACCGGGGCCCGTCGCCGGTGTCCCGCCGTTCGATGGACTCGACCACGGAGTCGAAGCGCAAATCGATGCCTTTCTTGCCCATTTCCCGGGCCAGGGCGTGGCGCACGTCGTCGTCGAACCCGCGCAGGAAGAGAGGTCCCCGGTAGAGCTGGATGACGCCGGCGCCAAGCCCGTGGAAGATGCCGGCGAACTCCACCGCGATATACCCGCCGCCGACGATGACGATGGTCCCCGGCAGGGATTTCAGAAAGAACGCCTCGTTCGACGTGATGACGTGCTCCCGGCCCGGAACATCCGGCACCGCCGGCCAGCCGCCGGTGGCGACCAGGATGCGCTCGGCCGTGTAGGTGTCTTCGCCGACGGCGACCGTGTGGGCGTCGCTGAGGCGGGCGCGTCCGACGAAGATGCGCACCCCGGCGCCCTTCAGGAGGTCGCGGTAGACGCCTTTCAGGCGGTTGATCTCGGCGTTCTTGTTCTCGACCAGCCGGGGCCAGGCGAACTCGCGCCCGCCGACCGTCCAGCCGAAGCCGGCGGCGTCGTCGAAGTCCTCGCCGAAGTGGGCGCCATAGACGAACAGCTTCTTCGGCACGCAGCCGACGTTGACGCAGGTGCCGCCGAGATAGCGTTCCTCGACCACCGCCACCCGGGCACCGTGCCGGGCCGCCACGCGCGACGCGCGGACCCCGGCGGACCCGGCGCCAAGGGTGATCAGGTCGTAATCGTATGTGGCCATGATCGCTCCCCCGCGGCCGCTTGATGAGTGTCCTTGCGGGCAGCGACTACGCGATGCCGCCCATGCACAGGTACTTGATTTCGAGGAAATCGTCGACGCCGTACTTGGAGCCCTCGCGGCCGATGCCGGATTCCTTCATGCCGCCGAAGGGCGCCACCTCGGTCGAGATGATGCCGGTGTTGATGCCGACGATGCCGAACTCCAGGGCTTCCGAGACCCGCCACACGCGCCCGATGTCGCGGCTGTAGAAGTAGGCGGCGAGGCCGGACGCGGTGTCGTTGGCCAGGGCCAGGGCCGCGTCCTCGGTGTCGAACCGGAACAGCGGCGCCACTGGGCCGAAGGTCTCCTCGCGGGCGATGGTCATCTCCGGCGTCACGTCGGCGAGGATGGTGGGCTCGAAGAAGGTGCCGCCGAGGGCGTGGCGTTTGCCCCCGACGACGATGCGCGCGCCCCTGGCGGTGGCGTCGGCGATGTGTTCCTCCACCTTCTCCACCGCCGCCATGTCGATCAGCGGGCCCTGCTCGGCCCCCGGCTCGAAGCCGTTCGCCACCTTGAGGCCGGACACCGCCTGGGACAGCCGCGCCGCGAATTCGTCATAGACGCCGTCCTGGACCAGGATACGGTTGGCGCAGACGCAGGTCTGCCCCATGTTGCGGTATTTCGACGCCATCGCCCCGTCTATGGCCGCCTCCATGTCGGCGTCGTCGAAGACGATGAACGGCGCGTTGCCGCCCAGTTCCATCGTCACCTTCTTCACCGTGCCCGCGCACTGGGCCATCAGCGCCTTGCCGACCTCGGTGGACCCGGTGAAGGCGAGCTTGCGCACGACGGGGTTCGACGTCATCTCGCCGCCGATGGCGGCGGCGGAACCGGTGACCACGTTGAAGACGCCTGCCGGGATGCCCGCGCGCTCCGCCAGTTCCGCCAGCGCCAGCGCCGAATAGGGGGTCTGGCTCGCCGGCTTGGCCACCACCGTGCACCCGACGGCCAGCGCCGGCGCGCATTTGCGCGTGATCATGGCGTTGGGGAAGTTCCACGGCGTGATCGACGCGACGACGCCGATGGGCTCCTTGACGACGACGATGCGCTTGTCCGCCTGGTGGGGCGGGATGATGTCGCCGTAGACGCGCTTGGCCTCTTCGGCGAACCATTCGACGAAGGACGCGCCGTAGGCGATCTCGCCGGTGGACTCGGCCAGCGGCTTGCCCTGTTCGGCGGTCATCAGCCGCGCCAGGTCGTCCTGGTTTTCCATCATCAGGCGGAACCACCGGTGCAGGACCTGGGCGCGCTGCTTGGCCGTCAGCGCCCGCCACGCCGGCCAGGCCGCGTCGGCGGCGTCGATGGCGCGGCGGGTCTCCGCCGCGCCCATCTTCGGCACCGTGCCCAGGGGCGCGCCGTCGGCCGGGTCCGTCACCTCGAACGTGGCGCCGTCCTCGGCGTCCACCCAGGCGCCACCGATATATCCTTGCTGGCGAAACAGACCGGGATCGTTGAGTTCCATGGCGACCTCTCCCTGTGGCGCGGACGGAAGCGGGAGTATAGTCCTGCCGCCCGCGGGTGTTAATCGGTCGTGAACGGCCGGCCGGACCGGCGAAGGCGCCGCCGGTTTCCCGGGACAACTTTCCAGGGACGACGGGCCGGTGGACGAAGCACGGGCCGGGGCCGTGGGCGACGGGAGTGGCAATCAGGTTGGGGCATAGGGCAAGGAAACATCGGCGCCGGGGAATCGGCATGCTTGTGGCTAATTTGACACAGCGTATCAAAAAAACCGTGCCCGGCGGCAAATTTGTCTTCAAGCCAACATGGAAAACCATAGAATGGCTTTCCCGGAGAGGCGGACCGGCTGCGGTCGGAGGTTTCGTACACGGGCCGAACGCAAGACTCTTTAGTAGGTATTACGAACGTCAAGGGGTAGGGGAGAAAAGAACGTGTATAGGAAAACATTACAAACGTCGGTCGCAGCGGCAGCGCTCTTCGCATTCGCAGCGCCCTTCGCGGGACCGGCCTCAGCGGGCGGGAACACCGTCGTCAACGGCAAGAGCCAGGTCAAGCTTGCCATCACCGGCCAGCTCAGCCGTGTCGTTTCCATCGTGGACGACGGAAACACGACCAATATCCACCACACCAGTAACCAGTTCAGCGGCAACCGTGTGCGTTTCATCGGTACGGCCAAGGCCTGGGACAGCCTGACCATCGGCACCCGGATCGAGTTCCAGTTCAACAACCGGACCTCCAGCGCTTCCGGTAACTCTACCGCCGATACAATCGACGAAGATGAGGGCGACGGCAGCGGCATCGACCCCCGCTACCAGGACATCACGTTCGCGGGCAAGTGGGGCAAGCTCTACATGGGTAAGGGCGATTCCGCCGCCAACGGCACGTCCGAGGTCGACCTCTCGGGAACGATCATCGCTTCCAACCCGAGCGTTGCCGATATGGGATTTGGCGGCAGCGTCTTCATCGTCGAAAACGTGGCGGCCGGAGCATCGCAGGACCCGAACATCAACGCCGCCGCTGCCGGCCCGAAGGCGAGCAGCGTGTTCAACGGCTTTGACGGCCTGAGCCGTACGCAACGGCTGCGGTACGATACGCCCACGTTCGGCGGCTTTAAGATCTCGGCCGGCCTCAACCAGGGTCCCATTGGCGACGCCGCAATCCGTTTTAAAGGCAGCTTCGCCGGAACCAAGGTGAGCGCCGCACTTGGCTGGTTCAACAGGGACTCTGCAAGCGCGACGATAGGCAACCAGTTCAACGGGTCGGGCTCGATCCTGCATTCCAGCGGCCTTAGTGTGACCGTCGCCGGCGCCACGCGGGAATTGGAGGCTACCGGCCGCACGGATCCGTCGATGCTCTACGTCAAGTTGGGCTACAAGGCCAAGCTCGTCGACGCGGGAACGACCAACTTCTACGTCAACTGGCAGAACACCGAGGACCTTGCGTCGAACGGCGACGACGCCACCGCTTGGGGCTTCGGGGTCGTGCAGATCCTGAAGGATTACGCGACGGAGCTGTTCGCGGCGTTCAGCGTGGCCGACTTCGATGACTCGTCGACCAGCACTTACGAGGACCTGACGACGGGTCTGATCGGTGCGCGCCTGAAGTTCTAGCGCCGACACGAAAACGACGTAAAGACACACGTCCCCGGCCGCGTGATCCGCGGCCGGGGATTTTTTTCGCGCGCGGCGCCGGCGCGCGGGAACACCGCGAGGGCGATACACGGTCCCCGGATGGCCACGTTGGGTAATTTGTGCTAACGGTACGCTACCCGAAGGATACGAAATGACCGGCTCCGGCGGGATCCGGGGAAATACTGAGTAATGAACCGCAAGGAAAGGCGCCGTCTCGAAAAGGCGGCGCGCCAACACGGTGACACCGAGTCCGCCCGCCCGCCGACGGGCGGCGGCCGGGCCTTGTCCCCCGGCGCGGCCACAAGCGGGGCGTCCCAAGGCGGAGCCGGCGCGGACATCCCTGCCCTTCTGCACCAGGCGTTCACCTTCCACGCGGCCGGCCGCACGCGGGAAGCCCTCG
>JBHHXI010000084.1:0-13256 GCA_046756945.1 Rhodospirillales bacterium
CCCCGTGCGCCTGCGGTTCAAGTACCCGGAAACGGTCTTCGGCGGCGATTTCCCCACCGAGACCGATTTCCGCGATCCCTTCATCGCCGAGAAGATCGAGGCCAGGGGGTGGATGATCTGGCCACCGGTCCGCTACTCGTTCGACACCATCAACTACGCCCTGCCGGTGCCGGCGCCGGCGCCGCCCAGCGCCGAGAACTGGCTGGGCACGGACGACCAGGGCCGCGACGTGGTGGCGCGCCTGATCTACGGCTTCCGTATTTCCGTGCTGTTCGGCCTCATCCTGACCGTCCTCAGTTCCATCGTCGGCATCGCCGCCGGCGCCGTGCAGGGCTACTTCGGCGGGCTGACGGACCTCATCTTCCAGCGCTTTATCGAGATCTGGTCGGGCCTGCCGCAGCTCTTTCTGCTGATCATCCTGGCCAGCATCGTGCAGCCCAATTTCTGGCTGTTGCTGGGGCTGTTGCTGCTGTTCCACTGGATGAGCCTGGTCGGCGTCGTGCGGGCGGAATTCCTGCGCGCGCGCAACCTGGATTACGTGCGCGCCGCGCGCGCGCTGGGCGTCGGCAACGCCATGATCATGTTCAAGCACATCCTGCCCAACGCCATGGTGGCGTCGCTCACCTTCCTGCCTTTCATCCTCAGCGGCGCCATCGTCGCGCTGACGTCCCTCGACTTCCTCGGCTTCGGCCTGCCTCCGGGCTCGGCGTCCCTGGGCGAGCTTTTGAACCAGGGCAAGGCCAACCTGCATGCGCCGTGGCTGGGCCTGACCGCCTTCTTCGTCCTGGCGATCATGCTCAGCCTGCTGATCTTCGTCGGCGAGGCGGTGCGTGACGCCCTGGACCCGAGAAAGGTCTTCGCCGCAACACCGCAGGAAAGCGACACGGCGCCCGCGCCCGCGGCGGCGGGTTCGGCGGGACGCTGATGCGCCGGCAGCCGTTGCTGGAAATCCGGGACCTGGCGGTCTCTTTCGGACGGGGCGCGCGCGAGATCAAGGCGGTGCGCGGGGTTTCCCTCGACATCGCCCGCGGCGAAACGGTGGGCCTCGTCGGCGAAAGCGGCTCCGGCAAGTCGGTGACCGCGCTTTCCGTCCTGCAACTGCTGCCCTACCCGATGGCCTGGCATCCCTCGGGCAGCGTCCGCTTCCTGGGCGAGGAACTGGCGGGCACGAACCGGCAGCGCATGCGCGAGCTGCGCGGCGACCGCATCGCCATGATCTTCCAGGAGCCGCTGACGTCGCTCAATCCCCTGCACGGCATCGAGCGCCAGATCCGCGAGGTGCTTCTGCTGCACAAGAACATGGACCGGCAGGGCGCCCACGAACGGGTCGTCGAGCTTTTGCGCCTGGTCGGCCTGGAAGAGGCCGTGGACCGCCTCGAGGCCCTGCCCCACGAGTTTTCGGGCGGCCAGCAGCAGCGGGTCATGATCGCCATGGCCCTGGCCAACGAGCCCGACCTGTTGATCGCCGACGAGCCGACCACCGCCGTGGACGTCACCATCCAGGCCCAGATCCTGCATCTGCTGAAGGACCTGCAGGCGAGACTGGGCATGGCCCTTCTGCTGATCACCCACGACCTTGGCGTCGTCCGCACCATGGCCGAGCGCGTCTACGTGATGAACCAGGGAAAGATCGTCGAGCGGGGAAGCGCCGCCGACATCTTCGAGCGCCCGGGCGACGCCTACACCCGCCACCTGCTCGCCGCCGAGCCCAGGGGGCGCCCCGATGCGGCGCCCAGGGGGGCGGCCGAGGTGATGGAGGCGCGGGACATCAAGGTCTGGTTCCCCATCAAGAGGGGCGTGATCCGGCGCATCGTCGGCCACATCAAGGCCGTGGACGGCGTTTCGCTGACCGTGCGCCGGGGGCACACGTTCGGCGTCGTCGGCGAAAGCGGCTCCGGCAAAAGCACCCTCGGCCGGGCCCTGCTGCGCCTGGAACGGGGCGAGGGGACCATCCTCTTCGAGGGCCGGGAGATCCAGGACATGGCGGCGAAGGCGCTGAGGCCGCTCCGGCGCCAGATGCAGATCGTCTTCCAGGACCCGTTCGGCTCCCTGAGCCCGCGCCTGTCTGCGGGGCAGATCGTCGAGGAAGGGCTGCTCGTCCACGGCCTCGGCGGCAGCTACGAGGAACGCCGGGAGATGATCGACCAGGTCCTCCAGGAGGTGGGGCTGGAGCCGGCGATGCGGGACCGCTATCCCCACGAGTTCTCGGGCGGCCAGCGCCAGCGCATCTCCATCGCCCGCGCCCTGGTGCTCAAGCCGAAATTCATCGTGCTCGACGAGCCGACCAGCGCCCTCGACATGTCGGTCCAGGCCCAGATCGTCGATCTCCTGCGCGACCTGCAGAAACGCTATGATCTGGCCTATCTGTTCATCAGCCACGACCTCAGGGTGGTCCGGGCGCTGGCCCACGACATGGTGGTCCTGCGCCGGGGCCGGGTGGTGGAGCAGGGCCCGGCGGACGCCATCTTCGCCGACCCCAAGGAAGCCTACACCCGCGCCCTCATGGCCGCGGCGTTCGAGATGAAAGCCGACGAGAGCGGCGTGGTGAGTCTGTAGAGCCCATGGCCATCCTGTTTTCCAGCCTGGAGGAAAAGCCGGACCATTGGCGGGTCGAGTTCGAGAAGCTCCTGCCCGACATGGCGTTCCGCGTCTGGCCCGACGAAGGCGGCGATCCCGCCGACATTCTGTATGCATTGGTCTGGCGCCACCAACCGGGCGAGTTGGGCCGCTATGCCAACCTCAAGGCGGTGATCAACCTGGGGGCCGGGGTCGACCACGTGCTGACCGACCCCAGCCTGCCCCCGGACGTGCCCCTCATCCGGCTGGTCGATCCCTCGCTTACCGAGGGCATGAGCGACTTCGTGCTGCACCGGGTGCTGCATTACTTCAAGGACATGCACCGCTACGCGGCGCTCCAGCGCCAGGGCCGCTGGCGGCCGCTGCCGCCCCCCGACAAGGAAAAATGCACCGTCGGCATCCTCGGCCTCGGCGTGCTCGGCGTCGACGCGGCGCAAAAGCTGGCCGGTCTGGGCTTTCCCGTTGCCGGGTGGAGCCGCACGGCAAAACGCACCGAAGGCGTCGAATGCTTCCATGGCGCCGACGGCTTGGACCCGTTCCTGAGGCGCACCCGCATCCTGGTCTGCCTTCTGCCGCTGACGCCGGACACCGAGGGTATCCTGGACAGGAAAACGTTCGCCGCCCTGCCCGAGGGCGCCTTCGTGGTCAACCCGGCGCGCGGCGGCCACCTGGTCGAGGACGACCTGATCGAGGCCCTGGAGTCGGGTCACCTGGCCGGCGCCGCCCTCGACGTGTTCCGCGACGAGCCCCTGCCCGAGGGGCACCCTTTCTGGACCCATCCGAAGATCATGATCACCCCGCACATGGCGAGCTGGACCATCGTCGGCTCGGCGGCGGCCACGGTCGCCGAGAACATCCGCCGCATGGAAGCGGGCCGGCCGCCGTTCGACGTCGTCGACCGCGAAAAGGGGTATTGAGGAGTATTCCTCCGGCCCCGCTCAGCCGATCCAGCCGTAGGCAAAGGCGAGCAGCGCGCCCCCCAGAAACACCCGGTAGACGACGAAGGGCGTGAACGTGGCGCGCCGGAGCCAGGCCATCAGGGCGAGGATGGTGATCCAGGCGGCGACGAAGGCCAGCCCGGCGGCGAGCACCGCGGCCGAGGTCAGCGCCACGTCTCCCAGCCGGTAAAGATCCAGGCCCTTCAGGGTGCCGGCGCCGAGGATGGCGGGGATGGAGAGCAGCATGGAGAAGCGCGCCGCCTCGGACCGCTCCATGCCGAGCAGCCGCGCCGCCGACATGGTGATGCCCGAGCGGCTGGTGCCGGGAATGAGGGCGAGGGCCTGGGCGCAGCCGATGATGACCGCGTCGCCGACACCCAGGTGCTGGACATGGCGCACGGTCATGCCCGTGCGGTCCGCCGCATAGAGCACGATGCCGAAAACGAGCGTCGCCCAGGCGATCACGGTGACGCTGCGCAGGCTGTCCGCGGCATAATAGTTGACGGCGAACCCGGCGATGACCACCGGCACCGTGGCGATCACCAGATACCCGGCAAGCCGCGCCCCGGCGTCCACGCGTCCCTTGGTCAGGCGCACGATACCACGCACCATCGTCCACAGATCGCGCCAGAAATAGACAACTACCGCCCCCAGGGTGCCGACGTGGACGGCGACGTCGATGATCAGCCCCTGGTCCGGCCAACCGGTCAGTGCGGGCACCAGAATCAGATGGCCGGAGGAACTGATGGGAAGGAATTCGGTGAGGCCCTGGACCAGGGCAAGCACCACTATATGTAGGACCGACACGCCCCCTCACCCCAAGCTGTTGGGCCCTTATACCATCCGCCGGGCCGCGTCCCAAGCGCCATTTAGTCTCGTTTCGGAACCATTGTTAATTTATTTTGTTTGTGAACCCCGCCGAATATCCTATATTGCATAAGCGCCCGCCAGGCGGGAGGAAACAAGTAAATAAAGCGGACCTAATTTCCTTCCCTTTCTCCCACGGCCCGGTGGACCCCAGGCCGCCCCAAATGGGCGGCCGCCGGCGAATGGAGAGCGTTTTCATGGCCCAGAGCATGCTGAAGTTCGTCGGCCTCGCGGGCCGGACGCCGACCAAGCGCGACGCCGCCGAACGGCGCCGCGACTTCCTGGAAATCTACCAGCCCTTCGAGCCGGCGCGCGCCGTCGAGCAGTCCTCGCGCTGCTCCCAGTGCGGCATACCGTTTTGCCAGGTCCATTGCCCCCTGCAGAACAACATCCCCGACTGGCTGATGCTCGCCGCCCAGGGCCGGCTGGAGGAGGCGTACGAAGCCTCCTCGGCGACCAACAACATGCCGGAAATCTGCGGCCGCATCTGTCCCCATGACCGGCTGTGCGAGGGCAATTGCGTGATCGAGGAAGCGGGCCACGGGACGGTGACCATCGGCGCCGTGGAGAAACACATCACCGACACCGCCTGGGAACGGGGCTGGGTCAGGCCGCCCAAGCCGCGCCGCGAGCTGGACGGCTCCGTCGGCGTCATCGGCGGCGGGCCGGCCGGCCTCGCCGCCGCCGAGGAGCTGCGGCGCAAGGGCTACCAGGTCCACGTCTATGACCGCTACGACCGGGTGGGCGGCCTCCTGATCTATGGCATTCCCAATTTCAAGCTGCAAAAGGAGGTGGTGGAGCGCCGGACCAGATTGCTGGCCGACGGCGGCGTCGTCTACCACACCGGCTTCGAGGTCGGCCGCGACGCCACCCTGGCCGACCTGCGCGCCCGGCACGACGCCGTCCTTATCGCCACCGGCGTCTATACGGAACGCGACATCGCCGTGCCCGGGGCCGGCCTTGGCAACGTGGTGCGGGCGCTCGAGTACCTCATCGCCAGCAACCGCAAGGGCCTGGGCGACGCGGTGCCGGAATTCGACAGCGGCGCCCTCGACGCCCGCGGCAAGCACGTGGTCGTGATCGGCGGCGGCGACACGGCCATGGACTGCGTGCGCACCGCCGTGCGCCAGGGCGCCAGATCGGTCAAGTGCCTGTACCGGCGCAACCGCGCCAACATGCCAGGCTCCATGCGCGAAGTGGACCACGCCGAGGAAGAAGGAGTCGAGTTCGTATGGCTGGCCGCGCCCGAGGCCTTCCTCGGCGACGGCGCCATCAACGGCGTCCGCGCCCGGCGCATGCGCCTCGGCGCCGCCGACGCCAGCGGCCGGCAGACGCCGGAGCCGGTCGGCGATCATTTCACCGCCGAGGCCGACCTCGTCATCAAGGCCCTGGGCTTCGATCCCGAGGACGTGCCGGCGCTGTTCCAATGCCCGGAACTGGCGGTCACCGACCGGGGGACGGTCGACATCGACTGGGACACCATGATGACCAGGGTGGACGGCGTATTCGCCGCCGGCGACATCGTGCGCGGCGCTTCGCTCGTGGTGTGGGCGATCCGCGACGGCCGCGACGCGGCGGCGGCGATCGACGGCTACATCAAGGAAAAACAATCGGCGGCCACGGGGGCGCAGGGGGAAGCGGCATGAGCACGAAGAGGCGCGACGACGGCAGGCGGTTCATCCGGGACTGGCGGGCCAACGCCCGGCACCTGGCCGAGAACGGCCTCTATGACCCGGCCGACGAACACGATGCCTGTGGCGTCGGTTTCGTCGCCGCCATCGACGGCAAGCCGCGGCGCGAGGTGGTTCTGGCCGGCATCAACGCGCTGAAATCGGTGTGGCACCGGGGCGCCGTGGATGCCGACGGCAAGACCGGCGACGGCGCCGGCATCCATCTGCAGATCCCCCAGGACTTCTTCAAGCAGCACGTCCAGCGCACCGGCCACGAGGTCCTTCCCCGGCGCCTCGCCGTGGGCATGGTCTTCCTGCCCAAGACCGACCTCGGCGCCCAGGAGCGTTGCCGCTGCATCGTCGAGACCGAGATCCTGCGCTTCGGCTACACCATCTACGGGTGGCGCCAGGTGCCCGTCGACGTCGGCGTCATCGGCGAGAAGGCCAACGCCAACCGCCCCGAGATCGAGCAGATCATGATCGCCAACACCAAGGACGTGAGCAACCCCCAGTTCGAGACCGACCTTTACATCATCCGCCGGCGCATCGAGAACGCGGTGCTGGCCGAGTACATCAAGGAATTCTACATCTGCTCGCTTTCGTCGCGCGCGGTGATCTACAAGGGCATGTTCCTGGCCGAGCAGCTGACGGCGTTTTATCCGGACCTGCTGGACGACCGCTTCATTTCCAACTTCGCCGTCTATCACCAGCGCTACTCCACCAACACCTTTCCCACCTGGCACCTCGCCCAGCCTTTCCGCGTCCTCGCCCACAACGGCGAGATCAACACGCTCAGCGGCAATATCAACTGGATGGCCTGCCATGAGCCGCGCATGGCCCATGAGACGTTCGGCGACTCCATCGACGACATCAAGCCGGTGATCCAGGCCGAAAGTTCGGACTCGGCCGCCCTCGACGCGGTGTACGAGGTCATGGTGCGGGCCGGCCGCTCGCTGCCCATGGCCAGCGCCATGCTGATCCCCGATGCGTCAAGCCACAAGCCGGCCATGCCCGAGGCCCACCGGAACCTGTACACCTACGCCAACGCGGTCATCGAACCCTGGGACGGGCCCGCCGCCATCGCCGCCTTCGGCGGCCGGTGGGTGCTGGCGGCCATGGACCGCAACGGACTCAGGCCGCTGCGCTATACGGTGACCGGCGACGGACTGCTGATCGTCGGCTCCGAGACCGGCATGGTGCGAATCGACGAAACCAGGGTCGCCGAAAAGGGGCGCGTCGGGCCCGGCCAGATGATCGCCGTCGACCTCGAGGAAGGCCGGCTGTACCACGACCACGAACTCAAGGACATACTGGCCGCGCACCAGCCCTTCGGCTCCTGGGTCAAGCACATCGACCATATCGACAGCCGGATCGCGTCGGGCGCCAGGGCCGGGCAGCAGTTCGACGCCGAGGAATTGCGCCGCCGCCAGTTGACCGCCGGGTGGAGCATGGAGGACCTGGAACTCATCCTCCACCCCATGGCCGAGGAGTCCAAGGAGCCCACGGGGTCCATGGGCGACGACACGCCGGTGGCCGTGCTGTCGGACAAGTACCGTGGCCTCCATCATTTCTTCCGCCAGAACTTCAGCCAGGTGACCAACCCGCCCATCGACTCCCTGCGCGAACGCCAGGTGATGTCGTTGCGGACGCGGCTCGGCAACCTGGGCAACATCCTGGACGAGGACGAGTCCCAGTGCCGGCTGATGCAGCTCGAATCGCCGGTGTTGCTGAACGCCGAATTCGAGGCGATGCGGGCCTACCTGGGCGACACCGCGGTGGAGATCGACTGCACCTTCGATGCCGTGGGCGGCAGGGAAAGCGACAGCAACGTGCTCCGCGAGGCCGTTGTCCGTATCCAGCAGGAGACGGAGACGGCGGTCAGGGGCGGGTGCGTCCATGTCATCCTGAGCGACAGGAACACCGGCCCCGGGCGCGCCCCGGTGCCCATGATCCTGGCCACCGGCGCCGTGAACACCCACTTGGTGCGCCAGCACCTGCGCACCTTTACCTCGCTCAACGTGCACTCGGGCGAGTGCATGGACGTCCATTACTTCGCCGTCCTCATCGGCGTCGGGGCGACGACGGTGAACGCCTATCTGGCCGAGGAATCCCTCGCCGACCGTCACCGCCGCGGGCTCTTCGGCGCCGTCGACCCGGAGACCTGCCTGAGCCGGTTCAAGAAGGCCGTCGATGACGGGCTCCTCAAGATCATGTCGAAGATGGGCATTTCGATCATCAGCTCGTACCGCGGCGGCTACAACTTCGAGGCCGTCGGCCTGTCGCGCGCCCTGGTGGCGGAGTTCTTCCCCGGCATGCCGTCGCGCATTTCCGGCATCGGGCTCCCGGGCATTCAGCACAAGGTGCTGGAAATGCATGCCGCGGCGTGGACCGAAGACGTCGTTACCCTGCCCGTCGGCGGCTTTTACCGCTATCGCCACGGCGGCGAACTCCACGCCTTCGAGGCCCGGCAGATCCACACCCTGCAGACGGCGGTGGGCACGGACAGTTTCCGGACCTTCAAGCGCTACACCGAGGCGGTCCGCGACATGCCGCCCATACACCTGCGCGACCTCTGGGATTTCGATCCCGGCCGGGCCCCGGTTTCCATCGACGACGTGGAATCCACCACCGATATCCGCAAGCGTTTCGTCACCGGCGCCATGTCCCACGGGGCGCTGTCGCGCGAGGCGCACGAGACCCTGGCCATCGCCATGAATCAGATCGGCGCCCAGTCCGACTGCGGCGAGGGCGGCGAGTCGTCCGAGCGCTTCAAGCCGCGTGCCAACGGCGACAACGCCAATTCGACGATCAAGCAGATCGCGTCGGGACGGTTCGGGGTGACCGCGGAGTATCTCAACAACTGCCGCGAGATCGAGATCAAGATGGCCCAGGGCTCGAAGCCCGGCGAAGGCGGCCAGCTTCCCGGTTTCAAGGTATCGGAGGAGATCGCGCACCTGCGCCACTCGACGCCGGGCGTCATGCTGATCTCGCCGCCGCCCCATCACGACATCTATTCCATCGAGGACCTGGCCCAGCTCATCTACGACCTCAAGCAGGTCAACCCGGACGCCAGGGTCTGCGTCAAGCTGGTGGCGCGCGCCGGCATCGGCACCGTCGCCGCCGGCGTCGCCAAGGCGAAGGCCGATTCGATCATGATCTCGGGCCATTCCGGCGGCACCGGGGCCAGTCCCCAGTCCAGCATCAAGTACTGCGGCGTGCCGTGGGAGATGGGCCTGAGCGAGGTCCACCAGGTGCTGACGCTGAACCGCCTGCGCCACCGGGTCAAGCTCAGGGTCGACGGCGGCATCAAGACCGGGCGCGACGTGGTCATCGCCGCCATGCTGGGCGGCGAGGAGATCGGCATCGGCACCGCGGCGCTGGTCGCCATGGGCTGCATCCTGGTCCGCCAGTGCCACAGCAACACCTGTCCCGTCGGCATTTGCACCCAGGACGAATCCTTGCGCGCCAAGTTCACGGGCACGCCGGAAAAGGTGGTCAATTTGTTCACCTTCATCGCCGAGGAGGTGCGCGAGATCCTGGCGTCGTTGGGGGTGCGCTCGCTGAAGGAGATCATCGGCCGCACCGACCTTCTGTTCCAGGTCAGCCGCGGCAGCCCGCATCTGGACGATCTGGACCTGAACCCGCTGCTGGCGCGGGCCGATCCCGGGGAATTCCCGCCCTACTTCGCCATCGAGGGCCGCAACGAGGTGCCCGAGACCCTGGACGCCCAGATGATCGAGGACGCCCACACGGCGCTTTCCGCGGGCGAGAAGATGCAACTCGCCTATAACATCCGCAACACCCAGCGCACCATCGGCACCAAGTTGAGCTCCATGATTACCCGGCGCTACGGCATGACCGGCCTGCCGCCGCGTCAGATCACCGTGCGCCTCAGGGGCTCGGCCGGCCAGTCCCTGGGCGCGTTCGCCGTCCAGGGGTTGAAGCTGGACGTCTTCGGGGACGCCAACGACTATGTGGGCAAGGGCCTCTCCGGCGGCATCATCGTGCTCAGGCCGCCGGTCTCCAGCGGGCTGGGAACCCACCTCAACACGATCATCGGCAACACCGTGCTGTACGGCGCCACGGCGGGCAGGCTGTTCGCCGCCGGCCAGGCCGGCGAGCGTTTCTGCGTGCGCAACTCGGGCGCCATGGCGGTGGTCGAGGGCTGCGGCGCCAACGGCTGCGAATACATGACCGGCGGCGTCGCCGTGATCCTGGGATCGGTGGGCGACAACTTCGCCGCCGGCATGACCGGCGGCATGGCCTTCGTCTACGACGCCGAAGACGTGTTCGACCGCAAGGTCAACGCCGACTCCGTCGTCTGGCAGCGCATCGAGACCGACCACTGGGAGGGCGTCGTCCGCGGGCTCCTCGCCGAGCACGTGAAGGAGACCCAGTCGCGCTTCGCCGAGGCGCTGCTCCGCGACTGGGACCTGGAGAAGGACAAGTTCCGCCAGGTCGTGCCGAAGGAGATGCTGGACAAGCTGGAGCACCCGGTGACCCGCGCCGGGGAACGCCAGGTCACGGCGGTCGCCGGAGAGTAGGCCGCCGCCAGGGAGGTCAGAAGTCAGGTATCAGGTATCAGTTGTTTTCTGATCCCTGATCCCTGATCCCTGACCTCTGTTGGCGCGGGGTTGAACGGAGCGTCATGCGGTTGTGGCTTTTTCTCGCGGCCCTGAACGGGTTGCTGGCGATGGTGGCGGGGGCCTACGGGGCGCATGCGCTGGAGGTCACCGATACGGGTTTCCGCGACATCTTCATGACGGCGGTGCAATACCACATGTGGCACGCGCTGGCCCTCCTCGCCGTGGCGTGCCTGGCGTCGCGCCCCGACGCGCCCGGAGCGCCGGCGCTGCGCGTCGCCGGGTGGGCTTTCACCATTGGCATCGCGCTGTTCTCGGGATCGCTCTACGCCCGCGGCGTGACCGGGTCGGTGCTCGTGCCCGGCATGGCGCCGGCGGGCGGGATCAGCCTGCTCCTCGGCTGGGCGGCGCTGATCTGGGCGGCGCTGGCGCGGAAGTAGGGGCCGCGAAGGCCGGCATTGGGGCGGATACGCGACGCGTTACCCCTCCAGCTCCCACACCGCCGGCGCGGCCTCGAGGCGCTCCACCAGGCGTTGGCGCTGGCGCTCGAGCTCCTCGGGCAAACGGCTGCCGAACCGCTCGAACAGGGTCCTCTGGTCCTCCGCCTCCTCCTTGCCCGCTTCGCGGTCGACCTTCATCAGGTCATGGAAGGTCCGGGCGTCGTAGCCCAGGCCCTGCCAGTTGATGTCCCGGTGGTGGGGCATGGTGCCGAACGGGCTCTCGGCGCCGCCGGCGCGGTTGTGGACGCGGTCGATGATCCACTTCAGCACCCGCATGTTGTCGCGGAAGCCGGGCCACAGGAACCTGCCGTTTTCGTCCTTGCGGAACCAGTTGACGCGGAAGATCGGCGGCGGGTCGCTGATCCTTTTCCCCAGGTCCAGCCAGTGGCGCCAGTAATCGCCCATGTTGTAGCCGCAGAACGGCAGCATCGCCATGGGGTCGCGGCGGATCGCCGCCTGTCCCTCGACCGCGGCGGTGGCCTCGGAGCCCATGGTCGCCGCCAGGTACACCCCGTGCGCCCAGTCGAAGGACTGGAAGACCAGGGGGAAGGTCCTGCTCAGGCGGCCGCCGAAGATGAAGGCGCTGATCGGCACCCCCCGGGGATCGTCCCAGGCCGGATCGAGGCTCGGGCATTCGGCGACCGGCGCCGTGAAGCGGGAGTTGGGCTGGGCGGCGGGAGTTTGACTGTCCGGCGTCCAGTCGTTGCCCTGCCAGTCGATGCAGTGGGCCGGCGGATCGCCGTCCATGCCTTCCCACCACACGTCGCCGTCGTCGGTCAGGCCGACGTTGGTGAAGATGCAGTTCCTGCTCAGCATCTTCATGGCGGTGGGGTTCGAGCTTTTCGAGGTGCCGGGCGCGACGCCGAAAAAGCCGGCCTCCGGGTTGATGGCATAAAGACGCCCGTCCGCGCCCGGCTTGATCCAGGCGATGTCGTCGCCGACCGTGTACACCTTCCAGCCCTCGAAGCCCGCCGGCGGGATCAGCATGGACAGGTTGGTCTTGCCGCAGGCGCTGGGGAACGCCGCCGCCACATAGGTCTTTTCGCCCGCGGGCGACTCCAGGCCGACGATCAGCATGTGCTCGGCCAGCCAGCCCTCGTCCCGCGCCATGGCCGACGCGATGCGCAGCGCGAAGCATTTCTTGCCGAGCAGCGCGTTGCCGCCATAGCCGCTGCCGTAGGACCAGATCGAGCGCTCGTCGGGAAAATGGACGATGTACTTGGTGTCGTTGCACGGCCAGGGGACGTCGTTTTCGCCCGGCTCCAGGGGGGCGCCGACGGAATGCAGGCAGGGAACGAAATCGCCGTCGCCCAGGGTATCCAGCACCTGCTGCCCCATCCGCGCCATGATCCGCATGTTGACCGCGGCATACGCGGAATCGGTGACCTGGATGCCGATGTGGGCGATGGGCGAGCCCAGCGGCCCCATGGAGAACGGGCACACGTACATGGTGCGGCCCCGCATGCAGCCGTCGAACAGGCCGGTCAGCGTCCGCTTCATCTCGTCCGGGTCGACCCAGTTGTTGGTCGGCCCGGCGTCCTCCTCCTTGCCCGAACAGATGAAGGTACGTTCCTCGACCCGGGCGACGTCGCCGGGATGGGAGCGGGCAAGGAAGCAGCCCGGCCGCTTTTCCTCGTTCAGCCTGATGAAGGTTCCGCTCTCCACCATCTGCTGGCACAGGCGGTCGTATTCCTCCTGGGAGCCGTCGCACCAGTGGACGGCGTCGGGCTTGCACAGGCCAACCGTCTCGTTCACCCAGGCAAGCAGCCTGGCATTGGCGGTTCGCTCGCCGCCGAACGGCGTCATCTCCATCGTCCCAACACCATCGTCTCCCCCCGAGGACGCAAAGCCGCCGTGCGGGATCGGGCGGCGGCTTCTTTTCGCGTGGTTCGTGCGTACGGACCCGTATTTTGTGCCTCAATCCCGGTCCGCATGCAAGGAAAACAGCGGGTTTCCCCGGTTCTCCCGCGCCTGTTGGCGCGTGCCGCGTCGACGGTTATCGTCCGCTCGACGCACCCGGGACCGCGCGCCTCCGCGCCTCTTCTATGCGATCCCTGTCGGCGCTTCGCGCCTCCGCGCCTCTTCTATGCGATCCCTGTCGGCGCTTCGCGCCTCCGCGCC
>JBHHXI010000085.1:0-13248 GCA_046756945.1 Rhodospirillales bacterium
CTCTGTGCTCTCCGTGTGCTCTGTGGTGAAATCCGAACCGTGAAATCGCGGAGGAACGCCGGGCTCTTAGGCATTGCCGCGCCGCGCCGATGACACCGGGCCGGCGCCCTGCTAAAAGGCGACCCATGAGCGGAAGCCTTGTCGAGCTTATCCTCGCCGCCGTCGCCTTCACCGGAAGTCATGTTCTGCTCTCCGGCGCGCGCGTGCGCGGCCCCCTCGCCCGCGCCCTCGGCGAGTGGCCTTTCGTCGGGCTGTATTCGGCGATTTCGCTGGGACTTTTCGTGTGGCTCGTCGGCGCCTACGGCGACGCCCCCGTCGTCGAATTGTGGGCGGCGCCGACGGGGGTCAGGTACATTGCGCTGGGGGTCATGGTCGTGGCTTGCCTTTTGCTGGCCGGCGGGGCGACGCCGGCCAGCCCCACCGCCGTGCCCCTGAAGCCGGCCGCGGCGGGCGCCCCGCTCCCCGGCATCTTCAAGGTCACGCGCCACCCGATCCTGTGGGGGATCGGCTTGTGGGCCGTGGTCCACGCCATGGCCAACGGGGACCTGGCGTCGCTGATTTTTTTCGCCTCCCTGGGCCTGCTGGCCCTCGGCGGCACCGTGCTCATCGACCGCAAGAAGCGGACCACCATGGGCGGGGACCGGCGGGCGTTCGCCGGCGCCACCTCGAATGTGCCGTTCGCCGCCATCGCGGCCGGCCGGACGCGGGTAAGCGTGAAGGAAATCGGCCACGGGCGCCTGTTCGCCGGCCTGGTCCTCTACCTTGTCCTGCTGCTCGGCCACGAGGCGGTCTTCGGGGTGGCGCCCATGGCGCTTTAGGTACGCCGCCGAACGGGATAGCGTTCCCGCGCTTACACTGCTACAAGCCCGCCCATGTCCGACCTCGCCCGCATCCGCAACTTCGCCATCATCGCCCACATCGACCACGGCAAGTCGACGCTGGCCGACCGCATGATCCAGCTCACCGGCGGCCTGAGCGAGCGCGAGATGCGCGACCAGGTCCTCGATTCCATGGACCTCGAGCGCGAGCGCGGCATCACCATCAAGGCGCAGACCGTGCGCCTCACCTACAAGGCCGGGGACGGCGAGACCTACCAGCTCAACCTCATGGACACGCCGGGGCACGTGGACTTCTCCTACGAGGTCAGCCGCAGCCTGGCCGCCTGCGAGGGCTCGCTCCTGGTCGTCGACGCCACCCAGGGAGTCGAGGCGCAGACCCTGGCCAACGTTTACCTGGCCATCGACGCCAACCACGAAATCGTTCCGGCGCTGAACAAGATCGACCTGCAGGCCGCCGAACCGGAGCGCATCCGCGAACAGATCGCCGAGGTGATCGGCCTCGACACCACGGACGCGGTCCTGATTTCAGCCAAGACCGGCGCCGGCGTGCCCGACGTCCTCGAGGCCCTGGTCCGCCGCCTGCCGCCCCCGGACGGGGACGCGGCGGCGCCGCTCAAGGCGCTGCTGGTGGACAGCTGGTACGACCCCTACCTGGGCGTCATGATCCTGGTGCGCATCCACGACGGGGTCCTGCGCCCGGGCATGAAGATCCGGATGATGGCGGCGGGCACCACCCATCAGGTGGAGCAGGTGGGCGTCTTCACGCCCAAGGCGAGCAAGGTGGACGCCCTTGGCGCCGGCGAGGTGGGCTACATCACCGCCGCCATCAAGACCGTCGCCGATACCCACGTCGGCGACACCATCACCGAGGAACGGCATCCCACGGCGCTGCCGCTGCCCGGCTTCAAGCCGTCGCTGCCGGTGGTGTTCAGCGGCCTGTTCCCGGTCGATACCGCGGACTACGGGGACCTGCGCGAATCCCTGGAAAGGCTGCACCTGAACGACGCCAGCTTCCATTTCGAGCCCGAGACGTCGGCCGCCCTGGGCCTGGGCTTCCGCTGCGGGTTCCTGGGCCTGCTCCATCTGGAGATCATCCAGGAGCGCCTGGTGCGGGAGTTCGGCCTGGACATCATCACCACCATGCCCAGCGTCATCTACCGGGTCCACCTCGGCGACGGCACCGTCAAGGAGGTTCACAATCCGACCGACATGCCCGATCCGGCCCGGATTACGCGCATCGAGGAGCCCTGGATCAAGGCCACCATCTTAGTCCCCGACGACCACCTGGGCGCGGTGCTCGCACTGTGTACCGAGCGCCGCGGCGTGCAGGTGGAGCTCACGTATGCCGGGGGACGGGCCATGGCGGTCTACCGCCTGCCCCTGAACGAGGTGGTGATCGACTTCCACGACCGGCTGAAGTCGGTCTCGCGCGGGCATGCCAGCTTCGACTACGAGATGGACGGCTACGCGGAAAGCGACCTTGCCGTGGTTTCCATCCTGGTCAACGCCGAGCCGGTGGACGCCCTGGCCTTCATCGTCCACGCCAGCCACGCGGAAGCCCGCGGCCGCGCCATCTGCGAAAGGCTCAAGGGCTTGATCCCGCGCCAGTTGTTCAAGATTCCCATCCAGGCCGCCATCGGCGGCCGGATCATCGCCCGCGAAACCGTTGCCGCCATGCGAAAGGACGTCACCGCCAAGTGCTACGGCGGCGACGTGAGCCGCAAACGCAAGCTTCTGGACAAGCAGAAGAAGGGCAAGAAACGCATGCGCCTGTTCGGCAAGGTGGAGATTCCCCAGTCCGCCTTCCTGGCGGCGCTCAGGACCGGCGACGATTAAGCGACGTCGGCGATGTCCTCGGGCGGCAGCGCCGCCTCGTCGGAGAACCTCTGGCGGATGACCAGGATTTCCGGCAGGATTTCCTTGAACACCGTCACCAGCCTGGGCTCGAAGTGACGCCCCGCGTTGCCGTCCACATAGGCCAGCGCCTCCTCCACGCTCCATGCCCTCTTGTAGGGACGCTCCGAGGTGAGGGCGTCGAAAACGTCGCACAGCGCCGCGATGCGGCCCTCGACGGGGATGTCCCCGGCCTTCAGGCCCCTGGGATAGCCCGAGCCGTCCCACTTCTCGTGGTGGGTGAGCACGATGATCCGCGCCATGCGGATGATCTCGGACCCGTGGTCGGCGAGAATGCTGGCGCCGATGTCGACGTGGGTCTTCATGACCTGCCATTCTTCCGTGGTCAGCGCCCCCGGTTTCAACAGGATGCGGTCGGGGATGCCGATCTTGCCCACGTCGTGCAGGGGGCTGGTGTACAGCAGCAATTCGCAGCGCCCGGCGCTCAAGCCGGCGGCCCGGCCCAGGGCCTGACAGCTCTTGCTCATGCGGATGACGTGCATGCCGGTCTCGTTGTCGCGGTATTCGCCGGCGCGGCCCAGGCGGCGGACGATCTCCAGCTGGGTGCGGTACAGCTGGTCCGTCCGCTCGCGCACCTTGGCCTCCAGGATGTCGCTCTGCCAGCGGTGCCGGTTATAGAGGATGCGCACCTCGAGAAGGTTGCGCACCCGGGTCAGCACCTCGCTGCGCTCGAACGGCTTGGCGATGAAATCCTTGGCCCCCAGCTCCAGGGCCTTCAATCGGGTCGCCGGGTCCAGGTCGGCGCTGAGCACCAGCACGGGCAGGAGGTCGTCGCGGATGGCATCGGTCAGGGCGTCGAGGACCTGGAAGCCGTCCATCCCCGGCATGCGGATGTCGAGAAGCACGATGTCGAACCGGCGCCGATTGTTGAGTTGGACAACCTCTTTTGGATCGGTCGTGGTGTGGACGTTCCTGTATCCCCCCTCGCCGAGCATCCTTTCGAGAAGCAGGACATTGGCCGGATTGTCGTCGACGACGAGGATCGGCGCCTTCAGCGAGGCGTCGTGAATGTCCTTCATCTGGCCCTCTCCGTTGTGGCGCCGCTGGCCCGCACCTGGGGCGTTGCCACGCCCGGACCGGGAGTCGAGCACGAATCGTGCCAACCGGGCCCGTCGGCTGGCGAAGAAATCCGGGGCTCCCGAGGACCCCTGTCGGCGGCGCCGCGCCGCTCGCCCGCGGGCCCCGGAAACCCTGGGTTTAAAAGCCCCTGTGGGCGCGCCCCCGGGGAAACGGCCCGGCCGCGCCGCCGGCGCCGCCGGGCGCCGGGAGGCGGGAAAGGGCGCGAAACGTCCCCCGGCAGGCAATTTGCAATCCAAAATGCGCCGCCGCCTGCACCGGGGCGGCGGATGAAACTACGGCGCGTCGTTGAGGGTCCAGTCGTAGTAGTCGTCGTCGATGTCCTCGGCCGCTTCCAGCTTGGCCAGCAGCACCGGGCGGGCGTAGCGCTCGAGGTGGGAGATGATGGCCGTGTCGGTGCCGCCGAAGTCGGCGGCGTACCAGTCATACAGGCTGGAGACGATGAGCCGGTCGCCGTCGAAGGCGACTCCCCGGGGGTCGTTGACGTACTGGCGCGCTCCCCGGCTCAGCAGGGCTTGCGCGTTGCCGGCGGTAAAGGCCCGGGGCTGAAGATTGGGACAGCCCAGCGCGGCGCAGTTGAGGACGTAATGCAGGCGCGGATCCTTCCAGATGGGCCTCAGGATCCGGTGTTCGATGTCGTCCAGGCTCAGCGCCTCGCCCTCCACCGTCACCAGCTTCTTGCCCCACGGCCCGTCGGCGAACAGCCCCGGCGAGATGTCGATGTCCTTGATGCTCTCCACCGGATAGTGGTCGAGCACCACCTTGACGGTGAGCGCGTTGTACAGATTGATCCAGAACGGGAGCTGCTCGGCCCGCCGGAGACCGTCCGCGGGCGTCGCCGCCAGGGACCCGATGTAGTCCTCCAGCGCCCCGCGGTCCCCGGGCGTCACCCTGGCGTACGCCACCCGGTTGACGCCGCCTTCCGCCACCACGTAGGCGGCCAGGAACCTGTCCCAGAAACCGTGGTCCACCGACACCGACGAGGCGGGATCGTGGGCCACCCAGCGTTCCCACAACTCGGACGCGGGCGCACCCCGGGCCGGCGCCGCCGCCAGGATCAGGATGGTCAGAGCGATGGGCAGACGAAGCCCCATGCCGATTTTTCCCGGGCTCATGGACCGAACCGTCCGATCATATGCCGGGCCGGGCAAAAAGAGCAGGGGCTCTCACCGCCTTGTGAAGGGCGGTGTGCATTTGTGAACGGCTGTGGCGGACCTCCCGGGACCCGCTAACACGTTGCGACCATGAACAGCCGGCGGAAGGGGAACAGGGTCGTGCCGTCCCCGCGCCGCGGATAGGCGGCCCGGATGCGGGTCGTGTATTCGGCGAGGAAGGCCCGGCGCTCGTCGTCTTCAAGCGCGTCCAGGAGGGGCTTGAGCGCCGATCCCCGGATCCATTCCACCACCGGGTTTTCTCCCTCCAGCACGTGCGTATACACGGTCTCCCAGATGTCGAGGGTACGGGCCAGGGGCGCCAGCATATCGTGGTAGGCCTCGGGGGACGCCACCGGCCGCAGGCGCAGGACGGCGTCCAGACGGGCCCGCCAGGGCCCGGCCCGGGCGGCCTCTGCCATGCACGTATGGGATGGCTCGGCGTAGTTGCGGGGCATCTGCACGGCGAGGACGCCGCCCGGCCGCAGCCGCCCGGCAAGCCGGGGGAACAGCGCCTCGTGGCCGTCCAGCCAATGCAGGGCGGCGTTGGAGAACAGCAGGTCCGCCGCCCGGGGCGGGCCCCATCGGGCGAGATCGGCCTGGACCCAGGGTATCCCGCCGCCTCCGGCGCGCGCCCTGGCCAGCATCTCGGCCGATCCGTCGACGCCGGTGACCGTCGCCTCCGGCCACCGCCGGGCCAGCATCCGGGTGACGTTGCCGGCGCCGCACCCGAGGTCGAACACGGCGTCCGGCGAGTCCAGCTCCACCCGGTTCAGCAGATCCAGCGCCGGGCGCGCCCGGGGGCCGGCGAATTTCAGGTACTGGGACGGATCCCAGGCGGCCACGGCGCTCAGCCGGCCCGGCCGCGCACCGGCAGTTGCAACCGGAACGTGGTGCCGGTGTCTGCCGTCGCGACGAGAACGATGTCGCCGCCGTGGGCACGCATGATGTCGCGGGCGATGACCAGGCCGAGACCGGTGCCGCCGGCGCGTTTGGACCCGGCGAAGGGCTTGAACAGGCTTTCCTGGGCCGCGGACGAGATTCCGGGGCCGTCGTCGGCGATGTCGATGAGGACGCTGTCGCCCTCTTTCCGGGCGCTGACCGTCACCTTCCCGGCGCCGGCCTGGCGGGCGTTCCGGCCCAAATTCGTCAGCACCCGGAAAAGCTGTTGCCGGTCGGCGTCCACGTCCAGCTCGAAGGCGACGGCGTTGTGCCATTCGAGCCGATCCGGCGCGCCGCCGCCCAGGCCAAGGGTCTCCGGGTCGCGCATGACCGCTCCCACCTCGGTCACCAGCTCCTGCAGGTGAAAGTACGTGGGACGCAACCTGAGCACCGGGTCCTGGACGTAGTCGAGGATCTGGCTGCACAGGTTCACCGCCCGGTCCATGGCGTCGTACAGGCGCGGCGTGACCTCCTTGACCTCGGGGTCGTCGATGTTGGCGAGACGGTCCGACACCAGCACCGCCGTCGACAGGGTGTTGCGGAGGTCGTGGTTGATCTTGGCCACGGCGGCGCCGAGCGTCGCCAACCGGGTTTTCTGGCGCAGGGCGGCGCGAAGTTCCTTTTGCATGTCGGCGAGCTCGCGCTGGGCGGTGCCGATCTCGTCGGCGCGGGTGCTGGGCACGATGACCCGGCTCTCGTCTTCGGGGTCGGCGCGGAAATTCACCATGCTCGCCGTGACGCGGCGCATGGGCCGCACCAAAAGCCATTGCAGGCTCACGTACACAAGCCCGGCGGTGAACAGGGAAATGACGATGGACAGGTTGAGGATGCGCTGCGAGTAGTCGTACATGGCTGCGCGCATGGGCGTCTCGTCGATCACCACCTCGATGGCGGCCCTGGGGTCCTTGGGCGAGATGCCGATGACCCTGAGAACCCGGTTTTCGTCCTGGCCCAGGGCCCGAAAGGCGTCGGCGATCCACATCAGGAACGTGCCCTGGCGCAGATCGAAGGTCACGTCCACCTCCGGCGGCATGGCCTCGCTCAACGCCAGCACCTTGCGGTCGGTTTGCCACAGCATGATGCCGTAGGCGCCGGCGTGGAACAAAAGCTCCCTCTCCAGTGCCTTGCTCACCATCCCGTCGGGGGTGGCCTCCAGGGCGAGGATCGCCAGATGGGCGGTGGCAATCCTCTCTTCCAGATATACCTTTCGATAGCGGGCGATGGACGGGGTGTAGATGAGGAATTCGGCGAGCATGACGAAAAACACGGTCAGCACCAAAAGGCGCGCCGACAGGCTTGACGCGGCGGTTGGTCGATGGGGCTTCTCTTCCGACATGGTCGTTCCATCCCGGCGGCGGCCGGATTTTCGGTTGCCGCCGCCTCAGCCGAAGTGGCTCAGGAAGCGGACGATTTTCTTCGTGCGCTCACCGAACAGGGCCGGCGTGTAAAAGCTGCCCGCGGCGCGCTTGTTGGCTTCGCCGAGGGTCGGATACGGGGCGATCATGCCGGCCACCGCCCCGATCTTGATCTTCTGGCCGATGGCCAGCACCCACCCATGGATCAGCTCGCCGGCATGGGCGCCGACGATCCCGGCGCCCAGGATACGTCCCTTGGGCGTGGTGATGACCTTGACCAGTCCGTCCGTTTGCCGCTCCGCCCGGGCGCGGTCGTTCTCGGCGAAGGGCCAGCGCAGCACCCGGATGTCGCCCGCCTGCTCGCGCGCCCGGTCCTCGGTCAGGCCGACCTGGGCCAGTTCGGGCGCGGTATAGGTCACCCACGGCACGGCGCGCGTGTCGACCTTGGCGGGCAGCCGGAACAGGGCGTTGCGGATGACGATACCGGCGTGGTAGCCGGCCATGTGGGTGAACTGATAGCCGCCGGCGACGTCGCCGATGGCGAATACGCGCCTGTTCGTGGTGCGCAGCCGCGCGTCCACCTGGATGCCCTTGGGCGAATACGCGATTCCGGCCTTCTCCAGGCCAAGCCCGTCGACGTTCGGCCGGCGGCCGGCGGCGATCAGGACGTGGGAGCCCTGTACGCGGTCCTCGGCGCCGTTCCCGGCGATGACCACGGCGACGCCGTTGCCCGCTTTTTCCACCCGCGCCACCTTGACCCCTTCGCGAAGGTCGATCCCTTCGCCGGCGAGCCGGGCGCGCACCACGTCGACCAGTTCGGCGTCGTCGTTGGCCATGATGGAAAACATTTCCACCACCGTGACCTTGGCCCCCAGGTGCCGGTGCGCCTGGGCCATCTCGATGCCCACCGGGCCGCCGCCGATGACGATCAGGTGGGCGGGCACCGTGCCCAGGTCGAAGATGGTTTCGTTGGTCAGGTAGGGCACGTCCCCCAGCCCCTCAACCGGCGGCACGGCGGGCGACGAGCCGGTGGCGATGACCATGCGCCTGGCGGTGATGCGGCAGCCGTCGGCGACGATTTCGCGGGGGCCCGTGAAGCGGGCCGGAGACTGGATCACCGTCACCCCCAGTCCCTCGAACCGCTCCACCGAATCGTTCGGCGCGATGGCGGCGATGGTCTCCCGAACGTGGCCGTAAACACCGCCTGAATCGATGGCCGGCGCGGCCGCGCGGACGCCGAACCGGCCGGCGCCGCGCACGGCCTGGGCCGCGTGTCCGGCGGCGAGCAGCGCCTTCGACGGCACGCAGCCGTAGTTCAGGCAGTCGCCGCCCATCCTGCCCCTTTCGATGAGTGCCGTGGACGCCCCCATCTGGGACGCTCCGGCGGCGACGGACAGCCCGCCCGAGCCGGCGCCAATGACGCAGATATCCACTTTCAGCGTCTTTTCCATGGATCGCCGCTCCTTAGACGAGCTCAGGCCTTGCCGCCGTCACCGCCCTTGAACCGCTTGTAGGCGGCGGGGATCAGGGCCAAAACCGCCAGCCCGATGATGGGCGCCAGGATCTCGGGCTCGAAAATGATTCCCAGATCGGGCGTGCCGCCGGCGTCGAAGACGGCGCCCAGGCCGTTCCCCACGCTGACGAATACAAAGCTCCCGGGAATAATGCCAAAAAAAGTGCCGGCCACGAAAGTGCGCAAAGGGACCCCCACGAACGCCGGCACCAGATTGACCAGCCAGAACGGGAACAGGGGCACCAGGCGCAGCACCAGCAGGTAGCTCAGCGCATTCTCGCGGAAGCCCGCCTCCATTCTGGACATGGCGGCCCCGGCCTTGGACCTGAGGTAGTCGCCAAGGGCGTAGCGTGCGACGAGAAAGACGACCACCGCCCCCACCGTCGCCGACGCCACCACCAGGGCGGTGCCCAGTACGAGGCCGAAGACGAACCCCCCGCCGATGGTCATCCACACGGCGCCGGGCACGGAGAACGCGACCACCAAAACATAGAGGGCGACAAAACCGCCCACCATCTGCAGGGTATTGTCCTCGTACCACGAAAGCAGCACCTGGCGATGCTCGCTCAGGGCCGCAAACGACAGATACACGTCCAGCCCGAGCGCAAAAAAAGCGACCAGCCCGGCCACGATGACGGCCACCGGCAACAGGCGCCAGGGAGAGAGCCTCCGGCCCGCGGGCTGGGAGTCTGCGTCGTTGGCCACCGTCCAGTATTCCCTTGCACCCTTTCGGCATTCATTCCCCGGCCCTCGGGGCGCCGCCTATATAAGAGAGCACGTTCCAACCGACCAGTCACCATTGTGTGACCCGCCGGTGAGGGGCGGGGCTGGCCGGCGTTGACTTCGACAGGTCAAGACCGTATACACCGGACCTTGTTGTCCGTGGGAGTCGTCCCCTTGAAACGCACCTTTCAGCCGAGCAAGCTCGTCCGCAAGCGCCGGCACGGTTTCCGCCGCCGCATGGCGACCGTGGGCGGGCGCAGGATTCTGGCCAATCGGCGCGCCAAGGGACGCAAGCGCCTGTCTGCTTGATCCGGTCGTGGCCCCCGCTATCCCGCGCCTGAAGCGGCGGTCGGAGTTTCTCCGGGTCGCCGCCGCCCGTCGAAAGGCGGTCGTTCGCGGCCTGATCCTCCAGGCCCGGCGCCACGCGGCAAGCGACCGCATTAGCGGACCGGTGCCCCCATTCCGCGTCGGATTCACGGTAAGCCGCAAGGTCGGCAACGCCGTCGCGCGCAACCGGGCCCGCCGCCGTCTGCGCGCCGCCGTGGAGCTGGTCATGCCGGCCCATGCCAAGGGCGGGCACGACTTCGTCGTCATCGGGCGGGCCGGAACCTTGAGACGGCCCTTCGCCGACCTGGTGGCGGACCTGAAGGCGGCGCTGGAACGACTGGATGCCATCGACGAAGGCGCCGGGAAGGACGGAAACAGGATGCAGGGTGAACGGCTATGAGACCGGGAAGAATGGCGGTCATGGTGTTGCGCATACTGATCCGGGGATACCAGCTGCTGCTGTCCCCCGTGCTGCCGGGCGCGTGCCGTTATTACCCCACCTGTTCCGAGTACGCCGCCGAGGCCGTCGCCCGCCGGGGCGCGTTGCGCGGGGGCTGGCTTGCGGTCAAACGGATCGGGCGCTGCCATCCCTGGGGCGACGCCGGTTTCGATCCCGTCCCCACGGGGAATTCCGGGATCGCCGGCGGACGCGCGCATTGTGATGACGATTGCCGTGCGCACGTCGGTTAGCGACGCGCCCGAGCGCCAGGCAAGGCGAAGCCCATGAACGAACAACGCAACATGCTGCTGGCGGTCGTCCTGTCGGTCATCATCATTGTCGCCTTCCAGTACATTTTCCAAAGCAGCCAGCCGTCGCCGCCGGAAACCGCGCAGCAAACGCAGCAGCCGCAGGCCCCGGAAGGCGGTCCCTCCGGGCGCGGCGCCGAGGTCCCGGAGCGGCCGGCGGCCGTGCCGCAGGCGCCCGCCAGGGGGGCCGAGGTGCCGTCGGTGCCGGGCACGACGCAGGCCGTGCCCGCCGCCGTGGATGACCGCCGGACGATGCTTGCCAAGAGCAAGCGGGTGAAAATCCGGGCGACCCGCCTGCACGGCTCCATCTCGCTCACCGGCGGGCGCATCGACGACCTGACCCTCGCCGATTACCACGAGACCCTCGACAAAACCAGTCCCGAGATCATCCTGCTTTCCCCCCATGGCGCCCCGGGCGCCTACTTCGCCGAGTACGGATGGGTGCCCGCCAATGGCGCCGCCGTCCCCGGCCCGGACACCCCGTGGACGGCGGACCGGGATGTGCTGGCGACCGGCAGGCCGCTGACCCTGACCTGGGACAACGGCCAGGGTCTCAGGTTTTCGCGCACCTTTGCCCTTGACGAAAACTACATGTTCACGGTGACCCAGCGGGTCGAGAACACCGGCAGCGCCCCGGCCGTGCTTTACCCTTACGGGCTGATCTCGCGCTGGGGCACGCCGGAAGTGACCCGGTTCTTCATTCTGCACGAGGGACCGCTGGGCGTCTTCGACAGCACGTTGACGGAGGTGGATTACGAGGACCTCCAGGAGGCGGGCACGATCAAACAGCAGTCCACCGGGGGCTGGATCGGGATCACGGACAAGTACTGGCTGGCCGCCCTGGTGCCCGACCAGAAGAGTCCGGTGAACACCCGTTTCAAACATTTCCAGGAAAGCGGGACCGACAGGTATCAGGTGGACTTCCTGGGCGACCGGCTGGAGATCGCCGCCGGGGCGGCGGCCGAAACCGTAAGCCACCTGTTCACCGGCGCCAAGGAAGTGAACCAGCTGGACGCCTACGAGGAAAAGTACCATGTCGAGCGCTTCGACCTGGCCATCGACTTCGGCTGGTTCTATTTCCTGACCAAGCCCATTTTCTACGGCCTCATCTACATCAACGACTACGTCGGCAACTACGGCTTCTCCATCCTGCTGCTCACGGTGGCGATCAAGCTCGTCTTCTTCCCGCTGGCCAACAAGTCCTACACGGCCATGAGCAAGATGAAGAAACTGCAGCCCGAGATCATGAAGCTGCGCGAGCGTTTCGGGGACGACAAGGTGCGGCTGAACACGGAGACGATGGCCCTGTACAAGCGCGAGAATGCCAGCCCGGCGTCGGGCTGTCTGCCCATGATCATCCAGATCCCGGTGTTCTTCGCGCTGTACAAGGTGCTGTTCGTCACCATCGAGATGCGCCACGCGCCCTTCTTCGGCTGGATCCATGACCTGTCGGCGGCCGATCCGACCTCGGTGTGGAACCTGTTCGGGCTGATCCCCTGGGACCCGTCCCTTTTCATGCCCGACATCCTCAACATCGGGGTGTGGCCGCTGATCATGGGGATCACCATGTTCCTGCAGCAGAAGCTCAATCCCCAGCCCCAGGACCCCATCCAGGCCAAGATCTTCCTCTTCCTGCCCATTATGTTCACTTTCATGCTGGCGCGCTTCCCGGCCGGCCTGGTGATCTACTGGGCGTGGAACAACATTCTCTCGATGATCCAGCAGAAGATCATCATGGTGCGCATGGGGGTCAAATAGGGGGCATCGCGCCGCGTACCCCCTGTCATACGAGAACAATGGTCCCAGGGGCCGGCATGGACAACGCGGAAGAGGACGCCGGCGCGATCGAGGACGGCCGCCGGCTGTTCGCCCAGGCCTGTGAATTCGTCACCGGCGCCGCCGCCCCGGAGCAGGTGCCGGACGCACGCCTGCCCGAGGTCGCCTTCGCCGGCCGCTCCAACGTCGGCAAATCCAGCCTCATCAACGCGCTGACCGGGCGCAAGAGCCTGGCCCGCATCTCCCGATCGCCGGGCCGCACCCAACAGCTCAACTTCTTCTCCCTCGGCGGCCGGCTGATGCTGGCGGACCTCCCCGGCTACGGGTACGCCAGGGCGCCGAAAGGCGAGGTCAAGCGCTGGACAGCCGTGGTCGAGGCCTATCTCAGGGGCCGCGCGGCGCTGAGGAGGACCTGTCTTCTGATCGACGCCCGCCACGGCATCCGGGACTCCGACCGCGCCGTGATGGCCCTGCTCGACCGGGCCGCCGTTTCCTACCAGGCCGTCCTCACCAAGTGCGACAAGGTGACGGAACAGGGGCTCGGGCGCCTGGTCAGGGAAATCGAGCGCGAGCTCGCCACCCACGCCGCGGCCCATCCCCAGGTTCTCGCCACCAGCGCCCGCAGCGGCCACGGCATGCCCCAGTTGCGCGCCGCCCTGGCGGCCCTGGCGGCGCCGTGCCCGGTTTCTTGACCAACGTTGGCAAGGATGGTGTTCACGGCCTTGCCCGGGCCGCAGTGTGACGAAATCGCCGGCATACTCCGACGGTGGCAAAATGCCGGGCCGAGCCGTTTTTCGCCCCCGGCTCGGTGCGGCCCCGCCCGTCCCGCTCAGAGGATTCCCAGGAAGCGGCCGTAGCGCTCGGTGAGCAGCTTCGGCCCGGCG
>JBHHXI010000086.1:0-13185 GCA_046756945.1 Rhodospirillales bacterium
CGGGCCCGATCCCGACGAAGGCGGAACAAGGAATTTGCCCGGGCGGCGGTCGGCGGCCACACCACGGGCCCGCCCCGCGCGCCCTTATGCTCCTGCGGCGCCAGAGGCCAATCATAAGGCCGGCCGAGACACCGTAGGAATGCGACGCGCAGGAGTGCGATCAGCAAAGGAGACGAGAAATGCCGGCGAGAAATCACAAACAGTGGGTCGCGACCCCGCCGTTGAAACCCGGTGAGTGGGTCGACAGCCGCATCTATTCCGACCCCGACATCTTCGAAGAAGAGCTCGAGAAGATTTTCAAGAAGACCTGGATTCCGGTGTGTCACGAATCCGAACTTTCCGAGCCCTTCGACTTCCGCACCTTCACCATCGCCCGCGAACCGATCATCGTGGTCCGGGGGCCGGATACCAAGGTCAGGGCCTTTCTCAACGTTTGTCCGCACCGCGGCATGATGATCGAGCGCCGCCCGTCGGGCAGCTTCGTCGAGAGCCAGCCTTCGGGCACGCCGAAGCACATGACCTGCATGTTCCACGCCTGGCAGTTCGACATGAAGGGGAACTGCGTCCACATCTCGCGCGCCGAGGAAGGGTACCAGGACCGCATCACGAAAGAGGACCAGGGCCTGCGCCGGTTGCGCTGCGAGGTCCAGTTCGGCGGCTTCGTCTGGGTCTGCCTCGACGACAACGTCGGCCAGTCGGTCGAGGACTGGGGCGCCGGATGCTTCGACTGCATCCGCGAGGCGATAGAGACCGAGCCGCTAGAGGTGTTCCACTATCACAAGGCCATCATCGGCTGTAACTACAAGTTGTGGCACGACACCAACAGCGAGTTCTACCACGACTACATGCACTACCATAACCGGATCACCGGCTTCAACGACGAGTACTTCGCCCGCAAGAACGTGGCTTTCGACAACGGCCACGTCAACGTCAACAGCTTCGAGGTGAAGTACGACCAGTACGAGGGCTTCGAGTCCCGCGCCGAGTTGTCCTTCCCGACGTTCCCGCCGAACCAGTGGTACATGATCGACATGTTCCCGGGCATGAACTTCAACCTGCGCGGCTCGGCGTTCAGGGCCGACACCGTGACCCCGCTGGCGGCGGACAAGGTGATGATCGAGTTCCGCGGGCTTGGTTTGAAAAGCGACACGCCCGAGGAGCGGATGGTCCGCATCAATCACCATAACTCGATCTGGGGTCCGTTCGGCCGCAACCTGCACGAGGACCTGATCGGGGTCGCCGGCCAGGGCTCGGCGATGCAGACGGGCGCTGACGCGCGCCGCATCCTGCACGGCCGTCACGAGGACAACCTCATTCACGACGAGGTCGGCATGCGCCACTTCTATAACCAGTGGGGCAAGTGGATGAACCGGATGCCGAGCAACCCGATGAAGGAGTACATGGCGGCCGCCGAGTAGGCGCCGGACCGGAATGCGGGAGCGGCGGACGGTGAAGCGGGCAGAGGCGGCCCGCGCGGCGTCTCCTCCCGCGGCGAGCGAAAGGACATTCACCGCCCACCCGCCGCGCCGATGACGGTCGAGCGCGAGGGGCGGGCGGGAGACGAATTCGGAGGAACATTCCATGAGCGCGAACGCAACCGAGGTCGCCGATGCCGTGAAAGACACGATCTACAAAGCGTGCCTGCTGCTCGACGACGAGAAATGGGGCGATTTCCTGGAGCTCTGCGACGAGGACTTCCAGTACGCGATCAAGGCCTACAGCCCGGAAATCAATTACGACATGATGTACTTCATGGGCGACCGGAAAGAGCTCAGGACGATGCTCGATATGCTGCCGAAGCACAACACCGACCACTCGCCGCTGAAGCGCCACGCGACGGTCTATACCGTCGACGTCGAGAAGGACGGCAAGACGGCGACGGCGGTGACCTCGCTGGTCGTCTACCAGAACATGCTGGACGGCATCAACTCGCACGTCGATGCCGGCGAGAACCATCTGTTCCTGATCGGCAAGTACATCGACAGGTTCCGGATGGAAAACGGCACGGCCAAGTTCTTCGAGCGCGAGGTCAGGCTCGATACGCGGCGGCTCGACAAGGGCACCCACTGGGTCATCTGACCCCAGTACGCTCTATCGCAATAGGATGACACGTGTGACGGTCATGGGTGGCCATTCGGCTAGGAGCGCGGTTCGACGTGATGGGGTTCCATCATGAGAGCCGCGCGACGACGTCCGATGGCCACCCATGGCCGCCCGAAGGGTCGCTTTTCGCGTCTTTTGGGGGCGTCAGCGCCGCTTGACGATGTCGCGCATCGCCGGCGCGACGCTTCCTGCCCAAAAGACGCGAAAAGACGATCACACGTACCATCCTATTGCGATAGAGGGTACTAGGCCGCCCCGTCGCCAGGAGTTTTTGCACCCGGTCGTGGTCCGAACGACCCGACTGTCACCGGCGGGCAAGGCGGCCGCCCGCCGTCTTCCCTGGCGAATTCGGGGGCGCGACATGGACAGCGGCGGTCAATGTGCGTATGGAAACGCGTCAGCCGCCAGGGAAGCATGCGAACAGGGAATGAGCTGGAAACGGGTCTGCGCGGCCGGGGAGGTCGCGGAAAATACGTTCAGGAAATTCGAGGTCGACGGGATCGCGGTCATCGTCGCCAACCTCGGCGACGGGTATCGCGCCTTCCCGCCGCTGTGCCCCCATATGGCGGAGCCGCTGGTCGAGTCCGGCATCTACGAAGACGGCGTGCTGACCTGCACGAAGCACCTGTGGCAGTGGGACGTGCGCACCGGAGAGATGGTGGGGATGGCCGAGAAGCCGTTGCTTATGTATGACGTCAAGCGCGAGGGCGACGACGTTCTGGCCTACATTGAACGCGAGCTGGCCTACGAATACCATGAGGAAGACGAACTGGACGACGACGATTTCTTCGGTGGCGACTGACTCCCCCGCGAAGATCGATCATCCTGTCCACCGCGACACGGCATCGAGCGGCCGCCCGGTCATGAAAGTCACGATCCAGAGCAAGAGCGGGGAATCGAGCTTCGAGTGCGAGGTCGGCGAGAACCTGCTGTATGCGGGTCTGCGCAATGGCCTGTCGCTGCCGTACGAATGCGCCACCGGGACCTGCGGGACCTGCCGGGCACGGGTGATGGCGGGCCAGCCCGAGATCGGCTGGAGCGAGGCCCCGGGCCTGTCCTACGTAAAACAGGAGAAACGCGAGGTCCTGATGTGCCAGGCGACGGCGCGGGGCGACTGCACGCTCCGCGTCCCGGCCAAGGTGGCGGACGGCGGCGGACGCGGCGTGGCGCCGGAATACAGCAGCGGGACGATTGCCAGGGTCGGGAAGCTCACCCACGACGTGATGTATTTCGCGGTCGATCTCGACGCGCCGATGCGCTTCGACGCCGGGCAGTTCGTCGTCGTCGAGGCCGGGGCGATGCCGGGCGGACGCGCCTATTCGATGATTAATTACGCCGACGGTGCCGCGGTGCTGGAGTTCGTCGTCAAGCGGAAGCCGGACGGACGGTTCTCGGACTGGCTGTTCGGCGACGACTGCACCGGCCGGACCTTGAGGATTTTCGGACCCCTGGGACGGGCCACCTTCCACCCCGAGGAGGGCAAGAACGTACTCTGCATCGGCGGCGGCTCGGGTATCGCCGGGATAATGTCGATCCTCGCGAAGGCCGCCGGGGAAGGATATTTCAGCGACCGCAAGGGTTACGTCTTCTTCGGCGTGCGTACGGCGGAGGACACCTTTTTCATGGACGAGTTGTCGGCCCATGTCGCCGCCGCGCCCGACAACCTCGACGTCACGGTGGCGCTGTCGGACGAGGACGTGTCGCCGGCACTGGAACGAAAGTACGCCGCGCTCAGCTTCGCCACCGGGTTCGTCCACACGGTCGCGGCCGAGCGCATGGCGGGCCGCTGGGACGACGTCATCGCTTACGTCGCCGGCCCGCCGCCAATGGTCGACGGCGCGCTCAGGATGCTGATCATCGAGGCGCGCCTGCCGGGCACCGACATTCGTTACGACAAGTTCGGATGATACCGACGAGGGAAACAACCATGGTCACCGTTGACGCGCTCAGAAACACCGAGTTGTTCCAGGACCTGGCCGACGACACGCTGCGGGCCATCACCGAGCTGGCGACGGTCGCATCCTACGAAGACGGCGACAGCGTCTACGAGCTCGGCGACGACGCCGACGATCTTTATCTTGTCGAAAGCGGCCGCGTCAGGTTCTCGCTCGGCGTCGGCAACCGGCCCGATTCTTCGGGCTCGGTGATGACTGCCGGCAAGATATTCGGCTGGGCCGCGTTGCTCGAGGCGCAACCGCGCCGGCTGGCGACCGCCACCTGTCTGGAACCCTCAAGATTGTTCGCCATCAACGGCAGCGCGCTGCTGCAGATCTTCGACCGCGACACGGCGGCGGGCTACACGGTCATGCGGCGCCTGGCCGCCATGATCGCGCGCAACTTCATGGAAACCCTCTCCAGTTGACGGCGGCCCGCCGCGGCGGCCTGGCGCCGCCGCTATCGGCGATCGGGTTTATTCCGCCGCCGCCCCTTCAAGCTGCGCCAGCTTCGAATCCCAGCCGACGGTCTTGGCGAACTTTCGAAGTTCGTCCTTTTCCATGTAAACCGTGTGTTCCGGCGCCGGATAGGCGCGGCTGCGCACGTCCACCATGTAGCGCGTGATGACGTCCTCGATGATCGGGATCAGGTCGGTGTAGATCTTGGAATGGCGCGGCACGTGCTCTTCCCACAGGTGGAACAGGTCGGAACTGATGATATGCACGCCGTGCGCCTTGTTCCCGGCGCCCAGGCTGATGACCGGCACCGGCAGGGTCTCGGTCAGGTATTCGCAGACCTCTTCGGTGGTCACCTCACAGAGGATCGAGAAGCAGCCCGCGTCGACGAACGCCCTGGCGTCGTCGATCATTTCCTTGGCCCTGTCGGCGGTCTTGCCCTGGGCGAAGAAGCCGCCGAGCTGGGGCATGCGCATCGGCGTAATGCCGATGTGGCCCTGCACCGGAATACCCGCCTTGACGATGGCCTCGATGTTTTTCGCGTGGTTCTGGTTGCCCTCGCATTTCATCACTTCCGCGTTCGCTTCATGGACGAAGCGCCCGGCGTTATCGACCGCCTGCTGGGGCGAGACGTGGAAGCTCCAATAGGGCATGTCGACCATGCGCAAGCCGTATTGGCTGCCCCGGTCGATGGCCTGGGCCATAACCATGACCTCGTCGAACGTGACGGACACGGTGCTTTGATGGCCGAACAGGATCATTCCCCCGGTATCCGAGACGCAGAGGATGTCCATGCCAAGCCGGTCGGAGATCACCGCCGTGCGATAATCGTAAACCGCCATCTGCGTGATCGCCTCTCCCTCACGCATCTTCTTCTGCAGCGTGCGGATGGTTATCTTTCTTCTCCGTTTTTCACCCTGGCTCACGTGTTGTCCTCCCTGTATGAACGCGAAGATTATTTTGGCTGACGATACTTGCCCTGGTGACACTACGCGCACGGTCCGCGCTCCGCCGCGACCGCTTCCCCGGTGCCGCGGCCTCGATCGCGCGTTGCCCGCGTCTTCGCCACGCACCTGCCAATGCAAGCAAATCCAAACAATAATTTTTTAGCCGTTCCACGAAGAACATGCATATACCTTTTGCCTATCGGACAAGCACCCGCGTCTATTATTCCGTGCGCCGCCGACGCCCGGCGCTGCTTAGGGCCGGCGGGTCCCGGCAACCGGCCAGCCCCGGCGCGGCTTCCTTTTTCCCGGATCAAAGAACGGCAGCGGCGCGATGCGAACGTCGCCGAAGTCTCCCCGCGGATCGTCCGCCGTTCGGCCGACGCCGTCGTCCCCGGCCCGTACGTACCCCAGGCCGAGGGTGCCCCCGGCGATGGGGCTATGACAGGCCGAGGTGACGGTGATCTCCCCGGGGGCCGCCGGCAGCGCGATCCCCGGGTCCGGCCGCCATAACACCGGCGGCTCGGGCGTCTCGGCCAGGAAGCAGACCAGGCGCACGCGGGCTTCGTGCGCGGTCTTCCCGGCGAAGCGCGCGAGGCCGACCTCGTGCGCCCGCACCGGCACCACGAATTCGTTGGCGAACAACAGGAACCCGGCCTCGATCCGCAAGGTGTCCGCGGCGGCGAACCCGGCCGGCCGGACCCTTTCCGCCAGCACGGACCAGACCCGGTCCGCGTCGGCCTTCGGGCAGACGATCTCGAATCCGGCCTCGCCGGTGTAGCCCAGGCGACCGACCAGGCAGGAGACGCCCGCGATCTCGGCGCCGCCGTGGCCGAAGTAGGGCAGGCGCGCCAGCGACGCCCCGGTCGGCCCGTCGAACGCCTCGAGCGCCCGCGGCCCCTGCACCGCAAAGATCGCGGTTTCGGAAGCAAGATCCGCGACCGCGGCGCCGCCGGCGGCAGCCAGGATATCGATGTCCCGGCGGCGGCCGCTCATGACCTCGTAGCGGCCGCCGCCCAGGTTCCAGATGGTCAGATCGGAAACCAGAACACCGTCGGCGCCGGCGCTGAGGGCGTAGCGGATGCGTCCTTCCGCCAGGTCGTCGAGCCGCCGCGCCGTCAGGGCGCCGATGGCCGCCAGCGCGCCGGGCCCCGACACCCGGGCCCGCTGCACGAAGGAGAAATCGAACAGCGCGCAGGCCTCCCGGCAGGCCCGCCATTCGCCCTCGGCGTCGCCGTAGTCGGCGACGAGCCCCGCATGGTCGAACCCGGTCACGACGGCGCCCACCGGCTCAGGCGCGGCCCGGGAAACCGTCTTTGCGGCATGGGCGCCGTGGGGTCCATTGTTGGCATCGACGCGGGTTTGGCTGGAAAAATGCTCCGTAATAGTTCATATCTATCATTATCGACCACATTGGCCGATACAAAAAGAACCAAGCGTGTCGACCGCTCCTGGGGCGGTCGTGAAAGCGCGCCGACGCTAGGGGGTATCGTTATGTTCTTGCGCCAGTTCGAATACTTGGTGGCGGTGGCCGAAGAGCAGCATTTCGGCCGGGCGGCCGAGCGCTGCCACGTCTCCCAGCCAAGTCTGTCAAACGGGATCAAGCAACTGGAACTCGAGCTCGGGGTCCCGATCGTGCGCCGGGGCCAGCGGTTCCACGGCCTGACGGCGGAAGGCTGGCGGATCGCCGAATGGGCCAGGCGGGTGATCGCCCACCTCGACGCCATGCGCGACGAGCTCGCCCTGCTGCACGATAATCTGCAGGGCAACCTGCGCATGGGGGCGATGCCGACCTGCTCCCCGGTGGTGCCCATGTTTACCCAGTTGCTGGGCCAGCGGCATCCCGGCGTCCGCGCCGACATCCAGTTCATCGGCATCGACGCCATGAAGGTGGGCCTGGGCAACTTCTCGCTGGACGTGGGGGTCACCTATTTGAACGAGAAGGACCTCTACAAGCTAAATTCCCTGCCGATTTACGTGGAACGCCAGAGCCTGCTGGTGCCGGACACCGAGCAGTTTCGGAACCGCACCACGATCACCTGGGCCGAGGCGGCGGAACTGCCGCTGGCGCTGCTCCGCACCTCCATGTACGAGCGCCAGATCATCGACAGTGCTTTCGAATCGGTGGGCTGCGAGCCCAAGCCGCACGTCGAATCCGAATCGATCCTGCACCTGATGTTCCACGTCATGTCCGGCGCGCTGATGACCGTCATCCCCAGCCATTTCGCCCTCGTCCCGGGCACCTTCCCGGGCACCCGCGCGCTCGATCTGGTCGACCCGGTGATCAGCAGCCAGGTCGGACTGATCTGGGCCGAGGGCACCCCCACCATGCCCATGGCCGAGGTGATGGTCTCCGTCGTCCAGGAACTGCAGAAATCGGGCGAGCTGCAGCGCAAGCTTGGCGATTTCGCGGTCGTGGAAAAGGTCGTCGCGCGGTTGGTCTCATAGGCATCGCGCCGATACCAGGCGGCGCGCCCCACCATCAATTATTGATCTGGATCAAGGCGCCCCCCCCGCCCTTGGCGGGAGGATGTGGAGCATATGGAGCATATGAAGTCTGCTGCGGCTTGGCCGCGGCCGGCGTAAGATTAATTTCCTAATGAGGCTGCGAGAAACATGACCGTGAGAGAAATGGCGACGGACATCCGGCCCGAGGTCGATCCACCGCCCTGCCGGTCACCCCGTCCGGAGGGCTGCGCCCAGTGTTCCTGGGCCTATCATTGCCACTTCCAGCGCCTGGGCCTGCGTCATATCGCCTGGCCGGGCGTGACGCTTGGCCTGCTGGTGGTCCTGGCCATCGTGATGTAATCGTCGGCGGGGCTGCCCGCCGCCACCGCGCCGCCCTGGGGGCGCTACCACCGCCGTCGTCCCCATGCGTGGCCTCGCACGAGGCCGCGCCCTCCGGCGTGCGATGAACCCCGCCAACCAGGAACAGGATATTCCCGGCTCCGGCGCCGACGGGACCGGCCGCCGGGTTTCTCCACGCGCGAGGCGCCTTTTTCCGCTCCATGGTCCTGCATCCGGGAGAAGGACGCGCCGTCTCCCCAGCGTTCCGGTCCCGGCACCAGCCATAGCCGGGACATATTGAGCCATCGCGAATAAAAATTTTACAAACTTTAATTTACGGCCTTCTAATGTACGGGTTCGTGAAAAGCACAAAAGAATAATTCGGAACCGCACCCGTTGGGATACGGAACGGAAACCGAAACCGAACCCCGCTCATGGGGGACACCAAGAGAACAGGGGGGGTCATGACAAAAGAGTTGGATCTCGATTTCTACGACGCGAAGACGCGTCGTATGATCAAAGCCGTCCAGGTCGCCGAGGAGCAGATGCTCAAGGAGGCCCGAAGGGCAAGCAGCCCGTATATGACGGATATTACCCGGCGCCAGGTTCTTCGTGGCGCCGTAATTGTCGGGGGCGCCGCGGCGGCGGTCCCGATGTTCTCCGGCGCGGCCGGGGCGGGCGTTCCGCCGGGGGCCGCCGACTGGCCGGTGCCCGCTGACCCGACCGCGACGCACGGGCGGCTGACCAACGCCGAGGGCGGGTACGGCTTGCGCTCGCCGTTCGAAAAAGAGGTGCGGTGGCGCTTCCCCACGGCGACCAAGGAATCGTCGTGGACGATGACACCGCTCGAGTCCGGGCAGGGCATCATGACGCCGTCGGGCCTGCACTTCGAGCGCCACCACGGGGGCACGGCCTTCATCGACCCGGCCAAGCACGAGCTCGTCGTGCATGGCATGGTCGAAAAGCCGATGAAGTACACGGTGGAGGACCTCAAGCGGTTCCCCTCGGCGTCGCGTTTCCATTTCATCGAATGCTCGGGCAACGGGCTCACGGAGTGGAAGAAACCCTACCTGAAAACCGTGCAGGGCACCCACGGGCTGACCAGCACCTCGGAGTGGACCGGCGTGCCGTTGTCCACGATCATGGCCGAGGCCGGGGTCAAGGAAGGCGCCACGTGGATGCTCGCCGAAGGCGGCGATTCGTCGGTGATGACGCGCAGCATTCCCATCGCCAAGTGCTGGGGCGACGCCATGCTGGCCTATGGCCAGAACGGCGAGGCGCTCAGGCCCGAGCAGGGCTACCCGATGCGCCTTCTGCTGCCGGGCTGGGAGGGCAATACCCACATCAAGTGGGTGCGGCGTCTCGAATTCTCAGACGCTCCCTTCATGAGCCGCGAGGAAACCTCGAAGTACACCGACCTGCTGGACGGCGGCAAGGCGCGGCAGTTCTCGTTCGTCATGGAGGCGAAGTCGGTGATCACGTTCCCGTCCGGCGAGATGCGCCTGCCCGGGCCCGGGGACTACGAGATCACGGGACTCGCGTGGTCGGGCCGCGGCCGTATCCGGCGCGTCGAGGTGTCGGTCGACGGCGGACAGAGCTGGCGGGTTGCGGAGTTGCAGACTCCGGTCCTGCCGATCTGCCATACGCGCTTCCGCAGTTGGTGGCGTTGGGACGGCAAGCCGGCGATCCTGCAAAGCCGTTGCGTCGACGAAACCGGATACACCCAGCCGACCATCAAGCAGCTGGTGGCCGTCCGCGGGCTTGGCGGCCATGCCAAGTTCGCGTCGATCTATCATTTCAACGCGATCCAGAGCTGGGCGGTCGACAAGGATGGGAGCGTGAAAAATGTCCACGCGTAAATGGACCATGAGGGCCTGTGCCGGGCTGGCGCTCGGCTTGGGAATAGGATTCGGCGTCGCCGACGCCGGAGAAGGCTTCGGCGACCGGTTTGGTTTCGGTACGGCGGCGACGCCGGCCGACATCGCCAGGATCGACATCGACGTCAGGCCGGACGGCCGTGGGGCGCCGGCCGGCCAGGGGACCGTCGACGAAGGCATGCGGGTCTACAACGACAAATGCGCCGCCTGCCACGGCGAAAACCTTGGCGGCGTCAAGGGAACCGGCGCCGCGCCGTTGGTCGGCGGCCGGGGGACGCTGACCTCGGGTAAGCCGAAGAAGACGGTGGAAAGCTATTGGCCTTACGCGTCCATCCTCTTCGACTACACGAAGCGGGCGATGCCCTTCAACGCTCCGGGCACGATGACCGACAACGAAGTCTATGCGGTGGTTGCCTACATCCTGGCCAAGGGCAACATCATCGACAAATCGACGGTGATGAACGCGAAGACCCTGGCCGCGGTGAAAATGCCGAACCGGAACGGTTTCATCTTCCATCCCGGCGGCGGCGGCCATCGGCCGGACGTCAGAAACTACAGGTAATCCGTCGCTCACCAGGGTGGGCATCTTCCAGGGGTGGACCCGGTCCACCCCTTTTTTTTCGAGGAGCGGCGCTCTCTCAGGCGCCCACTATGGCGGCCTGGGCAAGCTTCGCGGCAAGGCCCGCCGCCACGGCGCCCGCCGCGACAACCCTTCTCCGGATCGAGGCGAAACCGGCCACGACGGCGCGCGGGGCGAGGCCGATCGCCCGGCCTCCCGCTTCCTCTAGAACGCGGTCCACGTAGAGGATGGCGGGCGCCAGGACCGGCAACAGGGAACCGACCAGGATGCCGCGCCCCGCCGGCTCCCGGACGTAGGCGAAATAGACCTCGGCGTAATACCACCCGGTGGCGAACCCGAGGGGCGAAAACTGTCCGCGCCAGTGAAGCCAGAGCCCGACGTGGACCGCCGCCAGCCACAGGGCGCAAACCGCCGCCACCTCGACGACGGCGAGGCCGGATTGCCACGCAGGGTCCGGCCTGCGTCCCGCCAGGCGCAGCACGAATACCGTCCCCATCAGGGCAAGCCATGCGGCGAGCGATACCGGCGCGGCGAAGAACTTCGCGGCGAAGGCGATCGTCTCCACGGGCGCCGGCGCGAAGACCAACGACCCGGCGGCGACGGGGACGCCGCCCAACACCAGCGCCCCGAGCACGGAGAGCCCGGCGAAGCGCAGGCTCATGGCGCGGCCGCCGAACCGGCGGCGGATGGCGTGTTCGAGCCCGTCCGCCGACCGCGCCGCCAGGGACGCCACCGACGGCGCCCGGGAAGGGTGTCCATCGGCGTGGCGCGCCATCGCGATGCCGGCCCAGCGATGGACGACGATGGCGCCGATGACGGCCAGGCAGTCCCAGAACAGAAACCAATCCATGTGGCGGCACCACGGTAGTATCCCGGGCGGCCGGCGGGCCGGGGGGAAGCGTGAACGGGGTGTTTCCGCCAACCGCCCCCGCGGCCACGGGTTCAGGCGGCGGCTTCACCGGCGAGGGTTTCGAGCTCGCGCAGCAGGTCCGTCTCGATCGGGATTCCCTCTTCGAGGCGGCTGCTCCGGCATTCCATCTCCGGTTCGCCGGGCAGATAGATGCGGGCGACGCCGGGCGCGGTCCTGCTGGCGCGGACGTCCGCCTTGAGGTCCTCGACCCGGTCCAGGAACGCCTCCGGGTCGGCGACCGCGCCGGGATCGATGGCGAGGAACAGATCGCCCTTGCTCGCCTCCTCGTCCATCCGGAAGGTGCCGCGCACGGCCTTGGCGACGGCGCCGCCGGACAGCGCCCCGGCCAGAAGATCGACCATGATCGACAACCCGAACCCCTTTGCCCCCGCCGCCGGCAGCAGGGCGCCCAGCAAGGCGGCGTCCGGGTCCCGCGTCGGCCGGCCCTGGTCGTCGATGGCCCAGCCTTCGGGAATCTGTTCGTCCCGGTTCCTGGCGACGACGATCCTGCCCCGGGCCACGTGGCTGGTCGACATGTCGAGCACGATCGGACCGCTGCGCCCGGGGACGCCGATGGACAGGGGATTGGTCCCCAGAACCTTGTCGATGCCTCCATACGGGGCGACGCCGGATTCCGTATTGGACATGACCACGCCGATCAGGCCCTCGGCCGCGAGCACCTCCGGATAGTATTGGAGCATGGCGATGTGGGACGCCCGTCGCACGCTGACCATGGCGATCCCGGCGCCCCGCGCCTTTTCCGCGACAAGCGCGGTGGCGACCTTGGCGACGACGGGCCCGAGCCCGCGGTCGCCGTCGACAAGGGCGGTGTTCGCGGTTTCCCGGATTACCCGGGGGGCGCACCGGGCGTTGATGGCGCCCGATTCGAGGCCGATCACCCACCCGGGGACCCGCACCACCCCATGGGAATCGTGGCCGCGCAGATTCGCCTCGACAAGCACGTCGGTGACGAACCGGGCATCCGCGGCGCTCACGCCCCGCGCCCCGAACACCCGTTCCGTCACGGCGCTGAGGTGTTCGGCGGCGACCGTGATCCTGGGCTGTCCATCGTCGCTTGCCGTCATCCGCTATCCACCCGTCTGGATCGGCGCCGGCGCCTGGAGCGCGTCCCCTCTATCGACATGACAAAGCGTATCACGGAACGCCGGATTGATTTGGCTTGCGCGGGATCCATGGAAAATGTCGCCCGTTCTAGTCGTCCTCGCCCGCGTACACGCAGCCCGCGCTGCAGGTCTCGTGCAGGACCACCTTGCTCAGGCCCGGGAGCTTCGGTTTCACCCGCTTCCAGATCCAGCGGGCAAGGACCTCGCTGGTGGGATTTTCCAGGCCCTCGATGTCGTTGAGATAGGTGTGGTCGAGCTCATCCAGGGTAGGCTGGAAGGCGGCCTCGACCTCGGCGAAGTCGATCACCCACCCGCTGTCCGCACCGGCTTTCCCGCGCAGGTAAAGCCCGACACGGAAGGAATGGCCGTGCAGGCGCCGGCATTTGTGGCCCTCGGGCGTGTTGGGCAACAGGTGCGCCGCCTCGAAGGTGAATTCCTTGAAAATCTCCACGCCGTTCCACCCCGCTCCC
>JBHHXI010000087.1:0-13056 GCA_046756945.1 Rhodospirillales bacterium
TGAACCCGTTTTCGGTGAACACCCGGGCCGCCCCGGACGCGGTCAGGAAATCGTAAAAGCGGCGCACCGCGGGCCGGTCGCGGCCGGCGACGATGGCCATGGGGTAGCGGATCGGCGGGTGGCTGTCGGCGGGAAACGTCGCTACGACGCGCACCCGTGTGGTCAGCGCGGCGTCGGTGGCATAGACCACGGCGGCCGCGGCCTCGCCGCGCTCGACCAGGGCGAGGGCGCCGCGCACGTCCTGGGTGCGGGCGACGCGGCCGGCGAGGGCCGGCCATACGCCGAGCCGCCGCAATGCCGCGCGGCCGTAGATGCCGGCCGGCACGTGGTCCGGGTCGCCGATGGCCAGCCGGCCCTGGCCCAGCTTCTCGGCCAGGGGAAAGGCCGGCGCGATGCGCAACGTAAGCGCGCTCCCGGCGGGGGCGACAAGGACCAGCCGGTTGGCCAGCAGGTCCAGGCGCGTCGCCGGTTCGATGGCGTTCTTCCTGGCCAGGTAGTCCATCCACCCGGGATTGGCCGAGACGTAAATGTCGGCCGGGGCGCCGTTGGCGATCTGTTTGGCGAGGGTCGAACTCGAGGCGAACGACGTCACGGCGCGGCCCTTGCCCCGGGCGGCGAAGCGGGCCGCGATCTCGCTCAGCGCCGCGGCCGTGCTGGCGGCGGCGAACACCGTGACCCGGGTCGTGCCCGCCGGCGCCGCCTCGGCGGCATGGGCGGATGAAGCGAGGGCGCCGGCGCCCCATACAAGCGCCGCCAGGGCGGCGAAGCGGGCCGCCCCGGCAAAGGCCGCGGAGAATCTTGCAACGTCGCTGGGCACGCCCGGCGCCCCCATGCCCGAAAGGTCATAGATGCAGGGTTAAAACGACCCGTGTCAAGCCGACGGGGGCGGGCGGACCGCTCGCCGGCCCGCGCCAGGTCTCCGTTTCCGGCGGCCTTCCGGGCGCGGAGAGGGTCCGCCGTGCGATGGTTTTGCCGGGGCCGGGGATTTGCTATATACCTTCGTATAAGATTTCTAATGAGAAGGCTGCATTAATCGGTCATTCTCCATTGACGCCGACGACAACCGGACAAGAGCACGCGCCGTGACGACCCCGATAGACCCCGACAAGGAACAACGGCGTCATGAGCGCACCGGGGTTCCGGTCATCACCGTGATCGTCGACGGCGCGGTCTACGAGGCCGTGAACTGGAGTTTCGGCGGCTTCCTGATCAAAGGGTACGAAGGGAATCTGACCCCGGGCTCCCTGTTCGACATCAAGGAAATCGGCACCGTGGGGCGCAAAATGGACGCCGTGGACGTCCGCGCGCGGGTGACCAGAACCAATCCGGCCGATAAGGAACTGGTGGTGACGTTTCTCGATCTCGACGGCCGTGCCTACAAGCTCCTGCACGACTTCATGACCCAACGGATGCGAATCCTGAAAGAGAAGCAGGGACCCGGCTGACCGGCCTTGTCCTCCTTCGCCGATTAATACCAAGGGGCCGCGGCGGCTTGCCGCCGGCTGTCGGCCGCCGTCAGTCGTAGAGCTCCTTGGGATCGACCTCGACCTCGGCGATCACCGCCGGCTTGCCCTCGCGCACCGCATTGAAGAAGCAGCTGCGGCGCCCGGTGTGGCAGGCGACGCCTTCCTGGTCCACCTGTACCAGCACGGTGTCGGCGTCGCAGTCCCAGCGGAAATCCTTGAGCACCTGCACCTGGCCCGATGTCTCGCCCTTGCGCCACAGCTTGCCCCGCGACCGGGACCAGTAGCACACCCGCCCGGTACTGAGCGTCTCGGCGACCGCGTCACGGTTCATCCACGCCATCATCAGCACCTCGCCGGTGTCGTACTGCTGGGCGATCGCCGCCACCAGGCCGTCGGCGTTGAACGTGATCGCTTCCACGACCGCCGGGACGGCGGCCGCCCTGTCGTCGTTCATCGTCCTGCTCCTCTCGACTCGCCCCGTACATCGTCCTTTGGCCCGATTCTGTCAACCGCCGTCGGCGGGGAGAGACACCGGACCAGGGCGTCCGCGTTGGCCCGCATGAGCCGGAAATAGAGGTCCGGACCGGCTTCCATCCGGGCGCCCAGGGGATCGAGGACGCCGACCCTGACCCCGGACCCGGCGGTCAGGGCGGCGATCAGGCGGGGCTCGAACTGGGGTTCGCGGAAAAGGCAACGCACACCCGTCTGGCGCATCCTGAGGCGGAGTCGATGCAGGTGGCGGGCGCCGGGCGGGCGCTCCGGGGCCGCCGTCACGAAAGCCACCGCGTTCAGGCCGTAGGCGCGTTCCAGGTACCGATAGGCATCGTGGAACACCACGAACGGCATCTTCGACACCGGCCCCAGCCTGGCCCGGAGGTCGCGGTCCAGGGCGTCGATGCGCCGCATCAGGCGGTCGCCGTTGCCGCGGTAGAGGGGGGCGTGGCCGGGATCGATGGCGCTCAGTTCGGTCACCGCCACGGCGGCGATGGCGCGGGCGTTCGCCGGATCGAGCCACAGGTGCGGATCGGCGCCGCCGTGCTCCCCCGCGCCGCCGTCCCCGGCGCGCCGGGCCACGGCCGTCAGGCGCGGGTCGCCGGCCAGCCCGACGGCCCTGCCGGCCAGGGCGGCGAGGGGCTTTTCCAGGAACCGTTCCATCTCGGGGCCGACCCAGAACACCAGCGCGGCCCGGCTCAGCGCCCTGGCGTCCGACGGCCTGAGGGCGTAGGCGTGGGGCGAGGCGGCGCCGGCGACGATCAGGGTGGGCTCGGCCACCCCGTCCATGACGGCGGCGATCAGGGAATGGATCGGCTTGATGCTGACCGCGACCCGCGGCTCGCCCGCCGCCGCCGCGCCGCACGCGAGGGCCAGGGCGACGCCGGAAACGGCGGCGATCAGGGATCTCGGCACCATATTCCTTGTCTCCCGGAGGCCGCGTGGGTGCCCCCCGGGGTCCGGGGTGCAAACCGCCGCCAATTATGTTATGTTATATTATACCGTGATTTGGTCAAGCGGACAGGAGCCATGAAACGTATACCGAATGAAGGCTTTCCGGCCGAGGACCACGATCACCGCACCTGCATGGAGCGGGCCGTGGAGAGGGCCGCCGCCATCTGCGAACGGCGCGGCGCGCGCCTGACGGATCTGCGCCGGCGGGTTCTCGAGCTGGTGTGGAGGGGCCACAAGCCCCTCGGCGCCTACGACATCCTGGACGCCTTGCGGCGGGAGCGCCGGGGCGCGGCGCCGCCGACCGTTTACCGGGCCCTGGATTTCCTCGCCGCGCAGGGTCTCGTGCACCGCATCGAGAGCCTCAACTGCTTCGTCGGCTGCAGCGATCCCGAACTTCCCCACAGCGGACAGTTTCTCATCTGCACGTCCTGTGGCTCGGCGGCGGAACTCAACGATGTCCGCATCGACGACGCCATCCGCGACAGCGCGGCGGAAACGGGCTTTACCGTCGGCCGGCGGACCATCGAGGTGGACGGCCTGTGTCCCCATTGCCGGGAACAGGGGCGGGGGCCGCGGGGGCGTCCCCCGCGTATCATTGCCGGGGGGACACCCCCCTTGTCCCCCCGGGGGGGCGGCGATGGATGAGCGGCTTGCGGGCGCGGCGGCGGAGGCGTCCCCCGGCGCGGTCCTCGCCGAGGCCCGCGGCGTCGACGTGCGGATCGGGGCCAAGGCCATCCTGAGCGGCGCCGGCCTCAGGGTGCGCGCCGGCGAGATCGTCACCCTGATCGGCCCCAACGGCGCCGGCAAGACGACCTTCCTGCGGGTGATCCTGGGTCTGCAAATGGCCCGGCGCGGCCACATCTTCCGCCGGCCCGGACTGCGCATCGGGTACGTGCCCCAGCGCCTGGCCGTGGATGGGACCCTGCCGCTGACGGTGGGGCGGTTCCTCGCCCTTGGGACCGGCGGCGGCGGGCGGGAAGGGGCGGCGCGGCGGGCGGCCATGCTCGACGAGGTGGGCGCCGAACAGGTCCTGGCCAGCCCGGTTCGGGACATCTCGGGCGGGGAGCTGCAGCGGGTCCTGCTGGCGCGGGCGCTGTTGCGCGATCCCGACCTGCTGGTGCTGGACGAGCCGGTGCAGGGCGTCGACGTTTCCGGCCAGGCCGACCTTTACGGCCTGATCGGGCGCATCCGGGACGAGCGCGGCTGCGGCGTCCTTCTGGTGTCCCACGACCTGCACCTGGTGATGGCGGCGGCCGACCAGGTGATCTGCCTCAACCACCACGTCTGCTGCGCCGGACGGCCCGAGGCGGTGACCCGCGATCCCGCCTACCTGGCCCTGTTCGGCGAGCGCGTGGCGCGCCAGTTCGCCGTCTACCATCACGACCACGACCACCGGCACGGCACCGACGGCGCCGTGCTGCCGTTGGCGCCGGAGCCCGACGACGGGCGTCCCCGGGCGGAGACCCCGGATCATGGATGATTTTCTGTGGCGCGCCGTGGCCGGCGGGTTCGGCGTCGCCGTCATCGCCGGCCCGCTGGGCGCCTTCGTCGTCTGGCGGCGCATGGCCTACTTCGGCGACACCCTGGCCCATGCGGCGCTGTTGGGGGTGGCGCTGGGATTCCTGCTCGGCATCGACATCAACCTGGGCATCGTCGCCGTCTGCGCCGCGGTGGCGGTGATCCTGGTCGCCCTGCAGCGGCGCCAGCCCCTGGCCGGCGACACCCTGCTCGGCATCCTGTCCCACGGCGGGCTGGCGCTCGGCCTGATCGCCGTCGCCTTCCTGGAGTCGCCGCGCATCGACCTGATGTCGTACCTGTTCGGCGACATCCTGGCCGTCAGCGCCCGCGACATCGCCTGGGTCTACGGTGGCGGCGCGGTAGTGGCGGCGGCGCTGGCGTTCCTCTGGCGGCCCCTTCTTGCGGCCACCGTGCACGAGGAACTGGCCCGCGTCGAAGGCGTGCCGGTGACCGCCGTGCGCCTCGCCTTCATGGTGCTGCTGGCGATCGTCGTGGCGCTGGCGATGAAGGTGGTGGGCGTCCTGCTGGTGACCTCGCTGCTGATCATCCCCGCCGCCGCGGCCCGGCGCCTGGCCGGGTCGCCGGAGCAGATGGCGGCCCTGGCCGCCGTCGCCGGATGCGGCGCCGTCGCCGGCGGACTGTGGGGCTCGTTTACCTTCGACACGCCGTCCGGGCCGTCCATCGTGGTGGCGGCGCTGGTTCTGTTCGTGGTCAGCGCCCTGGTGCCCGCCGTCAGGCCGGGGCGCCATCACGGTTAATTGGTGACGAGCCCGTTACCGGGATTTCGCGTCCTCCCGGATCATGTCGGATGCTTTCTCGGCGATCATGATAACGGGAGAGTTCGTGTTGCCGCTGGTGATCACGGGCATGATGGAGGCATCCACGACCCGGAGGCCTTGGATCCCCCGGACGCGCAGGCGCTCATCCACGACCGCCATCTCATCCGGGCCCATCTTGCAGGTGCCAACCGGATGAAAGATCGTGGTGCCGATGTCACCGGCCGCCGTGGCGAGTTCATCGTCACTTTGGAAGGCTTCCCCCGGTTTGAATTCCTCCGGCCTGAATTTCTGTAAGGCGGGCTGCGCAATGATATTGCGCGTCAGGCGGATCGACTCGGCGGCGATGCGTCGATCCCCCGGCGTCGATAGATAGTTCGGCTGAATGGCCGGCTTGGCAAACGGGTCGGGGGCCTTGATCCTGACGTGACCCCGGCTTTCCGGCCTTAGGTTGCACACGCTGGCGGTAAAGGCAGGGAACGGATGCAGGGGCTCGCCGAACTTGTCGAGGGTGAGTGGCTGCACGTGAAATTCGACGTTCGGCGTGTCGAAGGCCGGATCGGTCCGGGCGAAGGCGCCCAGTTGCGAGGGCGCCATCGACATCGGTCCTTTTCGGAACAGGGCGTATTCGAGGCCGATGCCGATCCTCCCCAACAGGCCGTTGGAGCGCGCGTTGAGCGTCGGAACCCCTTGCACCTTGTAGGCACATCGGATTTGCAGGTGGTCCTGCAGGTTTTCGCCGACGCCCGCGAGGTCGTGAACGACGTCGATCCCATGGTCCCTCAGGAGAGATCCCGGACCGACACCAGAGACTTGCAGCAACTGAGGGGATCCGATCGATCCGGCCGCGAGAATGACCTCCGCGGCGGCGTCGATCACGGCGTCTTCCCTGCCTAGGCGCAATTCAAGGCCGGTTGCCCGTCCGCCGTCGATCCGGATCTTTTTCACCTGGGCGTGGGTCAGGACGCGAAGGTTCGGACGGCTTTTGGCCGGACGCAGAAAGGCCTTGGAGGTGCTCCAGCGCCAGCCCCGGCGCTGGTTGACGTGAAAATACCCACATCCCTCGTTGTTGCCGCGGTTGAAATCGTCCGTCTTCGGGATTCCGGCCTGCGCGGCGGCATCGCGAAAGGCGTCCAGAATCTCCCAACTCAACCGTTGCTTCTCGACCCGCCATTCGCCGCCGGTTCGGTGCATGTGATCGGCGGCCACGGCCCCCTGATCCTCGGACTTCAGGAAGTAGGGGAGGACGTCGTCCCAACTCCAGCCCGGATTGCCGAACTGGCGCCAGTGATTATAGTCCCTGGCCTGGCCCCGCATATAGATCATGCCGTTGATGGACGAACAGCCGCCGAGCACGCGTCCCCGCGGATAGCCGAGCGTCCGGCCGTTGAGGCCGGGCTCGGGCTCCGTGGAAAAACACCAGTCGGCGCGGGGGTTTCCCAGGCAATAGAGATAGCCGACCGGGATATGGATCCAGACGTAGGTGTCCTTCCCGCCCGCCTCCAGAAGAGCCACCGTCGTCCCAGGGTTTTCCGATAGCCGGTTCGCCAGGACGCAGCCGGCGCTGCCGGCGCCAACAACCACGTAATCAAATGCGCCAAGGTGTTTCATGGGGCTCTCATGAAAGCGTCGGAATCGCCGCGCGCCGGGGATATCCCGGGTGTGGGTCGGTACATCAACCGTTCAACGATTCCCATGCCGCCGTTTCCGTTCATCGGCGCCGACACGGCGCCCGGACATCTAAATCATCAGGTACTTTTCCTGCACGTTGCGGTCCCGCTCAAGCTCCTCGATGGTGCCGTGGTACCGGATGCGGCCTTTTTCGATGATGTAGGCGCGGTCCGAGATGTCGGTGGCAAACTGCAGGTTCTGTTCGGAAAATAGGATGGTGAGCCCCATGGTCTTCAGCAGCCTGAACTGCCGCCCGAGTTCCTCGACCACGAGCGGGGCGACGCCCTCGACGGGCTCGTCGAGAAGGACCAGCGAGGGATTGCCCATGAGGGTGCGGCCGACGGTCAGCATCTGCTGCTCGCCGCCGCTCAGATATCCGCCGAGGTTCCCGTCCAGGGGGGCGAGGATGGGGAACAACTCGTAAATTCTCTCCACCGTCCATTGCCGGACTTCCATGTCGAGGCCCGGCTTGGCCGCGATCTCCAGGTTCTCGCGCACGGTAAGGTCGGGGAATATGAGCCGGTCGTCGGGAACATAGCCGATCCCCAGCCTTGCGATGTCGTGCGGTGCGAGCCCGTTGAGGGCCGTGCCGTTGAACGTGATGTTTCCCGAAGACGCCTGGACCAGGCCCATGATGGTGCGAATGGTCGTCGTCTTGCCGGCGCCGTTGCGGCCGAGGAGACAGACCACCTCTCCCTCGTTCACCTTCAACGACACGCCGAAAAGGATGTGACTGGTGCCGTAATGGGTAGAGACGTCCTTGAGATCGAGTTGCATCATATGTGCTGCTCGCCCAGATAGATTTGCTTCGCCGTTTCGTTGTCGCGGACCGCGTTCGGGGCACCCTCGAAGATGATCTCGCCCCGGTGCAGCAGGGCGACGCGCCGCGCATGGCTGAAGACCACGGACATGTCATGCTCGGTGAACAGGACCGTGAGTCCCAGGTCCTTGTTGAGCCGGTCCACGAGAATCATCGTTTCCTGCGTCTCGTCGCGGGACATGCCGGCCGTCGGTTCGTCCAGGAACAGGAGCTTGGGCTTGGTGGCCAGCGCGATCGCCAGTTCCAGCTTCTTCTTGTCGCCCTGCGAAAGCCGGCCCGCCAGCACGTCGAGTTTCTCCGCCAGGCCACAGAGCACCACGACCTCCTCCGTTTCGGCGGTGCCCACCCGGTCGGCGCGGGTGAACATGTTCAAGGCGACGCCCAGGTGGGAGTGCACGGCCGAACGCACGTTCTCCATCACCGTCAGCCGGGGAAAGATATTGCTCACCTGGAAGGCGCGGGATATCCCGATCCGGGCGATGGCGTGCGGTGGCCAGTTGGTGATGTCCTGTCCGTCGAACACGATCCGGCCCGAGTCCGGGGGGTGGTATCCGGTCAACAGGTTGAAGAACGTACTTTTACCCGCCCCGTTGGGGCCGATGATCGCCGACTGGTCGCCCTCGGACATCTCGAAATTCACGTCTCGGGTGACGTAAATGCCGCCGAAGTGCTTGTTGAGACCGACGACTTCGAGAATCTTGCGCGCCATCAGGATCCAGCCTTCGTCTCGGCGGGGACGGCGGCGCCCGTTTCCGCCTCCCCGTTCGGGGTCTCACCGGCTGCGATCGGCGCCCGGCCCAGGCGAAAACCGATCTTGGCGTCCAGGACGCCGAGCAGGCCACCCGGAGAAAACAGGACGATGAGCAGGATGACCGTCCCGATCGTCAGCGGCCAATAGAGCGTGAAGCCGGTCACGTAGGCCTGCAGGAACGTGTAGATGATGGAGCCGACGGCCGGGCCGGCGAAGTATCCGGCGCCGCCGATCAACGTCATGAACACGGCGATACCCGATTCCTGCCAGCCCAGGAGCAACGGCCCGACGCTGCGCGTGAAGGGACCCCAAAGGGCGCCGGCCATACCGGCGAACGCTCCGGCGATGACGAAATTGACCAGCATGTGCCGACGCACGTCGATTCCCAGGAAGCGCGTACGCAACTGGTTTTCGCGCATGTTTCTGAGCACATAGCCGAAGGGCGAGCGGGTGATTCGCCACATCACCGCCGCCGCGCCAAACACGATCAACAGGGTCAAGTAATAGTACGCCGTCGCGTCGCGGAAAAACGGCGGCGGCAGGAGGCGCTGTATCCCGTCGTCGCCACCGGTGAAGGTGTACCAGGAGAATACGACGTAAAACAGAAGCTCGCCGAAGGCGAGGGTCAGGATGGCGAAATAGATGCCGGTGAGCCGCACGCAGAAGAATCCGACGACCAACGCGCCCAATGCGGCCACCGGCGGTCCCACCAACAGCGCGACAAAGAACTGGACCATCGTGATCGCGCCCGTGCCGCCAGTGAATTCCCGGAACAGGATCGCCGTCCCGTAGGCGCCGAGCCCGAAGAACGCCGCGTGGCCGAACGATATCTGGCCCATGTAGCCGTAAATGAGATTGAAGCTCATGGCGAACAGCCCGAGAATCAGGATCTCGGTCCCGACCTCGGTCCAGAACTCGCCGGGCAGCACCGGCACCAACGGGAATCCGACGACCAGGAGCACCATGAAGGGTCCGGAGAGTCCACCCCAGTCGTAGAGACGTCCAATCCAGTTCCGCCTGTTCCGGTTGCCGTTCGGCGTGCCCACTCTTTCCCCCTTATTCCCGCGTTCGCTCAATACCTGAGTTCGGTGCCGAACAGGCCCCACGGCCGCCAGATCAGCACCGCGATGACGATCAGGAACACCACCGCCAGCGCCCCATCGGGCCAGATGAGGATGGAGAACGAATACACCACGCCAACGATCACCGATGCCACGAAGGTGCCGAGGATGCTGCCGAAGCCGCCGATGACGACGACCGCGAAACATTGGATGATGAGGTCGATATCAACCCCCAATGCCATCGGCATCAGGGGCAGGAACACGCCCGCCGCGAACGCCGCGATACCGACTCCGAGGGCGAATACCCCGGCGTAGATCAAGGGGATGCGGATGCCGAGGGCGCTCACCATGTCACGGCTGAAGACCGCGGCACGCACGATCATTCCGTATCGGGTTTTTTGCAGAAACCACCACAGGCCGGCGGCGACGGCGGTGCCGGTGGCGACAATGACGAAGTAATAGGGATTAACGAAGGTATCGAGCATCTCCAGGGGCTCGATCGGCAGGAAGATGGAACGGTCCTCCACCCCCCACACCAGCTTGATGAGGTCCCCGAATATGAGGATCAGGGCGAAGGTGAGCAGAAGCTGCTCGGGCAGTTCGCGGGCGTACATGCGGCGGATCAGGAACCTTTCGATCATGTAGCCCACCGCCACCATGATCGCGGTGCCGAAAACGATGGCCAGTACGAGCACCCAGCCATTCTCGCCGAGATATTCGCCGAAGTACGAAAAGATGCTGAACGTGATGTAGCCGCCGAGCAGCCAAAGCGTGGCGTGGGCGAAATTGAGGATGTTCATCACGCCGAAGGTCAACGACAGGCCGGACGACAGCAGGAACAGGATCATCGCCCGCGACAGGCCGCCAAGCAACTGGCCGAAAATGACGCCCGGGTCTAATGGCATGACGTTTCCCTCGCCTACGGATAGCGTGGCGCGCGGAGGCGCCGCCACGGAGGCCGGATCGGTGCCGGCTTCCGTGGACGGCACGCCCCGTCAGGAAGGTTACGCGCGCTTTTTCTGGAGCTTCCGAACGTCGTCACAGGTCGGGGTCCAGACTTCCTCGGCCTTGACGATGATCATGGTGTCCGGATTGTAAATGGGGAACGGGTAGTCAGGGCTGTCCCACACCGCACCAACGTAGCCCGCGGGAATGTTGAGCTGGTTGTTGCAGTCACGGAACGTGGCCTTGCCACGGCAGGTGTCCATGGTCGCTCCCTTGAGGGCCGCCTTCACCGCTTCGGTCCCGATGTTGCCGGTCTTGTTGATCGCCTGCTCGAGCCCATAAACGGCGTCGTAGTGCATGCACGCCCAGTCGGTGGGGTAGGCGTCCTCGCCGTGCTTGGCCCGATGCATCTTGATGTACTTCTGCATCAGGGGCTGGTCGAGATGGGCAAAGAACGGGCACCGGGCCAGTCCGATCATTCCGCGCGGCAGGCTCTTGCGCTGCTGCTGCATTTCCGTCACCGAAATCAGACCGCCCGGATAAGCGACGCGCTTGAACAGGCCCATGGCCTGCGCCTGGCGGATGAAGGTGCGGTTGTCCTTGCCGGCAATGGCGCCGTAGGCGAAGTCGGGCTTGGACGCCATGATCGCCGAGATGTAGGACGAGAATTCCGTCTCGCCGAGCTTGAACCACAGTTCCTTTTTCAGCTTGGTGGCGGACGACTTATTGGCCAGCGCCGTGACGAAGCCTTTCTGGGTGTCGCGGCCCCATTCGTAGTCCTGACCGATGGTCACGTAGCTCTTCCAGCCGTTCTTCTTGATCATCTGGGCGACCGCCACCACCACCGACCCCGACTGCATCTTGGAGTTGGGGCAGAACTGGTAGGTGAAGGGCGTGAAATTCTCGTTGACGATCTTGGAGCTGTTGCTGGTCGCCGCCAGATGCAGGATCTTGCGCTCGTGGATGATCTCCTGGATGGCCATGGCGCAGGCGCTCGAATACGTGCCGATGATCGTCTGTACGTTTTGGCGCGAGATCACGTCGCGCGCCTCGCGGGCGGCGATATCGGGTTTGGTGTGGGTATCGCGATAATTGACTTCAATCGGATGCTTGCCCAGGAACCCACCCTTGGCATTGATGGCGGCGGTCGCGTTCATCACCGCCTTGATCGCACCGTCGGCGTAGTTGGCGCCCGTGCCCGTAACCGGCAACAGCAGTCCAAGTCTGTAGGTTTCGGACGCCGCCTGCGCGAAGCGCGGCATCATGGTGAGAACACCTGTCGCCGCCGACGTCAGGATGAATTCGCGGCGGTCCATGCTCTTCAGGACCTGCCCCCATTTGTGATCGCTAATGTGTGGTCGTTTCATGGACATGAGATTTTCCTCCCTTTTGGTACACTTGGTAATTTGCACGGAAAGGCAATTTTTCGTATTTCCACGAGCCTGCCTTTCCCGCACGCCACAGCGGGCGGACACACCGCCGCAAGAAACTCTCGTGGTTTGTTAAAATCAACGAAGCGATTTCCACCGCCGTCGAATGGCGCTGTCACGAAGCCGTCGCTCATTCGTCGGCTCCTCCCTGATCTCCGACACGGACCGCCGGTTATCGTTTTTTTTCTTCGCCGCCGCGCGAACCGCACGATCGTCCGTGGCGAATCGTCAGACTTCGTCACGCCGCCGGCGCCATTCCTGGGCTTCCGCATATTTCTCGCCAAGGTACGACATCTGTTCGACGACGACGATTTCGGCGGCATCGGGATCCCGCGCCCGGACAGCCTCATAGAGGCGCTGGTGTTGGCTTACGATGAGTTTGCGTTCACGGAAACGGTACACAACCATGTTCGCGATCGGTTGCAGCGCTTCGATTACGGAAACCATGACGAACCGCAACACAGGATTGCCGGTCGCATCCACCAGCGCGCGATGGAAACGCACATCGGAAGCGCAAAACTCGACGTCCGTAATATCCATATCCTTTTGGATTTCGAGTTCAGCCGCCATGGCGGCCAGATGCAACTCCTGCCGGTGTTCCGCGGCAAGGCGGCAACAGATCGATTCCATTTCACGGCGCGCTTCGGTGATTTCATTGAGAGTGAAAGCGCCCATGCTGACCATAAGCGCCGCCGTGTTCGCCAGGAACGACCAGCTTTCCTCCTCGCTTGGCCTGTTGACGAAGGTTCCACCCGACGGTCCACGCCGGGAACGGACCAGATTTTGCGCTGCCAGGCGCTTCAGAGCTTCGCGGATGGTGGGACGTGAAACGCCGAACTTTTGTGCCAGCTCCTCTTCGGTGGGCAGCCGTTCATCGATTTTAAGACGCCCCTCGAGGATCGCATCGCGAATGCTCTTGGCTATCTGCTTCGCCAAGCTGTCGGTGATCTGCAGTTCGTATTGGATCCCCATTATTCCACCTTCTTTTTGCTCCCCGTCCTTGCCGCCACCAGGACCCGAGGTTGGCTCGCGATTCCCCTGTTACACCGGGTTCTCCCCGCCAACCGCGGAAAATTCCATATTCGTTTGACAAATAGCAGAATATAAAAATGTCGTAAATATGGAAATTCGCTCGGCACCGCTATACCCGGGACCAGACCCGGGACCAGACC
>JBHHXI010000088.1:0-12937 GCA_046756945.1 Rhodospirillales bacterium
CGCGACACCCGCCCTCAGACCCGGAAGACGTATTCCCTGCCCGGTTCGCGCTCGATGTCGGGGGGGTAGCTTTGGCGCTTGTCGGCGTAGTACCGGGCCAGGTGGTCGCCCTCGGACACGCGGTTATAGGTGGCGAAGTACAGGCGCCGGACGGTGCTGCTCATGTTGGGCGCCGACCCGTGCGGCGTATAGGAATCGAGGAACACCAGATCGCCCGGCGTCGTCGGGCAGAACGCAAATTTCATGCCCGCCATGTCGTCTTCGGTCAGCGGCTCCCAGCCGCGCAACAGGCCCCGCCGGTGTTCCCCGGCGGCGATCCTGAGACAGCCGTTTTCCTCGGTCGCCTCGTCGATGGAAACCAGCACGGTGACGAACCGCTTCGCATAGGCGTCCCATCCGGCCTGGGAATCCTGATGGGGCTTGAAGCCGTCGCCGCCGGGCATCTTGAAGTTGAGCTTTTCCTTGAACAGCACCGCGTCCTCGCCGAGAAGCTGCCCCACCGGCGCTTTCAACGCCTGGCTCAGGTCGGCGAAGCCCGGGTGGAACGGCGAGATGTTCTCGATGCGGTTGACGATCTTCCTGTCCGGCTCGAGAAGGCTGTTCTCCCAGTAGACCCAGTGCCGTCCCGCTTTCTCCGGAAGTGCGGCGAGCTCCCGCGCCCAGGTATCGATCCGTCCCATTTCGGCGGCGTCGAACGTTCCGCGGACGACCACGTACCCGTCGCGCCGGAAATCGCCGACCTGCCGGTCCGTCAGTACGGGTGTTTTCACCATGGGCACGCTCAATCGAGGACGGGCTGCGGGTAACCGTGAAAAACGCTACGGGGCAAGTGGAAATTCCCAGGGCGCGGCGGCATACTATTCAGATCGCCCGGTGGCTTCAATCACGGCGGTTGCCGTCCCTCGGGCGCGGAGTGGGGGGAGAAGGCCATAAGCCACAACACCTGGATACACCGTATCGCGCGGGTGGCCGTCCGGCCCCTGGTCGGGACTCCGGTGACGCCCAACCACCTGACAACCCTCAGGATGGCGACCGGACTGGCGGCGGCGGGCGCCCTGGCGGTCGGCGATTCGCCGTGGCAGCACGTCGGCGCCGCCATCTTCGTGGTGTCCGTGGTGCTCGACCGGGCGGACGGGGAACTGGCGCGGCTCTCCGGAAAGGCCAGCCCGTGGGGACATACTTACGATCTGATCGCGGACGCCGCCTCGGACGCCCTGGTCTTCGTCGGGCTGGGGGTGGGCCTGAGGGAGAGCGCCCTCGGCCAGTGGGCCATCCCCATGGGCGTGGCCGCCGGCGTCGCGGTGGCGGCGATATTCTGGCTGGTCATGTGCATCGAGGCCCTGGAGGGGGAGCGCGCCGCCGAGTTGCCGAGTGTCGCCGGCTTCGACGTGGACGATACGATCCTGATCGTGCCCATCGCGGTGTGGCTGGGGGAACCGGTCCCCCTGCTGGTGGCGGCGACCATCGGCGCGCCCGCCTTCGCCCTGTTCTTTGTCCGGGTGCTGCTCCGCCGCCGGGCCGCGGCGTTGAGGCGGGCGACTAACCCCGGCGCAGCCCGATCAGGGTCCACAGGCTCCACAGGCAGTACACCGTGGCGCCGACGGCGGCGGCGGTGAAGAACGGGGTCAGGAACCCAAGCCAGGTGATGGGCGCGAGAAGGTAGATGCCGTCCTCGATCTCGAACCCGGCGAAGGCGGGGTAGCCGCAGGCGTCCCCGTCCCCGTCCCCGCCCTGATGCTTGTCGATCTGCAGGTTCACCAACATGGAGGCCAGGGCCGAGACGATTCCGGCCAGGCCAAGGGCCAGGGCCCAGCCGCCCAGGGGACCGTGGCGAAGGCCGATCCCGATGCACAGGAACAATGCCCCGTAACTCAACGCGCCGGCGACGTAATCGAAATAGTAGCCGAACCGCGAGGCCATGCCTTTCTGGCGGGCCAGCTCGCCGTCGAAGTGATCCATGAAACGGGCCAGCACGAACAGCCCCGCCCCCCAGTTGGCCGCGCGCGGCTCGCCGACGGCCAGCAGCGCCGCCCCGGCGACGGCGAGAATCAATGTCGCCGCGGTCAGCTGGTTGGGGGTGACCGGTGTGCCTACGAGCGGCCGGACGACGACGCGGGCGATTCGCTGATCCCAGGGCAGACTTTTCATGATCCGCCTTCGACGATCCTTGACCGGAAAACCTTGACCGGAAAAACCGATGGCCGGTGCCCGCGTTGCCGGGGCGCGCGCCGCGGCCAAGGTGTTGCACGGGCACGGCGATGTCAAGGTTCCGGCGGCGGGGTTGTTCCGTTCGTCCCAAGGGCGCTATAAGCGGCGGCGTCAATCGAACGGGTCCGCATGGTGATCACAGCCGCCGCCTCCTCCTGCCGCCGCACGCTTGTCCTCTGGGTCGACCTGGTGCGCCGCATGGCGTGGTTCGTCACCCTTGTCTCGGTGCTCCTGACCCTGGGCATTGGCTACTATGTGCAGGCCAATATCCGAATCAATACCGAAACCGCCGACATGCTTTCCGCCGAACTGCCTTTCCGCCGGCAGGCGCGGGCGGTGAGCAAAGCCTTCCCCCAGTTCTCGGACAACATCGTGGTGGTCATCGACGGGGAAACCCCGGACCTGGCGGAAGACACGGCGACGGCGGTGAGCGCGCGGTTGCGCGAGCGGCCGGACCTGTTCGGCGACGTCTACGATCTGGTGGGCGAGCCGTTCATGCGCAGGAACGGGCTCCTCTATCTGGACGTGGACGAGCTGTCCGACCTCAGCGACCGGCTGGCCGAGGCGCAGCCGTTCCTTGGCACCCTGTGGCGGGACCCCAGCCTGCGCGGCCTTTTCCGGATGCTGGAGCTGGTCATCGACGAATCCCTCAAGGAAGACGGTGGCGTGCCGATCGAGATCGGGACGGCGCTGGACACCATGGCGGCGGTTGTCGAGGCGCAGGCGGCAGGGCGCTTCCGAAACTTGTCCTGGCAGGAACTGATGACGGGTGACGCCGGCGGCGAAAGCGATAAACGCCGCTTCATCGTGATTCAGCCGGCCCTCGATTTCGGGTCCCTGCAACCGGCCGCCACCGCCCTCGGCGCCGTGAGGGACCTGGCCCGCGACATGCAACTGGACGAACGGCACGGGGTGCGCCTTCGCCTGACCGGGTCGGCGGCCCTGGGCCACGAGGAGCTCCAGAGCGTCCAGGAAGGGATGGGCCTGGCCGCGATCCTGTCGTTGACCCTCGTCATCGGCCTGCTGCTGGTCGGACTGCGGTCTCCGCCACTGGTCGCCGCCACCCTCGCCACCCTGATCATGGGACTGATTTGGACCGCCGGTTTCGCCATCCTCGCCTTTGGCCGGCTCAATCTGATTTCGGTGGCCTTCGCCGTCCTGTTCATCGGCCTCAGCGTCGACTTCGGCATCCACTTCGGCTTGCGCTACAAGGAATGGATCGACCGCGGCGCCGGTCACGCGGCGGCGTTGCGCGAGGCCGCGGCGGGAGTCGGCGGCGCCCTCACGCTCTGTGCCGTGACCGCCGCGATCGGGTTCTACTCCTTCCTGCCGACGGCCTACGTGGGCCTTGCCGAGCTCGGGCTGATCGCCGGAACCGGCATGTTCATCGCGTTTTTCGCCAATACCACCGTGTTGCCTGCCCTGTTGACCCTGGCGCCGGTGAGTCCATCGGCCAACGGGGCGGGCCGTGGCCGGCCGGCCACGGTGCAACCGTTCATCCAGCACCATGCCAGGCCCATTGCGTGGGGCGCCCTGGTGCTCGGCGTCGGGGCGGGGCTGTTCCTGCCGCAGGCGCGGTTCGATTTCGACCCCCTGAACCTGAAGGATCCTGAGACCGAATCGGTGAGCACCCTTTTCGATATCATGAAGGACGCCCGCACCAACCCCTATTCCATCACCATCCTCGCGGCAAGCCTGCCCGCGGCCACCAGACTGGCGGCCAGACTCAGCGGCCTGGCGGAGGTGGACGAGACCGTAACCCTGGCCGACTATGTGCCCGGCGATCAGGACGAGAAGCTGGAGATCATCGGGACCATGGCGTTGTTCCTTTCGCCCTCCCTGGCGGGCGTGGAGCGCAAGGCAACGCCGACGATCGAGGAGGTGCGGACGGCTCTGGCGACCTTGCGCGGCAATCTGAAGCGTCTGGCCGCTTCGCCGCGCGATGGCCCCGCCCGTTCGGGCGCCCGCCGCCTGGGCGCCGCGTTTTCGAGGCTTTTCGGGGCCGGCCCCGGCACCGATACAACCCTGCAGGAGATGGAGACGCGGTTGCTGTCGGCCCTGCCCGGCCGTTTGCGGGCGCTGCGCCAGTCCCTGATGGCGGAACCGGTGACCCTGGAGGATCTGCCCGCCGGCCTGAGACAACGGCAGGTCGCCGCCGACGGCCGGGCCCGTCTCAAGGTCTTTCCCAAGCAAGACATGCGCGACAGCGCGGCGCTCGGCCGCTTCGTCGAAGCGGTGCGCGGGATGGCGCCCGAGGCGACGGGAGCGCCGGTGATCATCCTCGAGGCGGGCAACGCCGTGGTCACCGCATTCCGCCAGGCGGCGATGCTCGCCGGGGCGTGCATCGCGGTGCTGCTGGCGGTGCTGTTGCGGAATTTTCGGGACGTCATGTTCGTGTTCGCGCCGCTGACGCTTGCCGCGGTGCTCACGGTGGCGGCGTCGGTCCTTTTCGACATTCCCTTCAACTTCGCCAATGTCATCGTGTTACCCCTGCTCTTCGGGCTGGGGGTGGCCAGCGCGATCCATTTCGTGCTGCGCGAGCGCACGGAGGGCGGGTCCGCCGGCGTCCTTGCGACAAGCACGCCGCGCGCCGTCGTGTTCAGTGCCCTGACCACCATCGGATCGTTCGGCAGCATCGCCTTGTCCAGCCACCCGGGAACGTCGAGCATGGGCGTGCTGTTGACGGTGGCCATCACCATGACCCTGGGCTGCACCCTGGTCGTGTTGCCCGCGCTGATGGCCATTAAGCCGGCGGCAGCGGGCAAGACGGCGTCCCGATGAGCATGTTTCCCCTGATTCGGCGCGTGTCGCTCCACGTCACGCCGGTATTGGCGAGGCTTCCCGTGAGCGCCAACCAGATCACGGCGGTCTCCCTGGTGGCCGGAGTGGTCGGCGGCTTGTGCATGACGCGGGGAGAGTGGATGTGGGGGATCGCCGGCGGTCTTTTCCTCGTCCTCAGTTACGTGCTCGATAACTGCGACGGCGAGATCGCCCGCCTCAAGAACCAGATCTCCCGGTTCGGCATGCACTTCGACAATTTCGTCGACTCGGCCGTGCACACCGTTTTCTTCGCCGCCCTGGGGATCGGGATCACGAAAACCACAGGGCAGGATGTATGGCTGTGGCTTGGGTGGATCGCCGCCGCAGGGTGCGCGATCAACTACGTGGCCGGGTTCATCATCGACGCGCGCGACCGCGCGGCGGCGGAACAAGCGCAGGACCCGGACGCCCGGGAAGAGGCCACCAGGTGGCGGATGCCGCGCGGCCGGCGCGAATGGATCATCTACGTGTTTCGCGAACTCAGCCGCGCCGACTTCTGTTTCATCGTTCTCGCCCTGGCCGTCTTCGACCTGACGTGGGTGCTGCTTCCCTTCGCCGCCGCGGGCGCCCATGCCTACTGGGTCTTCCGCTTCGCCAGCGGCGCCAGCCGCTTTCGCGTGTAGGCCGGAGCCGGGACGGGGTTTGCGGACAAGGCAACGCCCCACCGAGGAACGTTCCCCGGCGTGCCGGCCGTTCCCGGGCTCAGGCATCGACGGGGCGTCGAGGCCCGCGGCGGCTACTTTTCGAGGAGCCCGTCGGCCTTGTCGTTCAGGGTCGTGATCAGCCCGTCGACGCCGTTTTTCTTCAGCAGGCGGCGGTATTCGGACCGGCGCACCGCGAGTTCGCTGATATCGTCGTCCAGCAGGATATCGACGATGCGCCACCGGCCTTTGAATTCCTTGACGACGTAAGTGAGTCGCGCCGGCGATTCACCCGGGCTGACGATCCTGGTCTTGACCAGAATCGTCTTTTGCGGCCCCGGGCGCTGGCTGACGATCTCGAAAACCTGGCCGGAATAGCCGTCGAAGCGGTTGGCATAGGTGCTGACGCTCAAGCGCTTGAAGGCGGCGGCGAGCCGGGACCGCTGCTCATCGTCCGCTTTTTTCCAGAAGCGGCCGGTGGCGATGCGGATCATCAGGGGCAGGTGAAAGGCCTCTTCGATCGTCGGCTGTAACCGCTGGTAGCGGCCCGTCACGCCGAGGCTTTTCGCTTCCTTCAAGACGGCCAGCAGGCTTTGCTGAAACCGTTGGACGACGGCACGGGCCGGGTCTTCCTGGGCCACGGCCGGAAGCGCCGTCAAAACGCCGGCAAGAAATAACAGGACCTTTGGCGTGAAGGAACGCAACGCATGCTCCTCCGATTCCTGGCGCGGCGAACCGCGCCCTATTGGGCGATCAGCTCGTCGGCCTTCTTGTTCAAGGTCGCGATCAGGCCGTCAACGCCCTTTTTTTGCAGCACGCGCCGGTATTCGGAGCGGCGCACCGAAAGCTCGCTGATGCCATCGTCGACGATGATGTCGATAAGACGCCATTTTTCTTTGATCGTCTTCGCCACGTAGGTGAGGTTCACGGATGGTTTGTCCGGGATGACGATCCTGGTTTTGACCAGCAACGTGTGTTGCGGTCCCGGTTTTTCGCCGATGGCCTCGAAGGTTTCGCCGCCATAGGCGTCAAACAGTGTCGCCACCCTGCTGACGCTCATGCGCCTGAAAGCGGAAACGAGCCGGCTGCGCTGGGTCTGGTTGGCCTCTTTCCAGTACGGGCCCGCCGCGATGCGAATCATCAGCGGCAGATAAAAGGTATTCTCGATGGGTGACAGCAGCCGTTCATAGCGACCCTTTACACCGAGGGTGTCGGCTTCCTTCATCACGGCCAGCAGATTGCCCTGAAACTGCTCGACAAGGACGCGCGGCTCGACGTCCGCCGCGCCGGCGGGAACGGCCGCGACGAGGAAAAAAAGACACGCCAGGACCTTGGGAAGAGAGGAGTTCAGGTGCATTATGCCGCAATTCTCGGGTGTTAGCGCCGATGCAAAGGTTAAAGCCTGCGCCGGGCGGTGACAATGGGAACCTCAAGGGGAACCTCAAGAAACGGTCAGCGGAGGTCAAGGGAAATCGTGTGCCAAAGGTCTGTGTCAATTAAGCCACACTCCCGCGAACGCATTATGTTAGGCGGGTTGCGGGGGCCGGGAAATTCACGTAAAACAACTTTTGTGGGGTTCCGTGCGGCAGTTTTGTCGGCGAAGAGTCGAAGGGGCCCCTGTGATTCCGGCAGGACGTCCTTGGGAGACGAGTGTTGACCCAGCACTTTCACAGGATTTTTGCTATCGGCGTCCTGTCGATGGTCATGACCATTGGCGGCGCTGTCGATTCGTCGGCCGCGGAGTGGGGGCCGCCCGACTCCGAGGAGTCGGCGCCGGTGGAGATGGCGTTGGCGCAGGTGGCGCTGGCCCGCATCGAGTTGGCCCAGGCGAAGCCGAAGCCAGAGCCGGAGAACGACGTAAACGATCCCCTCGAGTCGATGAACCGCGGCATTTTCGCGTTCAACGAGTTCTTCCTGCGATGGGTGCTGGGGCCCATCTCGGGGGTATATAAGGATTTCGTTCCCGATCCCGTCCGCCAGTCGGTCGGCAACATTCTCCATCTTGTCGCCTCGCCCATCATTCTGGCGAACGACCTCCTGCAGGGGGAATGGAAGCGCGCGTGGATCACCACCCAGCGGACGGTGGTGAACGCAACCGTCGGCGTGGGGGGTACCTTCGATGTGGCCGAGACGTTCGGCCTGCCCAGGCACAACGAGGACCTTGGACAGACGCTGGCGGTCTGGGGCGTGGGCGAAGGGTTCTATCTGGTGATTCCCTTTTTCGGTCCCTCGAACCCGCGCGACGCTGTCGGCAAGCTCGTCGACGGATACTTCCATCCGTTGACCAGGTGGGCCGACAATACCAACCGCGAGGAGATCACCTACGGCCTGTTCAGTGCCAGCGCCGTTCACGAATACTCGGAAATCAAGGACGAGCTGGATCAGATTCGAAAGACCTCCATCGATTACTACGCCGCCATCCGCAGCATGTTCCGGCAGAAACGCGCCGCCGAGATCAGGAACGGCGCCGAAGTCGATCTTCCACCCATTCCCGACCTGGGCTTCGATATCGACGTGGACGAGATCGACAAACCATCGGCGGGCGCGGGGGACAAACCGGCGACAGGGTCAGGCGAACTTTCCGCGAACTGAGGTCTGCCGCCGCCGGGCGGCCCTTTTTCCCAATCGACCGCAAAAGCAAGGCCGCAGGCGTTGCTCCTGGACGCGCGCCGTGACCGGCGGCCGGTCGCGCCTGGCGGCGTGGCGCGCCCGCCCGGGATCGGCTGGCGGACGATATAACATAAAAAAACGTTATATAATTTTATTTTAACAAGTGGTAGTGTATAAATGAATTCTGACCATGGCACCCGGTGCCGGGGGAAAGTGCGTGATGAAAATTTTCGTCCTTCACGAAAACACGGCCTGGGTCGAGCCGTTGCGGAAAGCCCTGGCCGAACGGTCCCTGCCCTTCGAGGAGTGGTTCCTTGACGAAGGGCGCGTTGACCTGGCGTCGGCGCCGCCCGCCGGCGTGTTCTACAACCGCATGAGCGCCTCGTCCCACACCCGCGGTCACCGGTATGCGCCGGAGATGACGTCGCTGGTTCTGGCGTGGCTGGAGGGGCACGGCCGCCGCGTCGTCAACACCAGCCGCGCGTTGCGGCTCGAGGTCAGCAAGGTGGCCCAGTACGAGGCCCTGAAGGCCTGCCACATCCACACGCCCAGGACCGTGGCGGCGGTCGGCCGCCAGGCGACGGTGGAGGCGGCGGAGGCCTTTGCGCCGGGTCCCATGCTGTTGAAGCCCAATCGGGGCGGCACGGGTCACGGCGTTCGCCTGTTCCAGACCATCGAGGCCCTGCGCGACCATGTCCTTGGCGACGCCTTCGAGGCGCCCATCGACGGCGTCTCCCTTGTGCAGGAATACGTCGGCGCGCCGGAGCCCTATATCACCCGCGCCGAATTCATTGGCGGCCGCTTCTTCTACGCCGTGCGGGTGGACACCAGCGATGGATTCGAGCTCTGCCCGGCGGACGCCTGCCAGGTGAATGACCGGCCGAAGTTCACCATCGTCGACGCCATCGATTCGGCGCTGCTTGGCAAATACGAGGCGTTCCTCGCCGCCAACGGCATCGAGATCGGCGGCATCGAATTCATTGCCGACGAGACGGGCCGGGTGTTCACCTACGACGTCAACACCAACACCAACTACAACGCGGATGCTGAGGCCCGGGCGAAGAGATCGGGCATGGGGGAAATCGCGCGATTTCTTGGAGAGGAATTGGCGCGGCTCGCCTCTCGTCGGGACGGCGCGCTCAGGCTTGCCGGCTGACCCCCGCCATGGCGCCGTGCCGGGCGTCGGCCCGACGGGCCGGACGGGGCCGCGGCCGGCCCCGGGCATGACGGTGTAACCTATTGAATAGATGCAACCTTTTTCGAGAAACCTTGACTTATGCGCGGTAAAATGTAAGATTGTCCCTGATCGGTGCCCGGATGGGGCCGGTCAAACCATGACCTGACCGATTTAGGTGGGTCCCGTTGGCATATTGCTTCGAGAAGGAGGGTATGACCCATGTATGAGCGTGACCTGTCTCCCATATAGGATCGAGCTTTTTTGGGGTAATTCGTGCGGCCGTTGCGAAGGCGGCCGTTGTGACCGTTTGGGTCCCCGGACCGGGAGTTGACTCCTTGGGTGCGGGGCCCGGACCGCCGCCGGCGGGCGGCGAGGCAAAGGCATTGGGAGATTCGACACGATGGCAGCCTTGACATTACCTGTTGTTCCGCTGGAAGGCGGACTTTCCCAGTATTTCCGGGAGGTCTGGCGCTTTCCGGTCCTCGACGCGGACGAGGAATACATGCTGGCCCAACGGTGGCGCGAACACGGCGACGTGGACGCCGCGCACGAGCTGGTGACCAGCCACCTGCGTCTTGTCGCCAAGATCGCCATGGGGTACCGGGGCTACGGCCTGCCGCTGGCCGATCTGGTGTCCGAGGGCAATATCGGCCTGATGAAGGCGGTGAAGAAGTTCGAGCCCGAGCGCGGGTTCCGCCTGTCCACCTACGCCATGTGGTGGATCAGGGCGGCGATCACCGAATACGTGCTGCGCTCGTGGTCCATGGTGAAAATGGGCACCGTGGCGGCGCAGAAGAAGCTGTTTTTCAGCCTGCGCAAGGTCAAGGGCCGCCTGAACATCCTGGACAACGGAGAGCTGGCGCCCGAACAGGCGGCGCGGCTCGCCAAGGCCCTCGACGTGTCGGAATCCGAGGTCATCGACATGAACCGCCGCCTGGTGGGGCACGACGTTTCGCTCAACGCGCCGCTGTCCGACGACGGAGCCGTGGAGTTCCAGGACACCCTGGTGGACACCACGCCGACGCCCGAAAGCCAGGCCGCGGACAGCGAGGAATTGACCCACCGGCGCAAGCTCCTGACAAAGGCGCTGTCGGTCCTGCCGGCCCGCGAGCGTCACATCTTCACCGAACGGCGCCTGAACGATGACCCGGTGACGCTGGAACACCTGGGCCAGATCTATGGCATCAGCCGCGAGCGGGTGCGCCAGCTGGAAGTCCGTGCCTTTGAAAAGGTGCAGAAGGCGATCATGGCCGACGCCGCCGAGGGTGCGGCCGGCTGATCCGCCATCGCCGTTTCCGCCGCCCCGGCCGGGGATTTTGCTTCAACTCCCCGGCCGGAAAATCTTCTTCAATTCAACGAAACGATGGTGTCGACCGCCCGGAACCGGGGCGACGTGATGATCCCGCTGCACGCCACCTTCACCGAGTGCACCTTGCCTTCCAGGTCGCGCTGCCAGAACGCAAGGAAGCGGCGCAGGGCGGGAAACGTCGGCGCCATGTCCAGGTTCTGCCAGACGAAGCTCTGCAGGATGTGTGGATGATCGGGCAGGTGATAGGTGATCTCGGCGGTCGTCAGGCGGTAACGGCCCGGCCGCTTCTCCCATGTGCTCATGGTCACCAATCTCCGCGTTTCGGGTTCCCACTGTCGTCCGAGTGTGCCGTCTTTCCGTGCGGCCATCAATAAAAAACGAAACGAAACCAATGGGATAGCAGCCAAGCCCCGATTCTGCTGCCAACGGCTATCGCCTCATGCCAATACCCAATACTATTGAATTTGGTCCCATGATCGTCCTGTTCACCGATTTCGGCCTGGCTGGCCCGTACACCGGGCAGGTCAAGGCGGTGCTCCGCCGCGAAGCACCCGAGGCCGACATCATCGATCTCTTCGCCGACGCTCCGGCCCATGACCCGAGGGCCGCCGCCTACCTGCTGCCGGCCTATGTGGACGAGTTTCCCGCCGAGACCGTGTTCCTGTGCGTCGTCGATCCGGGGGTGGGCGGAGCGCGGACGCCGGGGGTACTGCGCGCCGACGGGCGCTGGTTCGTCGGCCCCGACAACGGTCTTTTCGAGCTCATCGTCAGGCGGGCCCGGGACGAACCCCGGTGGTGGGAGATCACGTGGCGTCCCCGGCGCCTGGCCGCGACCTTCCACGGCCGCGACCTGTTCGCCCCGGTTGCCGCCTGCATCGGCCGCGGGGAGGCGCCTCCGGGAGACGAGCGTCCCGTCGACGGCATCCGGCGCCGCGATTGGCCCGACGATCTGGCCGAGGTCATCTACATCGACGGTTTCGGCAACGCGCTGACCGGGCTGCGCGCCGCCACGGTTTCCGCCGACGCCCGAATCCTCGTCGCCGGCCACCGCCTGGCGCGGGCCGGCACCTTTTCCGACGTTTCGCCGGGGCGCCCGTTCTGGTATGAAAACGCCAATGGACTGGTGGAAATCGCGGTCAACCTGGGACAGGCGGATGCCGACCTCGGCCTGGAGGTGGGGACCGGGCTCACGGTGGCCGGGGAATCGCAATAAACCGCTTGTGACGGCGGTCACTGCCCGGCGCCCGTATCAGGTGCGATAGTGGCCCATAACGATGCGGCCGGGGGGGCGCGACGGAACGGGAGGACCGTGGTTTTTCAACGCCTTTCGGCCATGGAGTGCGCGATATGCCGTTTACGGTGAAGTTCTGGGGGGTGCGGGGCAGCATCGCGTGCGCCTCGCCCCAATACGTCAGGTACGGCGGCAACACCAGCTGCATCGAAGTGAACCTGGGGGACCACCGGTTCGTGCTCGACGCGGGGACCGGCATCCGCGGGCTGGGCCGCGAATTCCTCAGCGACGACGTGTGCGAGGCCCATATGCTTCTCACCCACACCCACTGGGACCACATCAACGGGTTTCCCTTTTTCGCCCCGGCCTTCGACGCCAAGCGCACCGTCCACATCATGGCCGGGCACCTGACGGACGGCGTCGGTATCCAGGACGTCCTCGCCAGCCAGATGACCGATCCCATGTTTCCCGTGCCCCTTGACGCCATGAAGGCCAATCTTCGTTTCGAGGACTTCACGGCAGGCGACTCGTTCCAGCTGTATCCGGACGTCAAGGTCGGGACGGTGCCCCTCAACCACCCCAACGGGGCCACCGGCTACCGCATCGAATACGGCGGCAAGGCGGCGTGCTACGTCACCGATACCGAACACCTGCCGGGCCAGCCCGACGCCAACATCCTCGGCCTCATCGAAGGGGCCGACCTGCTGATTTACGACTGCACCTACACCGACGACGAATTCCCCGCCAAGGTGGGCTGGGGCCATTCCACGTGGCAGGAAGCCGTGCGCCTCAGCCGGGCGGCGAACGTCAAGCGCCTCGCCATCTTCCACCACGACCCGGACCACGACGACGCCTTCATGGAGAAGCTGGAGGCCGAGGCCAGGCAGACCTGGTCGGGCACCGTGGTCGCCCGCGAGGGCATGGAACTCACCCTCGACTGA
>JBHHXI010000089.1:0-12837 GCA_046756945.1 Rhodospirillales bacterium
GCCGGCGTTGCCGTTGGCGGCGAGCGCGCTGCCGGCGTTGAAACCGAACCAGCCCACCCACAGCATGGCGGCGCCGGTCATCACCATGCCCGGGTTGTGGGGCGGCTTGACCTCGGCCGGGAAGCCCTTGCGGCTGCCCAGCATCACCGCCACCACCAGCGCCGACGTGCCGGCGGTCGCGTGGACGACGAGGCCGCCGGCGAAATCCATGACGCCGAGATCGGCTAGCCAGCCGCCGCCCCACACCCAGTGGGTGACCGGCGCGTAGACGAGGACCAGCCACAGGCCGCTGAACAGGCATACGGCCGAGAACTTCATGCGTTCCACGTAGGCGCCGACGATGAGCGCCGGCGTGATGATGGCAAAGGTCATCTGGAACATGAAGAAGACGGTCTCGGGAATGTCGCCGCTCAAGGCCTCGACGCCGACGCCGACGAGAAACATCTTGCCGAGGCCGCCGATGACCGCGTTGGCGCCGCCGCCGTCGCCGAACGCCAGGCTGTAGGCGACGAAGAGCCACAGGACCGAGGCCAGGCAGCAGATGGCGAAACAGTGCATCAGGACCGAGAGCACGTTCTGGGAGCGGACCAGGCCGCCATAGAAAAGGGCCAGGCCCGGAACCGTCATGAACAGGACCAGGGCCGTCGATGTCAGCAGCCACGCGGTGTTGCCCTCGCTCAGCGACGGCGCGCCCTGGGCCAGGGCCTCCGGCGATAGCAGGAAAAGGCCGAGCCCCGAGATGAAGGGCGCCAAAAACGCCCCCTTGCGGTGAATGTTCTGCATGCTGTCCCCCTCCATGCTTCCCTGTCAGGTACCCCCCGGATGTTTATTATTGGCCGGCATCGGCCGGCGCGTCGCGACTACGGGTTCGTGGCCGGCGGCTCCCCCGGACCGGCGGTTGTCAGGTCGTGGCGTATTTCTTTTCGTCTTCGTCGTAGGCCGGGAAACCGATGACCTCGCGCAAATGGGCGAACCCGGCAAGGCCCGGCGGCTCGTTGCCCCCCTTCATGGCGGCAAGGGCGTCCTCCATCGCCCTGATGCCGCCAAGCATCAGGGTGATCGGATAGAGGACGATCTTGTAGCCGATCGCGCCCAGGCGATCCGGCGCCAGCAGCGGCGTGTCGCCCTGCTCGACCATGTTGGCCATTTTCGGCCCGGTCACGCCCTCGCAGTAGGCGCGCATCTCGTCCTCGCTGCGCGGCGCTTCCAAAAACGTGATGTCGGCGCCCATCTCGGCGAAGGTCCTGGCGCGCAGGAGCGCCTCGTCGAAGCCGTCGGTGGCGTTGGCGTCGGTGCGCGCCATGATCAGGATGTCGGCGCCACCGTCGCGGGCGTCGACGGCGGCCCTCACGCGCTGGAACGCCTCGTCGCGGCCCACCGTCTGCTTGCCGCGGGTATGGCCGCAGCGCTTGGGCGACACCTGGTCCTCGATCATGATGCAGGCGAAGCCGGCCTGGGCGTAGCCGCGCACCGTGCGTTGCACGTTGATGGCGTTGCCGTAGCCGGTGTCCCCGTCGCCGATCACGGGGATGGAGACGGCGCCGCAGATGTTGCGCCCCTGGTCCACCATCTCGGCGTACGAGATCAGGCCCGTGTCCGGCATGCCGAGGCGCGCCGCCGAAACGGCGAACCCGCCCATGAAGGTGGCCCCGAACCCGGCGCGCTCGACAAGCTTCGCCGAAAGGGCGTCGAAGCAGCCGGGCGTCACCACCACGTCCGGCCGGGCGAGCAGTTGGCGAAGCCGGTCCGCCGGGCTCATCGCCGGTGCTCCGTTTCGATTTCCGTAGGTCCTGTCACGGGCCGTCATCCCTGGCAACCATCGGCGCCCTATGAATACCCGATCCGCCCGCTTTGGCAAAGCCGCTGGCGCACCGGCCGTGGCCGGATAATTCATGAAGGGTGCGCACCGGGCACCCTCCATCGCTTGGCCCGGCCCAGCCGATGATATACGGTTCCGGTGGTCCCGCGACCGTCCGGACACCGCCCGTGCAAGGGAGTACCAGGCCATGCCCATCCAGCGCCACGAGATCGATTTTGCGGCCCTGCCCGGAGACGTGCTCGAGCAGTGGCGCGCCCTGCCGCCGGCCGTGGTCTCCGACTGCATGAACCGCACCCAGGTCATGGCCGGCGCCATCAAGCCGGTCGGCGACGGCATGCGGCTGGTCGGCCAGGCGCGGACGGTGACCTGCATGGTTGGCGACAACTCGGCCATCCACATGGCCCTCGCCATGGTGCGCCGCGGCGAGGTGCTGGTCGTCGATGCCGGCGGCTACGAGGATACGGCCATCTGGGGCGGCATCATGACCCGGGCCGCCCTGCAACGGGGCATCGCCGGGCTGGTCGTCGACGGGGCGGTGCGCGACGTCGCCGAGATCCGCGGGTTCGGCTTCCCCTGCTTCGCCCGGGCCGTGGTTCCGGCCGGGCCGCACAAGGGTTTCGGCGGCATCATCGACGGCCCCATTTCATGCGCCGGCTGCCCGGTCCGCCCCGGCGACCTGGTGCTCGGCGACGACGATGGGGTCTGCGTGGTGCCCCTGGAGCGGGCCGAAGCGACCCTGGCCGCGTCCCTGGACAAGATCGCCCAGGAGGAAAAGACCAACGCCAACACCGCCTCCGGCGGCCTGCCGGTCGACACCATGGGCCTGGCGGAGCCGGAGATCCTCGGCGGTTAGCGGCGTCAGCGCCCGTCCCCGCCGTCGTTCTTCCGCCGGCCCCTTGCCTCGACGACCTTGACCACGGCCCACACGGCCGCCATGACGGCGAGTGCGAGGACGCCGACTTTCAAATAGGCAAGGGCCTGCCCGGCGGCGAAGCTCATGGCGAAGGTGAACCGTTAAACAGGGGAAATCGCCTTCGGTGTTTCTGAAAGCACACTAGCATGGAGGGCCGGGATCGGCGAAATCCATCCGCGATCCTTGGTATCAAGGCGTCATCGCGAACCACATCAGCGCCGGCAGGGTGAGGAACGACAGGGCGGTGGAGACGAGCACGGTGCCCGCCACCTCCGCCGGGCGGTTGTCGTGGAGCTGGGCGTAAAGGTAGTTGAAGACGGCGACGGGCATGGCGCATTCGATGATCAGGACGCCCCGCGCCGCGCCCTCGTAGCCCAGGACCTCGGCCGCTCCCCAGCCGACAAGAAAGCCCATGACCAGCCTGAGCACGGAAAGCCCGAGGCTTCGGGGCAGGCTCTCTATGCGAAGGCCGGCAAGCGAGGCGCCGAGGGTGATCAGCATCAGGGGGATGGCGAAACCCCCCACAAGCTCGACCGTCCTGAACAGCCAGCCGGGCAAGGGGAGGGCCAGGAACTTGACGAGGAGGGCGGCAAGCACCGCCCACACCAGCGGAATCTTGAGGACCTCGGAGGGCCTGGCGGTACCGGCGGCGATCGCCGGGCCCAGTGTGAAGACGAGGAGCGCGCTCACCGTGAAGTACGCGATGCCAAGCGCCAGTCCCGGCTCGCCAAAGGCCAGAAGACACAGCGGAAGCCCCATGTTGCCCGTGTTGGCGAATATCGCGGCCGGCAGGAAGGTGCGCTGTTCGAGCCGGAAGAGCCTGAGCAGCGGCATGGCGATGGCGGCGAACACGGCCACCGTGGCGAGCGACGCGAAGCCCATGACGCCCATGGTCTCGAACGTGATATCCACCTTGACCAGGGTGGCGAAGATCAGGCACGGGAAGCCGACGGTGGTGACCAGGCGGGTGACGAAGGCGGTCTCGTAGGGAACGCCCTTCTTCGCCCAGGCGAAGCCGATCCCGGCGCACAGGAACACCGGCGCGATGATCGAGAAGATCTCGGCGATCATGTCCTAGTACGGTCTGATCGTCATAGAGGACACTAACGCCCCCTGAAGGCGGGCTTTTCCTTGGCCAGGAACGCCCGCAGGCCTTCCCGGTAGTCCTCGGAATCGCAGAGCGCGTAGCTTTCGTCCGTCTCCGCCGCCGTCAGGGGCTCGGGCCGGCCAAGGCGGCGCACGAACCTCTTGTTGCACCGCGCCGCCAGCGGCGCGCCCTCGGCGATGCGCCGGGCGGCGGCGGTGGCCTCTTCGCCGGCCGCCCCGTCCGCGACCACCCGGCTGAGCAGTCCTTTTGCTTGCGCGTCGCGGGCGTCCAGTATGCGCCCTTCGAGCAGCAGTTCCAGGACCACGGCGTCCCCGGCGACGCGGCGGACCGCCTCCATCTCCGGATACGCCATCCCATGGCCGAGCCGGTTGATGGGCGCGCCGAAGCGCCCCGATTCGCCGCTGATGCGCAAATCGCAGGCACAGGCGATCTCCAGGCCGCCACCGGTGCAGACGCCGAGGATCATGGCCACCGTGGGGTGGCGGCAGCCGACGATGGCGCCGAGCGCGCCCGAGACAGTGTCCCCATAAGCCTTGGCCTGGACGGCGTCGGCCCGCTGGGCGGGGAATTCGGAGATGTCGGCGCCGGCGGAAAACGCCGCGTCTCCGGCGCCGCGGACGACGATGCAGCGCACGTCGTCCGCCGCCGACAGCGCGTCCATCACCTCGTTCAGGCGCGCCCAGGCGGCCCTGGTCAGCGCGTTCAGCCGGTCCGGGTTGTTGAGGACCACGGTGGCGATGGGGCCGTCCCGGGTGACGAGGATGGCTTCGGACATGGGTCCGGCTCAGGCGCCGTTCAGAACGCGCACGGGCTCGCCGGCGAGCCAGGCGCGGACATCCTCGACCGCCTCCCCATAGGCAAGGGTGTAGGTCTCGCGCATGACGTAGGCCGTGTGGCCGGTCAGGACCGTGTTGTCGAGGCCGCGCAGGCGGTGATCGCGGGGCAGGGGCTCCACGTCGTAGACGTCGATGCCGGCGCCGGCGATGGCGCGGCTTTCCAGGGTCTCGATCAGCGCCGCCTCGTCGACGATGGGGCCGCGCGACGTGTTGACCAGATAGGCGCTGGGTTTCATCAGCCCGAGCTCGCGCCGCCCGACCAGGCCGCGGGTGCGGTCGCTCAGCACCAGGTGGATGGTGATGACGTCCGCCTCGGAGAACAGCACGTCCTTGTCGACCCGCGTGGCGCCGCATTCGGCGGCCCGTTCCTCCGTCATGTTCTGGCTCCAGGCGATCAGGGTCATGCCGAAGGCGAGGCCGACCCGGGCCACCTGGGAGCCGAGCTTTCCAAGGCCGACGATACCGAGGGTCTTGCCGCGCAGGCCTTCGGAGAAACCGGCCTGCCAGCCGCCTTCGTGCATGGAGCGGTCCTCGCGCGGGATCTGCTTGACCAGGGCGAGGATCAGGCCCCACGCGTGCTCGGCCGCCGCATACGGCAGCAGCGCGGTGCCGCACACCGGCAGGCCGCGGGCGCGGGCCGCCTCCATGTCGATGGCCAGGTTGCGCATGCCGGTGGTCACCAGCAGCTTGAGGTTGGGCAGGCTGTCGATCAGGGACGCCGGAAAGGGTGTCCGTTCGCGCATGGCGACGATGATGTCGAAGTCCGAAAGCGCCTCGGCGACCGCCTTTTCGCCCTTGATGTATTCGTTGAACACCGTGATCTCCACATCCGGGGGCAACGCCCCCCAATCGGCGCTTTCCAGGGCGACGTTCTGGTAGTCGTCGAGAATTGCAAGGCGTGTCGCCATTGAATGGTCCCTCCGTCAGTGTTGGTTCCGAACCCGACCCGTCCTCCGCGGCAGCGGCGGCCCACTCCGCCGAAGCTGCCGCTTCGGCTGCGAAGGCCGGGCTGCCGCCGCGGAGGGTGGATGCCGTGCACGGGCGCCCGCCGCGGCCTGTTATAGACCAACAATTGCCCGCTCGCCTCCCCTGATTGGCCGTCGCCGGTCCGCCGAAGGCGGCGCGTCCGGCCGGCGGCGCCCGGCGGCGGCGCGACCGGGGGCTGGCACGGCCCTTGTGTTGCCGTCCCGTATCCGATACCCCGGGTCATCGCCGGTGCCCCGTTCGGGCATGCGCCGGCGGAGAAGGAACGCGCCATGGCCCCGCCCCGCATCGCCCTGATCCACGCGGTGACCTTTGCCAGGGACACGGTCGCGGACGCGTTCTCGCGCCTGTGGCCGGAAGCCCGGACGGTCAACCTGACCGATGAGTCCCTGAGCGGAGACCTGGCCCGGGCCGGCGCCCTGACCCCCGACTTCGCGACCCGCATGGGGCACCTCGCCCGCTATGCGGTGGATTGCGGGGCCGACGGCATCCTGTTCACCTGTTCCGCCTTCGGCGCCGCCATCGGGGAAGCGCGAAACGGGCTGCCGGTGCCGGTGCTCAAGCCCGACGAGGCGATGATCGACGAAGCCCTGTCGGCGGGACCGCGCATCGGCGGCCTCGCCACCTTCGCCCCGACGATCGACTCCCTCGGCGCCGAAATCGAAGCGGCGGCGGCGCGCCGGGGCCTCACGCCGGAGATCGACCTGCGCCACGTGCCCGGCGCCCTGGACGCGCTGCGGGCGGGGCGCGCCGGCGAGCACGACGCCCTCATCGCCGGCGCCGCCGAAGACCTGGCGGACTGCGACGCCCTGGTCCTGGCCCAGTTCTCCATGGCGCGGGCGGCCGCCGCCGTCGCCGGGCTTCCCCATCGCCGCGTCCTCACCGCGCCCGACGCGGCGGTGCGCAGGCTGCGCTCCCTGATCGCGGCGTGATTCACGGGCGGTAGACCGAAGATTCCCTGTAATTAACGAATTGTGGCCTTACGGCCATGGCGGGGGCGCCGCCCCCCACGCCCCCCGCCAGGGGTTAACCCCTGGACCCCGTTAGGTCATGAACTCGTTAACGGGTGTGGCGAACCGGCACCCGATGGCAGACCGGTCTGGACGAGCCACGGATTGATGCTCTCGAAGGGCATTGGGGACTGAAGTTCCCGACAGACTGTCGCCGGTTTCTTTCCATCCTCAACGCACCCGATCGCGGCAGGTATTGCGTCGGTTGGAACGACGACCCGCCTTACGATTTGAGGGAAGAAGATGATGCACCGTCCTATTTTGATTGGCGAAACGACGATGAGGCAATCATTGATGCATTGAACTGGCCGTTGGAGGGGTTGCTGTTCGACGTCGAAGAAAACTCCCTATGGCCCGACAATTGGGGAGGGCGACCAGGCGAGGTCACCGACGTCCACAATAAGGTTGCTCGGCTTGTGGCGACGGCACCCAAGCTGATACCGATCACGGGGCACCGCTATCTGTTGGCGAATTCACTCGAGGCAGGAAATCCGGTTTTATCCGTATGGGGATCCGACATTATTTGTTACGGATCGAACCTGAGGAATTTTTTGCTGTTGGAGTTTTCTCCGCTTCTCGGTCTCGATCATGACGAAGTTGCCGAGGGTGCCAACGCAGGCATGACCCAGGAAAAAATTGCGGCAATTCCATTTTGGGGTGAACTCATGCTTCGGGACTGGCAATCGCGCAAAAGTTTCCTGTGACCGCGCCGCCGCTGACCCAACTCTCGTTTATGAGCACATGACCTTATCGGGTTCCAAGGGCCGCCGGCCCTTGGTGGGGATCAAAAGGGGCAACGCCCCTTAACTGCGCGCACACGCGGCGACGATGGCGTCTGCGTCGATCCCGTATTCCCGGTACAGCCCGGAAACCGTGCCGCACTGGCCGAAGCGGTCGACGCCGAGCGGCACCACCCGGTGGCCGGCGACCGAGCCCAGCCACGAAAGCGTCAGCGGATGGCCGTCGAGCACGGTAACCAGGGTCGCCGACGGCGCCAGGGGCGCCAGCAGGCCCTCGATGTGGGATGCCGGTTCCCCGTTCCCGTCGCCGGCGGCCCTCCAGCCCCCATGCAGCCGGTCCGCCGACGTCACCGCCAGCAGCCCGGCGCCGGGGACGGTTTCGCGCAGCCGCTCGAACGCCTCGTGCGCCTCCCCGGCGACGGCGCCGGAATAGACGATGGCGAGGGTGGCGCCGTCGCCGGGGGCCGTCCGCCAATAGGCGCCGGCGATGATGTCGTCCCTGAGCGCATCGGAGATCGTGCGTTCGGGCTGCGCCAGGGGGTGGGACGACAGGCGCAGGTACACCGACCCGCCGTCCTTCTTCTGCATGTGGCGGAAGCCCCAGCACATGATGTGCGCCAGCTCGTCCGCGTAGGCCGGCTCGAAGGCCGCCAGCCCGGGCTGGGCGACGCCGATCAGCGGCGTGCCGATGGACTGGTGCGCCCCGCCCTCCGGCGCCAGCGTGATGCCCGACGGCGTCGCCACCATCATCAACCGGGCGTCCTGGTAGCAGGCGTAGTTCAACGCGTCCAGGCCGCGCCCGATGAACGTGTCGTAGAGGGTGCCGACGGGGAGCAGGCGGCGGCCGAACAACGGTCCGGCCAGTCCCAGCGCCGCCAGCAGCAGGAACAGGTTGTTCTCGGCGATGCCGAGCTCGATGTGCTGGCCGCTGCGCGCCATCGCCCACTTCTGGGCCGAGACCACCCGTTCGTCGCGGAACACGTCGGCCTGGCGAAAGCGGCTGAACAGCCCGCGCTGGTTGACCCAGCCGCCGAGACTGGTGGAGACGGTCACGTCGGGCGAGGCGGTGACGATGCTGTCGGCCAGCGCCGTGTCGCCGCGCCCGAGGTCGTTCAGGATGCGCCCGAAGGCCTCCTGGGTCGACATCCGGTGCGCGGCGCGGAACTCCAGCCGCCGGGGCACGGGAACGGCGGCGCTGGCGTGGCGGCGCCCGGCGGCGCCGTTGAACGGCACCGAGGCGAGGAAGCCCTGGAGGCGTTCGGGCGCCATCGCGAGGCCGGCGAAGGCGTCCCATTCGGCGCCCTTGGGCACGTTCATCCCGGCCTGGAAGGCCTCCATCTGGTCGGGGCTGAGCAGGCCCGCGTGGTTGTCCTTGTGGCCCGCGAGCGGCAGGCCGTAGCCCTTGATGGTGTAGGCGATGAAACACGTCGGCGTGTCGTCGTCGACGCTGTCGAAGGCCTCGACCACGGTTTCCATGTCGTGGCCGGCGAGGTTGGTCATCACCGCCGACAACGCCCGGTCGTCGTAGCGCGCCAGCAGCGCCGGCACGTCCGCCTCGCCGGCGAGATCCTCGGCAAGCCGCTTGCGCCACGCCGGGCCGCCCTGGAACGTCAGCGCGCTGTACAGCGAATTGGGGCAGGCGTCGATCCAGCGCTTGAGCGCCTTGCCGCCGGGCAGCGCGAAGGCCTCCAGCATCTTCCTGCCGTATTTCAGCGTGATCACGTTCCACCCGGTCATGCGGAACATGCGCTCGATGCGGTAGAACAGGCGGTCGCTGACGATGCTGTCCAGGCTCTGGCGGTTGTAGTCGATGATCCACCAGGTGTTGCGGAGTTCGTGCTTCCAGCCCTCGAGCAGGGCCTCGAAGACGTTGCCCTCGTCGATCTCGGCGTCGCCGAGGACGGCTACCATGCGGGCCGGGGGGTCGCTCCGGGGGATGAACTCGCGGGCCCTGAGGTAGTCCTGGGTCAGCGAGGCGAAGACGGTGATCGCCGCGCCCAGGCCGACGGACCCGGTGGAGAAGTCCACGTCGTCGCCGTCCTTGGTCCGCGAGGGATAGGACTGGGCCCCGCCCATGGCGCGGAACCCCTCCACCATGGCGCGGCCCTGGCGGCCGAGCAGGTACTGGATGGCATGGAAGACCGGGCTCGCATGGGGCTTGACGGCGACCCGGTCCCTGGGCCGGAGCGCGTGCATGTAAAGGGCCGTCATCAATGTCGCCACCGAGGCGCACGAGGCCTGGTGGCCGCCCACCTTCAATGCGTCCGGGCGCGGCCGCACGTGGTTGGCGTGATGGATCATCCACGCCGACAGCCACAGCACCTTGCGCTCGACCTCGCGCAGGCAGGCGATGCGTTCGGCGTCGGAAAAAGGGACAGGCTCCGCGCGGGCCAGGGACTGGGTTGCGGTCATGACGAACGGCGTCCTGTGGCGGAAACGTCTGGAATTATAATTCCAAACTGTGCGGAATATCTTGCGAAATCTCCCGACAGAGGCTAGCAATTAACAATAAATTGCAAAAATTATGGGATTTTAAGGAAGATTATGCCTCACCGGCAACTCGACGCCATCGACCGCCGCATCCTCGGGCACCTGCAGGACAACGCCCGCATCTCGAACGTGGATCTGGCCGCCCGGGTCGGCATCTCGGCCTCGCCGTGCTGGCGCCGGGTGCGCGAGCTCGAGGAAAGCGGGGTGATCTCCGGCTACGTCACCCTGATCGACGCCGCCAGTGTCGGCCTGATGGTCAGCGTCTTCGTCAGCGTCAGCCTGGAGAAACAGGTGGAACGGCAGCTCGAGGTGTTCCAGAACGCCGTCCGGGAACGCCCGGAGGTCATGGAGTGCTACCTGATGACCGGCGAGGCCGATTTCCTGCTGCGCGTCGTCGTCCCCGACCTGATGGCCTATGAACGGTTCCTCATGGACCACCTGACCCGGGTGCCGGGGATCGCCTCCATCAAGTCGAGCTTCGCGTTGAAACAGGTGAAGTACCGCACGGCCCTGCCGCTCGACCGCGGCGGCGCGCCAGGCGACGACTGACAAAAAAAGGGGGGATATTCAACTATTTCAACGCCCGGGCCAGGCCGCCCCGGCGTTCCTCTGGTTTTTCGCGGTTTGAATTTCACCGCAGAGATCACAGAGACCACGGAGAAGAACATTTACGCGCTTTGCCAGGGCGCAGTGCTGGTTCGCTGTCGCGCCGTGACGGCACCCTTGTCTTTGAATTCCCTCGGCGATCCTCCGCGTCCTCGGCGTTTTGACTTACAACGCCGAGGACGCAAAGGGACGCAGAGGAGCGCAGCGCGAAGAAGAGGGGGGAGGTGCCGAGGGCGCAAAGAGCAGAGAGGCGGAAACATAGGGGGACATTAAAAGCGGCGCGTCGCGCCGTATCCGCTTGTCTCTGTGAAAACCTCTGTGTGCTCTGTGCGCTCCGTGGTTTTATATCTTTTCCCCTGCTTCGCCCCCGTTAGGGTGTATGTAGGCGGCCCACATGCACGGAGAGCCGACGATGACGGGACCCTTCCGCACGTTCCTGTTCGCGCCCGGCAACCATCCGCGCCGGCGTGTCAAGGTCTTCGCGGCCGGCGCCGACGCGGTGATCCTCGACCTGGAGGACGCCGTGCCGGTCGCCGAGAAGGCCGACACCCGGGGCGCGGTGGCAGACGCCTTGAAACGGCCCCGGACCTGTCCCGGCTACGTGCGCGTCAACGCCTACGGGACCCCCTTCTGCTACGGCGACATCCTCGCCGTCACCGGACCGTGGCTCGACGGCATCGTGCTGCCCATGGTGGAGACGCCGGCCCAGCTCCAGTCCGTGGACTGGCTGCTGGCCCAGCTCGAGCGGGACCGCGGCATGGCGCCGGGCGCCATCGACCTCATGCCCATCATCGAGACCGGCCGCGGCCTGGACGCGGCGGCGGAAATCGCCGGCGCCGGCACGCGCACCCGGCGGCTTTCCTTCGGCGCCGCCGATTTCACCCTCGACATGGGCATGCGGTGGTCGGTGGACGAAGGCGAGCTCGCCCACGCCCGGGCGGCCATCGTGCTGGCGTCCCGCGTCGCCCGGATCGAGCCCCCCGTCGACACGGTCTTCGTCCATATCCGCGACGACGAAAACCTGAGGCGCTCGGCGACCACGGCCCGCGACCTCGGCTTCCAGGGCAAGCTGTGCATCCACCCCGACCAGATCGCGCCGGTGAACGACATATTCACCCCCGGCGCCGAAGAGGTGGCCGAGGCGGAAAAGATCGTCGCCGCGTTCGAGGCGGCGGAATCCGCGGGCTCGGCCTCGATCCAGGTGGACGGCCGGTTCGTCGACTACCCCGTGGTCGACAAGGCCCGGCGTATCCTGGCGCTGATCGAACGCATCCGCGGCTGAGGGGCCGCCGGGCCGCGCCGCCCGGCCCTGGGTGGTGTCGGCCTTACCCTAGCGACCGTTGCGGTCGAGCATCCGGGCGACGCGGAACCCGATGTCGACGGAGCGCAGGAACGGGTTGAAACGGCTCCGGTAGGAAGGGCGGAACCGCTGCGGCGCGGAATACGGGGACCCGCCGCGCAGGACCCTGTCGTCGCACCGGCCCTCCGCTTTCCACACGCTGCCGTCGCTGGGCGCGCCGTCATAGGTGTCGTGCCAGCAGTCCTTCAGCCATTCGCCGACGCCGCCAAACATTTCGTGTACGCCGAACCCGTTGGGCCGGGCCGTTGCGTCCGCTGTCGTAATCGTATCGGACCGCGCCACGTACTCCCACTCGGCCTCGGACAGCAGGCGATACCGTTTCCCGGTCTTCCGGCTCAACCAGTACGCATACGCCCGCGCGTCATGCCAGCTCACGCACACCACCGGGTCACGGTCGGTCTGCGCCGACCCGGGATTACGCCAGTTCGTGCCGATGGCCAACGCCAACCGGTGGCCGTTCCAGCGGTAGCAGGACTCGATGTCGCCGTACCCGGTTTCCTGTACAAAGGCGGCAAAATCCCCCCGTGTCACCTTGGACGTCCCAAGGGCGAACGGGCGGTCTATGGTCACCGTGTGCGGGGGCTGCTCCGACTCCCACTGCACATGGTGGGTGCCTCCCGCCATGCCGTCGGCCTCGCTCCCGGACGCTCCCATCATGAAGCTGCCGGCCGCGACCACGATCATCTCCGGGCACTCCGGGCAATCGCGGAAGCTGGTCCCCGGCTTCATCGGAAGGATCGTCGGCGCACAGGCGGCGACGAGGAACGCCAGCGTCAGCGCCAGGGGGATGGCGGCCGCGACCCTCCGCATGGGGTCCTCCAGGGCGGCTCTTGCCGGCCGCGCGCGGCAGGCCATCCGCGCGGTGGTTGGTGGTTTCCAGTTACTGCGGGACCTCACAAGCATTTTTTTCCTCCAGGCTTCCTCAAGCGCCGGGCGGGCGCGTCGGCGTCCTTGGCGTGCGGTATAATCCC
>JBHHXI010000090.1:0-12672 GCA_046756945.1 Rhodospirillales bacterium
CGGTTTGGCCGTCGGCCGGACCAGCGGTTTACCCTCTGCCTGGAGCGTCGGTTTGGCCGCCACCGGCGCTTTCTTCGGTTTCGGTTGTTCCTGTTTTTGCGCCTGCTGCGTCGCTTTGGCCCCACCCGGCTCGGCGCCGGTCAGGGACGGCCACAGGCTCTCGTCGGCAAACGTACAAGCGGGCGACAACAGGGCCGCCGCGACTACGAGGATCCGAAACTTGGAAAAAACCATGTTTGCGGCTTCGCCTTTGATGGCTGCAACAAACGCAGCCAACCCTGGGACGACTATTAGAAAGGGAGTAAAGTTAATACCCTGCCCCATCTTATTCTTTGGGATACTACTCAAAGGTTAATGGCGCGACAAGGACCGATTTTCCGCGCCCGGACAGGCTTCCCGGACGCTTGCCTTCGCCGTGGCCCTGGAGTACGTTCCCCCACCCTTTCCCATGGCCCTCGACGACGCCCTGCGCCGGGAATGCGCCCGTAGCTCAATTGGATAGAGCATCTGACTACGGATCAGAAGGTTGGGAGTTCGAGTCTCTCCGGGCGCGCCAATGTTTTCAGGGAGTTGCCGGGGCCTGCGCCGGACGATCGAGGCGCCGGGTGGCCGTCACGTGACCACGGGAACGCATTTCGAGGCCCTTTCCCGCCGGAATTAATGGACGGCCGGCCCCCCGGCGTCGATAAAGCCATGACCATACTGCTGACCGGATTGGCTCTGTTCGCCGCGGTGCTCGGCCTCTTCTACCTGAAGGACGCCCGCGCCAGCCACCGCCTGGCCCGCCTCGCCTATAGCGAGCCGGTCCTGCGGCTGGTCGTCGTCGCCGCGGCCCTGGTCTTCTTCGGCCTGCTGATGGCGATCGGCAACTTATTGAACTGACGGCACAGCGCACGGCAACGTTCGTGAAGCGCCGAAAGGGCCGGCGACCAGCGCGGCGCCGGCCTAAGGATCCTCCGAGCGCATGGCGTCGTGCATCTCCATGACCTCGGCGAGCAGACGATCCTCCTCGGCCTCATCGAGGTCGAATTCAACGGCGATGCCGTCTTCGAAGGTGCGCGCCAGATGGCCGGGCAGCGGGTCCATGTCCTCGATGTAAAGGTCGATCAAGGCGTCGTCGTCGAGATTCTCCGCCGGGGAATCCAGGTGCAGGGCCGCACCGCCCGCCGACAGGTCCGTGACGGTCCCGGTGAGCTCCCGGGCGCCGGCGACGGCGCGGGCGGGCCTGGAAACGGCGCGCCGCGCATGGCGGCGCTTGTCCGCGTCTTGATCCATGTTCATCGTTTCCCTGCCGCCGGGCGGTCGCCGGGGTCAACCGGGCGTTTATCATTCCCGCGCCGCGCCGCCCATCGAGCACACACCCTCCCGCACACCTAGCACACAACGGACGCCGGTTCCATGGAAGGACGGCCGGTTATACCAATGTCCCCGGACCGCGCCCCGCCAGCGCCTCACGGCGTGATCACCAGGCACGGGACGTTGCGCCGGGCCAGCGTCTTGCACAGACCCCTGGCCCGGCCGGCGCTGGCCAGCGGGCCGGCCTGCAGCCGGTAGAACACGCCCTTGCCGCCCAGGTCCGCCCGTTGAACCCGGGGCCGCAACGCTTCCAGCAGGTCCCGATGGCGGCGCCTGAGCCGCCGCCACTCGGCCTCGGCCGCGGTGGCGGAATCCAGGGCCCCGAGCTGGATGCGGAAGGCGCCCGCTTCGGGCGGCGCCGGCGCGGGGGTTGCCGAGGCGGCCGGCGCGGGAAACACCTTCGGCTCCGGGCCGGCCGGCGGCCCGGGGGCGTCCCCCGCATATCGTTGCCGGGGGGACACCCCCCGTTTCCCCGCGGGGGCCGCGGGGGCGCCCCCCGCATATCGTTGCCGGGCGGACAACCCCCCTGTCCCCCCGGGGGCGGCGGGGTCCGGCGCCAACTCCGGATCGGGCGAGGGCGGCAGCGGCGTCACGCCGGCCGCGCCCAGCGCGTTCGCGTGGTATTTGGCTTTCGGGTGACCCTGGGCCGCGGCCCTGCGGTACCATGCGAGCGCCCGGCGGTCGTCACGGACGAGGACGACGCCGAGATGACGCATCCGCCCCATGGTGTACTGGGCCTCGGCGAGGCCGGATTCGGCGGCGCGCTGGAACCAAATGGCCGCCTCGGCCGGGTCCGGCGCGATGCCGAGGCCGTTTCGGTACATGACACCCAGGTTGAACTGGGCGCCGGTTTGGCCCTGCTCGGCGGCGCGCCGATACCACTTCACCGCCTCGCCGTAATCCTGGGGAACGCCCCGCCCGTTGTCGTACATGAGGCCAATGTTGTTCTGGGCCACGGCGTCCCCCTGATCGGCCGCCTTGCGGTACCACTTTGCCGCCTCGGCGTCGTTCCGGGGAACGCCCTTTCCCTTGTAGTACATGGCGGCGAGGTTGACCTGCGCGACCACGGACCCCTGCTCCGCCGCCTGCCTGAACTCGGCCAGGGCGATGGCGTAGTCGCCCCGTTTGTAGGCGCTGATACCGGCGCTGAGGTCGGCCCGGGCGTCGGCCGTCAATACCAGCACCAGGGCGGCGGCGAGTGCAAGGCGACCCATGATGGCAAATCTTGCCCTCGTTCGCGGTTCGGCACAACACGCATGCCGGTCGATGATATGCCTCGCCGTGCAGGCGGTCGACATGGGCCATGGGGGTGGCGGATCCTGAACCGAGGTCTCGCGCCGCCGCGTGGCGCCGGGGGGGCTTGTCCACGGTCACCGGTTGAGATACTTTTCTCTACCTCGGTTGGTTGCAATCTGACGGTGCTTCACCAACCTGGCGGAAGCGTCCGGGACGGGACTCCGCCGGGGCTGGCGCACCCTGGACCGTGACGAGGGGGGGGCGTGGACGACGCCGGGGCAAACACGTTGGCCGGAATCGCCCTGTTTGAAGGGCTCGACGAAGGTGAACGGGGCCGAATCGAAAACCGCTGCCAGTGGCGCCGGTACAAGACCCGGCAGATGGTCTTCGACCGGGAAAGCACGAGCCGGGAGATATTCTTCGTCGCCCAGGGAACGGTGCGGGTCGTCAATTACACGCTTTCGGGCCGGGAAATCGCGTTCGCCACCCTCGTCGCGGGCGAGTATTTCGGCGAACTCGCGGCCATCGACGCGCTGCCCCGCTCGGCGAGCGTGCAGGCCATCGAGGACTCGCTTCTCGCCTTTCTGCCGGCCAATGTCTTTCTAGACCTGTTGCACCGGCGCGGCGAGATAGCGTTCCGCGTCCTGGAGCGGCTTGTCGGCGTGGTCCGGGCGTCCACCGAGCGCATCATGGACCTGAGCACGCTGGGCGCCATGCAGCGGGTGTACGGGGAAATCCTGCGTCTGGCCGTGCCCGACGCGGCTTCGCCGGACCTATGGATCGTACGCCCGGTTCCCTCCGAGCGCGAGATCGGCGGCCGCACGAGCACGGCGCGGGAAACGGTGGCCCGTGCATTGCGCCAACTCCGCCAGGGCGGAATCGTTCGCCGCAAGGGACGCAATCTCTATATCCTGGACCGGGCGCGGCTGGAAAAGATCGTCGAGATGCTGGGGTACGGCGGCCGCACCTGAGTCAGTTCCGGGCTAGTGTGGGCGAGGTCCGGCGGGCGGACCCGGACCGAAATCAGTCGCCCGAGTCGAGCTTGAATGCGGGGTCCGGGGCGTCCCCGCGCAGCCCTTCGATCAACGCTTGAACGCCTGGTCCGAGCCACGTGTCGGAAGCCGGGCCGCGGGCCGGCAAGGGATCGAGACGGCGGCGCACAACGGCGGGCCGGTGGGCGAGGACAAGGTCCGGCGGTTGCGCCAGGCGGCCGTCGCCCTGTCGGCACTCCCCATATCCCCCGCATGGCTCGTCCGCCGCCCAAAACGCCGCCGCATCCGGGCCGGCCGGTCCCGACGCCGGTGCCAGGGCCACCAACGTCCAGGTGTCGGATGAATACCCGCCCTCGGCGTTGCCAACGGCTTGGCCTTCGGCGTCGGCCACCGCGATCGCGGTCTCGTCTTCGCTCCGGCAGATCTGTTCGCCCGTGATGCCGCGCCACAACGCGCAGTCCTGGCGCGCCACCAGCGATATGCCGTGGTCGGTGACGGATTTCTCCGTCGTCAGGTAGGCAATGCCGTCCAAAGCCCACGACGTGAACTTCAACGGCATGGGAATGGAGCATGCGCCGAGCAGAACGGAAATCAGAACAAGTGGCGCGCCCCGTCTCGCCCAACCCCCCTGGACGTAAAACCTGGGACAATTCATACGTTTTTTGTCCGTATTATTGGGTGCGCACCATATCATATCCGCCCTGCATATGTAATACGCCAAATTCAGACGCGGCAAATCCAAGGTAGCCTTGCCGTTCGCCGCACCATCAGGGAGTGGGCGTCTATCAAGAAATGCAGGGGCAAGACAACTTATCAAGACGACTTATATTGTTGATATATTTTGTTATTTCCTTTCCACGATAGGGTGATCAAGACCCGGCCCTGCCTTCGGGGAGGGGCTCTCGTGTCGAATGCCTTCCACAAAATTGTCAGGCACCTGTGATCACCATCACTGCGTGTGGGTTGGTGTTGATATAGCGTTTCACGCAACATCGACCCGAATACGGGATGGAAACCATGTGGCAGCAGACAGTCCGAATCACGATTGCCGGTGTGATGGTATGGACCGTGAGCGTATTGGCGCTCGTGGCGGTGGGATAGGACCTTCTCCCCCTTCTCCGCCTCTCCTCCGCGGCCCTTTGCGGCCTCTGCGCCGGGGGTGTCCCGGCGCTACGGCGCGCAGGATGCATTTGGCAAAAGGAACAATCCGGGTGGCGGCGGACAACCCCCGTCAGCGGTGTGACGGTCCGGGCCGGGGCCGGCCGTCACTTGATCACGACCTGGTGGGTGAAGGTGTCGCCGTCGCTGACCGTGATCAGTTCGAACCCGAGCATCTTCGCCATGTCGAAAAAGTTGAAGGTGTCTTCCACCTTGAATTCGCGGAAGATGGGCGTGGCGCGCGCCGACGAGGTCAACGTGGCCAACAGGGCGCGGACGCGATAGACCGTATCCAGCCGGCCGGCCTGGTTGCTGACGATGATCAGTTTCTGGGCGCGGCTTCCCTTGGCGAAAAAGGCGGCCACGGGCGGATAGGACCGGTTCAACATTCCGTTCACCACGCCGGTGACGAACCCGATGCGCTGGCGGCGGTTGGCTTCGGGCAGGGTCCGCGCCCGGGACCGGTAGACCTCGACGGTTGCCGGCTTCGGATAATAATAGCCCGCGTGCCTGTCCGTTTTCTCCTTCGCCAGCGCCGGGGCGAAAGCGAGAACGACGGCCACTGTCATGCCGGCCGGGATCAAGCGCCAATTCACTGCCCGTCCCCTTTTTCCCGATGGATCAGCGGCCATGTTTAACGGGCCCCGCCGGCGAAGCAAGCGGAATGGCTGTCGGCGGGTCCACGCCGCGGGCAGGCGGCCGGCGCGCTCACGATCAATTGAGGCGAAATTACCCCTCCGTCGCGGCGTCCGGGGATATAATTCCGGTCCACGGGCCGACCAACCAGGAGAGAGCCCATGCGTGAAAAATTCCCCAATGTGTCCCGCCCCATCGTGGCCGCCGCGGTTTCGTTGGCGGTGCTGGGCGGATGCGCCGTCTCCGATTATCAGCGGCCCACCATCGAACGGGTTGGAGCCGGCGACGGGCGCATCGTTTTCGCCGCCGACGTGTTCCGCGGAGCCGCGCCCGAGCGGGTGAGGTTCACCGACATCTGGCAGCGCGAAGAGTACGCCCTGTTCCGGGGCGGCGGCGCCCAGGCGGAAATCATCTACTCCACCACCACCACTCCGGTGTTCACGGTTGTCCTGAATTACCAGTTCATGGTCGACGACATGGTGGAGACGTGGAACCTGAACAGGAAATACGCCAAGGCCTGGGACGATTCGCAAAGGATCGAGGCGCCCGTGGGGACGTTTTTCTACAAGCCCTACAGGCTTGTCGGAGCAGACCGGGCGTGCTTCGGGTTCGCCACCGAGTGGGAACCGAGGGGCGACGACCCCGAAAACCGTCCCAGCAAGGTCCTCTTCGGATACTTCTGCGCCAGGAAGGGCGCGCCGCTCTCCCTGGACAGGATGGAGGACCTTATCCAGACGATCGGGGTCCGCGGCGTCACCGAGCGGATCCGGCACGCGGACGCGGCCCGCCAGGGAGGCGCCGCCCGGGCGGCCGACGCCCGCACCCAGGCCAACGCGGCGCTGATCGCCCACGGACCCTCGCCGTCGGCCGACCGAGGGAACGCCAACTTTCCCTTCGATCTGGCCGAGTTTTTCACCGAAGGCGGGGAGGGGAGCCAGAAAAACTGATCCATGGGGGCGTAATCCCGCGATGTCGTGGCGGCTGGCACGCAAACGGCCGCCGCGGTGGCCCACGCATCCCGCTCGGCCGATGATCACCCGCGGCGTCTGCGCTTTTTCCCCGGCCTGGCCGGCCTCCGCCCATGGGCGGGCGGGCGGTCCGCGCCTTTCCCGTCGGTGTCGTGGCGTCGCGCCGCCGCCGGCCCGCCGAGCAGGCGCTCGACGTGGGACAGGTTCTTTTCCGTGACCGCGGCCATGGCGTCGGCGCCGTGCTCGGTATAGACGGCGCGCGCCGTTTCGAAGGCCTTGGCCGCACCCTCCAGATGGGCCGATTCACCGGTCAGCCGGCCAAGCAGGAACAGGGCCGAGCCCAGATTGTTCTGGGTCGCCGCAAAGGGCAGGGGGGCGGCGTCCCGCGTGCGCACCGTCAGGGCGGCGCGGCAGGCGTCGGCGGCCTTGGTCAGCACTTCCGTGTTGCGGTGCTGCTGGCCGAGAACCTGGGCCGCCTGGGCGAAGTTGCTCATGACCTCGGCCCAGAGAAGGGGCGTTTTGCCGCGCGTGAACACCATGAGCGCCGCCTGGAAGGCGTTGAGCGACTCTCTCAGGATATCGCCCTCGCCGGTCCGCGAATCGAGCCTGTAGAGCACCTGACCCAGCCGGTTCTGCGTCGCCGCCCAGGCGCGCGGGGACTCGGCCCGGGTCAGCACGTCGAGGGCGCCGCGCAAGGCGTCGGCGGCGGCGGCGAGCGTGTCGGCGTCGTTGGTGCGCTCGGCCAGGACCTGGAGGACCGCGCCCAGATGTTTCCTGGTCAGCGCCCAATCGAGCGGATCGTCCTCCCTGGACCGGTTTTCCAGGGATGCCTGGTAGGTCTGGGCCGCCACCTGATAGAGGTCCCGGTTGCCCCCCCGGTTGGCCAGCGTGGCCAGGGCGTTGCCGTAACACATGTGGATGGCCGCCCGCTCCCGCGCCGTCAGGTCGGCCGGCAGGTTGTGGACGCAGGGCATGGCGGCGTACAGCGCGTCGGGCAGCGCCTGGCCGAGGCGCAGGCGCTTGCCTTCGCTCCCCGGCGTCGTCGCGGCAAGGCTCACGGCAAGGAGGAGGGGAGCGAATTCGGGGCCGAAATCAACCGGCAGGTTGAGGGTGGTGGCGGCGCTGAAGCCCCCGGGCAGGTCCTCTTCCTCGACGGCCGCGGAGACGAACCTGAGGTGCAGCGTCGTCCCCGGCGCCGGAATTTCGCCCCAGATCAAAAGGTCGGCGCCCTCCCGCGCCAGCCATTGCCGGGCGGCGGCCGCCGCCGCCAGCCATTCCGCCGGTGACCCGGCGGCGTCCGCAGCCAACGCCCTTGTCAGGGGACGGACCCGCACGCCCCTTGGTTTCCCGAGTGCGGCGACCACGTGGCGGCTGCGGTCGGCGCCGGCCTGATCGGCGATGGCGGCGACGCGGATCTCGATGCGCTCGGGGCGGGGCCCGCGTTGCCGGCCGAACAGGCGGCTGAACAGCCCGCCCCTGGCGCCCCCGCCCGGGGCGGCGTCCCGCTCACCGTCTTGACGTCTGTTCTTTCTCAACCGGCACCTCGCCGGGGCGTCACAACCGCGGCGGCCGCGCACCGCCCCGCCACTGGACAATCATACAGTCGGGGCGGTAGAAATGCAGTGTCCTGACTACGGGGGTCTCGATCGCCGGTGCCGGCAACGCCCGGCGCCGCGGAGGCGCAACGTTCTCGACCGCATACCTGTCGGGCCAGGGCGAACAAGAACTGGGGGGGCAAGCGTGAAACCGTTTCTCATCGGACCTGCCGGCGTCGCCGCGGTCCTGGCTCTCTGCGCGTCCGGCGCCATGGCGGCGCCGTCGGGCCCCGGCTACGACATGGACAGGTTTCTCAACGAGCCCTATCCGCTGGCACCCCAGGCCGCGCCTGTGCCGCCACCCCAACCCGTGGTGGCGCCACGGTCCAGGCCGGCGCCGACGCTGAAGCCGAAGCCGAAGGCGGTCACCGAAAAACGGAAAAGACGCCCGTTGCCCGAACTGGCGCCCGAACCGGCGCCCCGCCGGGCGCCGCCGCCCGACGCAGGCCCCGGCATCGGGGGCATCTTCTCCGAGGTCCGCGTCGGTCTCCTGGCCCACGACCAGGGGCCGTTCAGCAGCAACAAGGAGGACGGCCCCGACATCAACCTGGAGCTCCTGTTCGTGTCGCCGGATTTTCTCGACGTCATCTGGTCGCCCCGGCCCCATATCGGTTTGACCGGCAACACCGCCGGCGACACCAGCCAGGCCTATCTGGGGCTGACCTGGGAGTATGGGTTCTGGCGCCGCTTCTTCGCGGAATTCAGTCTCGGCGGCGCGGTCCACGACGGTGAATTGACGACGAATACGGTGGGCCGGACCAAGAAGGAACTGGGGTGCCGCCTCCTGTTCCGCGAATCCGTCGCCGTCGGGTACAAGTTCGCCGGCCCCCATTCGGTGATGCTGCACCTGGACCACATTTCCAACGCCAAGATCTGCGACCAGAACGAGGGCCTGGAAAACGCGGGAATCCGCTACGGATACCGTTTCTGAAGCGCGCCGCCGTTTGCCCGATCGGCGAGAAACGTGAGCAGAATCCCCACTTCGTCCGGGTCCTTCACCGAGTAGTCGGCGGCGGGCGGCGCGCCGCCGTCCACCCCGTCGCTGACGTAGACGCGGACGCCCCGCCCCTCGAGGGCGTTGAACGCGTCCTCGTCGGTGATGTCGTCGCCGACGTAAACGGGCATCACGTCGGGTCCGTCGAGATCCAGCGCCCTCAGCATCCACAACACCGCCTTGCCCTTGTCCCAATTGAGCCCCGGCAGAATCTCGTAGACCTTCTTTCCGGAAACGCCGCGCAGGCGCGGATAGTTCGCCAGGAGGCCCTCGACGGCGGCCTTGACCGCAATCGCGCCGGCATCGTTGGTCAGGCGGTAGTGGACGGCGACGGAGCACGACTTGGGTTCGATGATAGCCCCGTCCACCGGCCCCAGTTTACGCTCCAGCGCCGCGCCAACCTCCTCCAGGAGGTCATGGAACCTGGTGCAGTCGGCGAGCGGTTCCGTGCCGTTGTCCGGCCAGGCGATGTCGAAGCCGTGACTGCCGGCGTAGACCAGGTTGTCCAGTCCGACCCGTTCATGCACGTCCTTGCGGTCGCGCCCGCTGATGACGATGACCGGACAGCGATCGGCCAGGGTGCTGACGATCCGGCGCATGGAATCGGAGAGCGCGGCCATGTCCGGGCGGTCGACGACGGGCGCCAGCGTGCCGTCGAAATCGAGGAACACGGCAAGCCGCTTTCCCTCCAGGCGGGCCGCCAGTTCGCTGCGGTGCGTGAGGGCGGACGGCAGCGCGGATTCTTTCGTGCTCACCTCGATGCTCTCCGGTTCCAGGACACGTCGGCCTCGGGCCGGCGGCCCGCCGAATGGCCGGCGACACCGCGAAGCGCGGACGTTCTTGCCTGCGAAAAAGCCGACATGCAAGCGCTATTCCCTTAAACGCCCTTCGCGACCCCGGCGCCCTGCGGCGGCGACCCGGCGCGCCAGCGGATGCATCCATCTCAAATATGGCAAGCGTTTTACGATATCCTTAACGACCGCCAGGAACCGCAAACGGGCCGTGTCCGGTATGGGGGTCCGGAAACCCCGTCCGGCGATGGCTTCGGGTGTATATAGTCAAACCTGGGGCGGGTGTCGTGGTCCGGCATTCGCGGGTCGGGGTCCGGCTTTTGCAAAATGTGTGACAGGGTGGAACGGGCCGGGTACTCTCGCCCGCCATTGGCAAGCCGGGTCGTGCGCATGCACCGGAAACGGTTTTCGAGTCTCATCTCAGCCCCGACGGCGGTCCTGATATTTGGCCTCCTTCTGCCGGCGCCCGCCGTCGGGCAGGCGGCAGACGGCGGCGTGGCCCCGGCGGGGACCACGGCCGAGGTTTCCATGGGCGACCTGGAGGCCCTGGTCGCCACCATCGAGGACGAGGCCGGGCGCAAGCGGCTCGTCGCCCGCATCCGGGCCCTGATCGCGGCGCAGAAGGGCGTCACCGAAGAACCGGCCGTCGAAAGCCTGGGCGCCGGTTTCATCGACCGGCTTTCGGAGAACGTCAAGAAAAGCAGCGGCCGGTTGGCCGCGGCGGTGCAAACCTTGAGCGACCTGCCGGGGCTGGCGGCGTGGTTGCGCGCCCAGGCGGGCGACCCCGACGCCCGCGCCTTGTGGCAGGGCCTCCTTTTCAAGCTGGCGCTGGTTCTGGCCGTCGGCTGGGGCGCCCAGCGTCTGGTGCGGTTCCTGCTCGGGCGCACGCGCCGGGCGCTGGAGGGCCGGGATACCGACAGCCTGTTGGTGCGCATACCCGTGCTCGCCGGACGCACGGTGCTCGACGTCGTCCCCATCGCCGCCTTCGCCGGCGCCGCGTACGGCGCGCTGCCGCTGACCCAGCCCGGGCCCGAGGTCTACGTGGTGGCGCTCACCGTCATCAACGCCTACCTGATCGTGCGGGCAACGTTGGTGGTGGCGCGCATGCTGCTGGTGCCGGCGGTGCCGTCCCTGCGGGTGCTGCCGATCGGCGGCGAGACCGCCAACTACCTGTTCATCTGGACCCGGCGCCTGGTCTGGGTGACGGTGGCCGGCTACTTCCTGGCCGAGGCGGCATTGCTTCTCGGCCTGCCCGCGGGCGGCCACGCCGGCCTGCTGCACCTGCTCGGCCTGCTGGTCACCGGCATGGTGGTCGTTTTCGTCCTTCAGAACCGCGCCGCCGTCGCCGGCTGGGTGCGCGGCGCCGCCGATGCGGGGCCGGGCCGGTTCGGCGTGCGCACCCTGCGCGCCCGGTTCGCCGACATCTGGCATGTGCCCGCCATCATCTACGTCGCCGGCGTGTACGGCGTCTGGGCGCTGGGCGTCGAGGGCGGGTTCCAGTTCATGGCCCGCGCCACCATCGCCACGGCGGCGATCCTGACCGTGGCGGGGCTGGCGGCGTATGGGCTGCGGCGGGGCGTGAGGCGCGGCTTCGCCGTCAAAGAAGAGGTCAAGACGCGCTTCCCGACCCTGGAGGCCCGCGCCAACCGGTACCTGCCGGTCCTGCATGTGGGGCTGCGCTGGGTGATCTACGCCGTCGCCGCGCTCGCCGTGCTGCAGGCCTGGGGCATCGATACCTTCGGCTGGCTGGAGACGCCGTTCGGGCGGCGGTTGACCGAAAGCACGCTCAGCATCGTCACCGTGACGGTCCTGGCGCTGATCGTCTGGGAGGCGATCAGCTCGGCGATCGAGCGCTACCTGACCCGGACCGATGCGGACGGAACCCGGGTCGAGCGCAGCGCCCGGGCGCGCACCCTGTTGCCGCTTTTGCGCAACGCGGTGCTGGTGGTGCTGACGGTGATGGTGAGCATGATCGTGCTCTCGGAGCTTGGCGTCGACATCGCGCCGCTGCTGGCCGGCGCCGGCGTGGTCGGCCTGGCCATCGGCTTCGGCGCCCAGAAGCTGGTCCAGGACGTGATCACCGGCGCCTTCATCCTGTTCGAGGATTCCATCGCCGTCGGCGACGTGGTCGACGTGGGCGGGCTGGCCGGCGTGGTCGAGGCGCTGTCCATCCGCTCCATACGGCTGCGCGATCTTTCGGGCAAGGTGCACACCGTTCCCTTCAGCGCCGTCGACACGGTCACCAACATGACCAAGGACTTCTCGTACTACGTCTTCGAGGTCGGGGTGGGCTACCGGGAAGACACCGACGAGGTGACCGGGGTGCTCAAGGAGATCGGCGCCGAAATGCAGGACGACCCCGAATTCGGGCCGTTGATTCTGGCGCCTTTCGAGGTCCTGGGCGTCGACCAGTTCGCCGATTCTGCCGTTATCATCAAGGCCCGCTTCAAGACCGCGCCGATCAAGCAGTGGACCGTGGGACGCGAGTTCAACCGGCGCATGAAACAGAGGTTCGACGAGCTCGGGATCGAGATCCCCTTCCCCCACACCACCATCTACTTCGGCGAGGACAAGCACGGCGAGGCGCCCCCGGCCCGCATCCGCACGGAAGAGGCGGCGGCCGCCCCCCGGCGCGCGGCGCGGCCGAAGAAGCGGCGCAAGCGCGCCGCCGCCGATGTCGTCGAACTGCCGGCGTCGGAGGACGGGGCCGACGACGGCGTTTAGGTGCCGCGGACTGCGCGCGGCGCCGGTTCCGTTGATTTTTGAAAACCTCGGCGGTCCGCCCCGTCCTCTGGGTTCAAAATCTTAACGCGGAGGACGCAAAGGGACGCGGAGGAAAACCATGAAACCCATTAAAGCAATTAAGCAATCAATTAAGGGGACACCTTACTTAATTGGCTCAATCCGGGATGATGATTTTGGGCAATAATTAAGTAAGGTGTCCCC
>JBHHXI010000091.1:0-12475 GCA_046756945.1 Rhodospirillales bacterium
AAGGGGCGTTGCCCCTTTTCATCCCGACCAAGGGGCAAAGGCCCTTGGAACCCAATTAATTGGGGTCCAGGGGATTGAAATCCCCTGGCGGGGGTCATGGGGGCGGAGCCCCCGTGGCCGTAAGGCCAATGGCCGCGGCGACAGCGTCGGTGAACTGTTGAGTCGTCGCGCTGCCGCCCAGGTCCGGGGTGTGGTTGGCGGGATCGGCGAGCACCGCGTCGACGGCGCCGGCCAGGTGCTTCGCCGCCGCCGTAAGCTCGTCCGCGTCCCGCCGCGCGCCGAGCCATTCGAGCAGCATGCCGGTAGAAAGCATCAGGGCCGCCGGGTTGGCGATTCCCCTGCCCGCGATGTCGGGCGCCGAGCCGTGCACGGCCTGGGCCACGGCGTGCCCGTCGCCGACGTTCACCGACGCGGCGAGGCCAAGCCCGCCGGCAAGCTCGGACGCCTCGTCGGACAGGATGTCGCCGTACATGTTCGTCGTCAGCACCACGTCGTACGTGCCGGGCTGGCGCACCAGCATGGCGGCCATGGCGTCGACGAGAACCTCGTCGAGGGCCACGTCCGGGTAGCCCTGGGCGGACTTGCGCACTTCGTCGAGGAACAGCCCGTCGCTGACCTTCAGCACGTTGGCCTTGTGGACCACGGTCACGGAGTTGCGCCGGCGCCGGGCCAGGGCGAACGCGACCTCGGCGATGCGCCGCGAGGCGCCGGCGGTGATCTTGCGCACCGCCAGCGCCGTGTCGTCGGTGGGCCGGAACTCGCCCGGGCCCGAGAACATGTTGCGGTCGGCGTAAAAGCCCTCCGTGTTCTCGCGCACCACCACCAGGTCCATGTCCGGGGCGAGGGCGGGCACGCCGGCCCGGCCGCGGCTGGGACGGATGTTGGCGTACAGGTCCAGGCCTTTGCGGATTTCGGCCGACGGATTGCGCCCGCCGTCTTCCGGCGGCGGATAGTCGTAGGTGGAGACGGGGCCCAGGATGACGCCGTCGGCGGCGCCGGCCTGCTCGACGACGTCCGCGGGCAGGGTCGTTCCCCCGGCCTCCAGCGCCGCCAGGCCGATATCCCTTTGGGCCAGATCGAGGCCCAGGCCGAAGCGCGCGTCCAGCGCCTCCAGCGCGGTGCGCATGGCCCGGGTGATCTCCGGGCCGATACCGTCTCCGGGGAGGATCAAGAGTCGAATGGGTCAGCCTCTACCATGATTAAACAACGGCGGCGGTTGGCCGGAACGAGACGCAGATGCTAATCTGGTTGCGCCTCGAATGACACAGTTTGGTTGACGGATGTCCGAGCAGGCGAACGACACCCCGGGCGTCGATCTGACGGATCCCGCAAGCTTCCATCACTGGATACCGGTGACGTTGCGGTTCTCCGATCAGGACAGCATGGGACACATAAACAACGTGGCCTACGCGGTGTACGCCGAAACCGGGCGCGTCGAATTCGTCCAGGGGATCCTCGACGCGCTGAAGCAGCCGGACGAGGTCTTCATGCTGGTCAGCATCAGGATCGATTTCAAGAACCAGATGCATTACCCCGGCACCGTGGACGTGGGCACCTGCGTGCTGCGCCTGGGGAACTCGTCCGTCACCCTCGGGGAAGGGCTGTTCAAGGACGGCAACGTGGTGGCGACGGCGGAAAGCGTCATCGTCTTCGTCGACGCCGAGACCGGGAACTCCAAGCCGATACCGGACAGCGTGCGCGCGGCCCTTCAGGAAGGGCCCCGGATCGTCGAAGGCTGAGACCGGGCGGCGGGGGCAATGGCGTTTTCCCGGGACCGGCTCACGTCGCCTCCTGTCCCTGGACCGGAACCGGCTCGCGGACCCGGCGCAAGGGGTTGCGCATGAGGAACGCCAGGGGCACGCAGACGAGGACGACCACGCTCAGCAGCCGGAAATCGTTGATATAGGCGATGAGGTCGGCCTGTCTGACGATCTCCGCGTTGAGCGCGGCGAGGCCGGCCGGATCGGCCAGGCTCCAGGCCTCGGGCAGGGGCACGTGGGCGACGGCCTTGTTGAAGGGCGTCGCGTGCCCGACGAGGACGGAATGGTTGGCCTGGGAGTTGCGCACCAGGTAGGCGACGAGCACGGAAACGCCGACGCTCTTGCCGATGTTGCCGCTGAGCGCGTACAGGCTGGTGCCCACGTCCCGTTGGACGGGCGCCAGCGTCGAGAACGTGGCGGCGCTCAGGGGCACGAAGAAGAACCCGAAGCCGATACCCTGGACGGCGTTGACGATGAAGATGTGGACCGGGGTGATGTTCGCCGTGAAGGTGGACATGTGCCACATGGTCAGGCCCGCGACGACCATGCCGAAGGCGATCAGGCGGCGGGGATCCACGTGGCGGACCAGCCGCCCGGCGATGATCGCCGCCACCATGGTGGCGAGCCCCCTGGGCGCCATCACCAGCCCGGTGGTGATCACCGGGTAGCCGGCCAGGTTCTGCAGGAACGGCGGCACCAGCGCCAGCATGCCCAGCAGCATGGTGCCGAAAAGGGCCTTGAGGACCAGCCCGACGACGAAGTTGAGGTCCGTCAGGACCGCGGGATCGATGAACGGCCGGCGCGAGGTCCCGGTGTTGACGGCGAACAGGTAAAACCCGAGCGCCGCCAACCCCGCCGCGACGACGATTTCGGGGGCGGCAAACCAGTCCATGCGCTCGCCCCTGTCCATCATCAGCTGCAGCGCCACCAGGCCGAGGGCGAGCATGATGTAGCCCGTATAGCCGAAGGGACGGTCCCGCCGTACCCTGGTCTTCGGTATCAACACCCAGGTCATGGCGAAGGCGAGCAGTCCGATGGGCAGGTTGAGGAAGAAGACCCAGCGCCAACTGTAGTATTCCGTGATGTAGCCGCCGAGCGTCGGGCCCAATACCGGCCCGAACATGATGCCGACGCCCCACCACGCCATGGCCATGCCGTACTCCTCGCGCGGGTAGGCGTCGAAAAGCATGGACTGGGACAGGGGAACCAGGGCGGCGCCGAAGAACCCCTGGAGAAAGCGCAGGATCAGGATCTCGGTGAGGGAATCGGACATGCCGGAGAACATCGAGGCGGTGGTGAACCCGGCGATGGCGATCAGAAACAGCCGCTTGCGCCCGATCAGGCCGCTGAGCACGCCGGACAGCGGCGTCATGATGGCGACGGCGATGAGATAAGACGTCAGCACCCAGGAAATCTGGTCCTGGGCGGCCGACAGCGTGCCCTGCATGTGGTGCAGCGACACGCTCATGATCGACGAATCCAGGACCTGCATCAGCGGCCCGAGCACGACGGCAATCGTGACCAGACCCCGGCGCGCCACCGGGGCGTCGCCGGCGGGCGGCGTCATGGGCCGCCCTTGATCCAGGCGAGAGCCGTGTTGACGAAGCCGGGCAGGGTGCGCTCGTAGCCGGTGTCGATATCGACGATGACGCTCATGCCGGCGCGCAGCGGCGGGTCGGCCGCGGCGCCCGTGAGCTCCAGGCGCACGGGCAGCCTCTGCACCACCTTGACCCAGTTCCCCAGGGCGTTCTGCGGCGGCAGCAGGGCGAACTCGGCGCCGGTCGCCGGGCTGATGCTGGCGACGACGGCCCGCCGCACCCGGTCGGGATAGGCGTCGATGCGGACCTCGGCCTCCTGGCCGACGCGCACGTGGGTCAGGTCCGTCTCCTTGAAGTTGGCCTCGATCCACTGGGTGTCGGTTCGCACGATGCTGAACACCGGTTCGCCGGCCTTCACGTATTCGCCCGCCTCGAGGTCGAAGTTGGTGACGATTCCGGCGGCCGGGGCAAACACCCGGACGTGGCGCAGATCAAGGGCCGCCTGGTCGCGCGCCGCCATCGCCTCGCGCACCCGCGGATGGCTGTCCACGGGCAGGTCGGGAGAGCCGTCCAGCCGCGCCAGGATGCGCGCGATGTCCATTTGAATGGCGACCACGCGCTCGCGCGCCGTCATCAGGTAGCGCCGGGCCTCGTCGAATTTCGACTGGGACACGATGCCCTTGGCGATCAACTGCTTTTGCCGCCCGAACTGGCGCCGGAAATATTCGACGTCGCTTTCGGCAAGCCTGTATTCGGCTTTCTTTTGCCGGTGCGAGGCGCGCAGCGCCTTGATTTCCTGGCGCACGGCGTCGAGGCGCGCATCGGCGCTGGCGAGGGCGATGCGGAACGGCTCCTCGTCGAGGCGGAACAGAAGCTGGCCGGCCTCCAGGCGGTCGTTCTCGTCCACGGCCACGTGCACGACCCGCGCCGAAACGTCGGGGCTTACGGCGATCATATCGGCCTTGACGTAGGCGTTCTCCGTCGAGGCGTACCGGCCCCCGGTCACGTAGTAATAGGCGCCCGCCACGGCGAGGGCCGCCGGCCCCGCCACCGACAGCAGGATCAGCCCCAGCGCCCGTCCAAATCCGCGCCGGCGCAGTACCGGCGGAGCGACTTTGTCCGTGGTGCTCATCTCATCCCGTCGTTCCGGTGGCCGCCGCGTCGTCTTCGGACTCGGCCGCCTCTAGGCGCAAGAGGTTGTCCTTGATGGTGACCAGCCCCTCGATGACGACGTCGCGCTGGTCCGGCGACAGGCCGGCCAACGCCTCTTCCCGCGTCTCGTCGGACAGGACCCGCATCTGGTCGAGGATCGGCTGGACCTTTTCGGCCAGGTACAGGCGCCAGGCCCGGCGGTCCACCGGGTCGGCGCGGCGCTCGACCCAGCCGGCGTCCTCCAGCCGGTCGATATGCCGGCCCATGGTGATGTTCTCGATCTCCAGGATGTCGGCCAGGGCCGACTGGTTGATCCCTTCGCGCCGCCGCAGCTGCGAGAGGACGCGCCACTGGGCGCGGGTCAGGCCCAGGGCGCGGGCGCGCCTGTCGAAGCGCTTGCGCATCAGGCGCGAGGCGTCGTGAAGAAGGAACCCCAGGGTACGGTTCAGGTCCGCCGCGGGCATGGGCCGATTATACTAAGGTAGCTTATTATATGCCAGCTTGTTTTATCGGCGCCCGGCTTGTTTTATCGGCCGGTGCCCAACCCGTCGCGCCGGGCGCCCCGGCGCGGCCGATGTCCGCCGATGACTCGCCGATGGGCGCGACTAATACCAATGGTATTGAACATGGGTATAAACCCTAAGCCCCCGCCCGCAGCCTCTTCTCCAGGTGCGCCAGCAGGCCGCCGTCGGCGACCATGGCCATGAGGTGCGGGGGCAGGGGCTCGCAGGCCAGCGTTTCCCCGGTGGTGCGGTTCTCGACGGTGCCGGCCAGGGGATCGACGCTGAGCGCGTCGCCGCCGCGGATGGCGCCGGCGGCCGGGCAGACCAGCGCCGGCAGGCCGAGGTTGAGCGCGTTGCGGTAGAAAATGCGGGCAAACGATTTCGCCACGATGACCCGGATGCCGAGCAGCATCAGGGCCTGGGGCGCCTGTTCCCGGGACGAGCCGATGCCGAGGTTCTCCCCGGCGACGAAGGCGTCCCCGGGCCCGACCGAGGACGCGAACGCCGCATCGACCGTCTCCAGGCAGTGGGGCGCCATGGTCTCCACCGGCGCCATCATGTAGGCGCTGGGGGCGATGACGTCGGTGTCGATGTCGTCGCCGAAGACCCAGGCGCGGGGACATTCGATTGTCATGGTCCCGGTGCTCATGGCGCGGCGTCGGCGAGGAATTCGCGGGGATCGGCGATGCGCCCGGCGACCGCCGTGGCGGCGACCGTGTAGGGCGAGGCGAGGTACGTCGCCGACGTGGCGGCGCCCATGCGGCCCCTGAAGTTGCGCGACGTGGTCGAGATGCCGACCGCATCTGCGCCGAGGGCGGCGGGGCCGAGACCGATGCAGGCGCCGCAGCCGCTGGGCAGTATTTCCGCGCCGGCCTCTTCCAGGGCGGCCAGGGTGCCGTCGCCGGCCGCCGCCTCGGCGGCGCGCACCGACGCCGGGGCGACGAACAGGGGCACGGTGGCCTTACGTCCGCCGAGGACAAGGGCCGCCATCCTCAGGTCCTCTAGCTTGGCGCCGGTACAGGCGCCGATGTAGGCCTGGTCGACCGGCGTTCCGGCGTGGGCGTCCACCGGCGCGCTGTTTTCCGGGCTGTGGGGCGCCGCCACCTGGGGCGCCAGTTGATCGGCGTCGAAGGCAATGGTCCGCTCATAGGCGGCGCCGGCGTCGCCCCGCCACCCGTCCGTGCCGGGCGAGTCGACCCCGGCTTCGCCGAGGGCGTCCGCCGTCACCGCGTCGGGGGCGATGATGCCGGCCTTGGCGCCCAGCTCGGCGGCCATGTTGGCGAGCACCATGCGCTCGGGCATGGGCATGGCGTCCACCGCCGGGCCGGCGTATTCGACCGCCTTGTAGTTGGCGCCGCTGATGCCCATGCGCCGGCACAGCATGAGCATGATGTCCTTGGCCGCGACCCCGGCCCCGAGCCGCCCCGCCGCCCGCACGCGGACGGTCGGCGGCACGCGCACCCAGATTTCGCCGGTGGCCAGCACGCCGGCCATTTCCGTCGCCCCGATGCCGATCATCAAACAGCCGTACGCGCCGCCGGTGGTCGAATGGGAATCGCCGCCGACGACGAACATGCCCGGGCGCAGGTAGCCCCGCTCCGGCAGCACGATGTGGCAGATGCCCTGGCTGTCGTGGAAGTTGCCCAGTCCCTGGGCCGCCACCCATTCCCGGGTCGTCTTCTGGATGGCGACGCTGTCCGCATCCCGTTCGTGGACGAAGTGATCGGTGATGATGACGACCTTGCCCAGGTCCCAGACCCCGGCCCCGATTCGCTCCAGCATGGGCTTGATGCGCCTGGGGCCGCCGGAATCGTGCATCATGGCGAGGTCGACCCGGCAGGTGACGATGTCGCCGGGCCCGACGCGGTCTTTCCCCGCCGCCCGGGCGATGATCTTTTCGGCCAGGGTCATGGCCTTGTCATTGCCCGCCCGCGGCGCCATTCAGATCACCTTTTCGGCGCGCAGGCCCTCAATGCGCGCCGCGTCGTAGCCCATGTCGCCGAGGATGGCGTCGGTGTCCGCGCCGAGGGCCGGGCCGGGCCGGGCCGGCGCCTCGTCGCCTTCGCACCTGACCGGCGGCGCGACCATGCGGAAGTCGCCGTGGCCGGGAAGCTCCAGGGTCTGGATGCGGCCGTGATCGGTGACGAAGGGGTTGTCCAGGGCCTGCCGGATATCGTTGATCGGCGCCGCGGGCACGGCGCCGGCGAACACGTCGAGCCACTCGGCCGTGGTCCGTTCCCCCAGCGCTTCGTCCAGCATCTCCTCGATCAGGGGGCGGTTCGCGAGCCGGTCGGCGAACCGGGCGAACCGGGGGTCCTCGGCCCACGCTTCGTGGCCAAGGGCGCGGCACAGGGCCGGCCAGAACTTTTCCTTGTTGCACATCAAATAGATCCAGCCGTCCCTGGTCCTGTACAACTGGCACGGGGTCAGGGAAGGGTGGGCCGAACGGGGCAGCCTGTCCTGGACCGCGCCCTCGTTCAGATACCAGGTGGCCGGATAGGCGGTGTTGGCGAGCGCGATGTCGAACAGGCTGACGTCGATATCGCGCCCGGCGCCCGTCGCCCGCGCCCCGGTCAGCGCCGCCAGCACCGCATAGGCCAGGGCGAGGCCGGTCATCTGGTCGACGACGGACAGGCCGAACCGGGCCGGCGGCCCGCCCGGCTCGCCGGTCAGGGAAAAGTAGCCCGCTTCCGCCTGCATCAGGTAATCGAAGCCCGGCCAGTCGGCGCGCGGACCGGTCCGCCCATAGGCGGTGAGGTGGGCGCAGACGATCTTCGGGTTATGGGCCTTGAGGCGGTCGTAGGTGAGGCCGAGCTTCGCCGGCACGTCGCCGCGCAGGTTCGACGCCACCGCGTCCGCCGTCCCGACCAGGTCGTGGAACACCGCCTGGCCCTCGGCGCGGGCGAGGTCGAGCGTCAGGCTCTTTTTGTTGCGGTTGTACGAATGATAGAACTCGGAATCCTCGGGCGTGAAGAAATACGGCCCCACGGCGCGCGACATGTCGCCGCCGTCGTTGGGGTTCTCGATCTTGATCACCTCGGCCCCCTGGTCGCCCAGGAACATGGTGCCGAACGGCCCGGCCCCGTACTGCTCGACGGCGAGAACGCGCACTCCTTCCAGGGGCAGCATCAGACGGGATCGCGCTCCACAAGCTGGCGCGCGATGACGATGCGCTGCACCTCGTTGGTGCCCTCGCCGATGGCGAGCAGGGGGGCGTCGCGGTAGTAGCGCTCGATGTTGAATTCCTTGGAATATCCGTAGGCGCCGTGGATGCGCATGGCTTCCAGGCTGTTGGCGAGCGCCGCCTCGGTGGCGTACAGCTTGGCCATGCCGGCCTCCAGGTCGCAGCGTTGGCCGGTGTCGTAGGCGCGGGCCGCGGACTCCGTCAGAAGCCGCGCCGCCTCGACGCGCGTCGCCATGTCGGCGAGCTTGATCTGGATGGTCTGGTGCTCGCAGATGGCCTTGCCGAAGGTCTTGCGGACCTGGGCATAGGCCAGGGATTCCTCGAGGCACACCCTGGCGATGCCGACGCCGCGGGCGGCGACGTTGATGCGCCCCAGCTCGAGCCCGCCGAGGATCTGCTGGAGGCCCCGGCCTTCCTCGCCGCCGATCAGGTTGTCCGCCGGCACCCGGCAGTCGTCGAAGACCACCTCGCCGGTGTCGACGCCCTTGTAGCCGAGCTTGGCCAGGGGTTTGGCGCTCACGCCTGCGCCCTTCTCCACCAAAAGCAGGCTCATGCCCTTGTGCGGCGGGTCGGTCCCGGGGTCGGTCTTGACCAGCACGGCCAGGATATCGCCGTGGATGGCGTTGGTGATCCAGGTCTTGGTCCCGTTGATCACGTACCCATCGCCGTCGCGCCGGGCCTGGGTGCGGATGGCCTGCAGGTCGGTGCCGCAGTCGGGTTCGGTGAGCGCGATGCCGCCGCGCACCTCGCCGCTGGCGAAGCGGGGCAGAAAGGTTTCCTTCTGCTTCGCGGTGCCGAAGCGCTGCACGGCGGCGGCCATGATCAGGTGGGAATTGAAGATGCCGGACACCGACATCCACACCGCCGAGACGCGCTCGACGATCCGCGCATAGGTCACCGCCGAAAGGCCCAGGCCGCCGTATTCCGGCGCGATGGTGGCGCCGAACAGGCCGAGCGCCTTCATCTTTTCGACGATGTCCGCGGGGTAGGTGTCGCCGGCCTCCAGGTCGTGGGCATGGGGCTTGACGTCGCGTTCCAGGAAACGATCGACGCTGTCCAGGACCAGGGCCTCGTCGCCGGCCGCCGCGAGGCTTTCGGGAGCCATGGCGCCCCCCTCAGTAATCCGCGGCGTCGTCGACCGCGTGGCCGCGCCTGGGCACCAGGAACGCGCGCTCGTAGGTCATGAACACCGTGCCGTCGGCCTTCCGGGCGGTGGTTTTCGCGGTGATGATTCCCTGGTTCGGCCGGGACTCGGACTCGCGCGTGGCGATGACCTCCGATTCGGCGTAGATGGTGTCGCCGGCGAAGACCGGCGCGGTGAGGCGGATCTTGTCCCAGCCCAGGTTGGCCACGGCCTTCTGGCTGAGGTCGCTGACGCTCATGCCGGCGACGATGGCGAGCGTCAGGGCGCTGTTGACCAGGGGCCGGCCGAATTCGCTTTTCCCGGCGTAGGCGGCGTCGAAATGCAGGGGATGGGTGTTCATCGTCAGCAGGGTGAACCAGGTGTTGTCGGTCTCGGTGATGGTCCGGCCCGGGCGGTGTTCGTAGACGTCGCCGACGGTGAAATCCTCGAAATAGCGGCCATAGGATTCCCGGTAGCGGTTGGGCCCCACTTCCTTGCGCGCCACGACCATGGGATCCCCGCTCACGTCTCGCCGGCGGCGACGTGGAGCACGGCGGCCGGGCCGGCGCGGGTCAGGCGAAACAGCGCGCCCACGTCCGCGGCCTCGTCCTGGGCGCGCACGCCGGCCACCAGCGCGTCGCGCCGGGCATCGTCCAGATAGGGCCCGGCGAGGGCGTCGAACTTGGCCCTGAGCTCGGCCATGGAGACGAAGTTCTCCGGCTCCCCCTTGGCCACGGCGACGAATTTCTCGAACCGGCCGCGCGACGTTTGCACCCGCGCCGCGCCGCTCATGTGGGCGGGGAACTCGGCCTCCGCCCGGTCGTCGACCACCGTGCCGATGCGCCCGCAGAGCGCCAGGGTTTCCGCGTCGTCCAGGTGCCGGGCGTAATCGTCCCAGACCAGGCCGCCCGCGCGCAACGCCACGGCGCCGACGAACGGCATGGAGAACTGGCAGTCGACCACGTTGGCGGGACGGCGCTTGTCGTCCTCGGGATCGCCGATGATGTCCCAGCCCGTGCGCGGCAGGCCGATCTCCACGGACTCGATGTCCTTGGGCTCGATGTCGTTGGCGGCGCGCAACTCGATGAGCGCGTCCAGGGCGGCGTGGGCATAGCGGCAGCAGGGATAGGGCTTCACGGCCAGGGCCATGGTCTCCCAGGTCTCGCCCAGCCCGTCCACCGCCTTGTCCATTTCCGGGTCCGGCGCATAGGCGCGCAGGAACCCGGCCTTGCCCTCGATCGCCTCCGCCGCGCCGCGGAAGCCTTCGCCGGCGAGGGTCGCCGCGACGAGCCCGTTCATGGCCGCGTATCCCACCTGGAAAAGCTTGGTCCAGCCGCCGCCCACGAGATACTGCATGGATCCCGCCGCCTGGCTCAGGCAGACGCCGAAGGCGCTCGCCACCTGCTCCGGCGTCAGGCCGAACACCCGCGCCGCCGCCGCCGCCGCGCCGAAGGCGCCGCACGTGGCCGTCGGGTGAAATCCGCGCACGTAGTGGTCCTTCGGTATCAATGCCAGGCTGAGGCGGATCTGCACCTCGTAGCCGGCGACGACGGCGGCGATGACGTCGCGGCCGCCGGCGCCGGTCATTTCCGCCGCGGCCAGGGCCGCCGGCACGATGGGCGCGCTGGAATGGAGCGACGCCCGGGCATGGGTGTCGTCGAAGTCGAGGGAATGGATCAGCGCCCCGTTGAGGAACGCCGCGCCGGCGGGCGCGTAGCCGGCCTCGTCGCCGACGACGCTCGCCGCGCCCCGCGCCAGCCCCAGCCTTTCCACCGCGGCGACCAGACTGGGCGTCGCCGGGGCGTCGTTGCGGGCGCGGATGGCGATGCCGACGCTGTCCATCACCAACAGCTTGGCGCGCTCGCGCACCTCGTCCGGCAGGCCGTCATAGGACGTTGCGGCGACGAATTCGGAAAGCCGGCGGGTGATCCCGCCCATGGACCGTCCTCCCATTCCCTGGTCGGCGGACAGCATACCACAAACCCGGGCCACGGTCATAAGCCCGCGGTCCGCGGCCCGTCGACGGCGCATCACACGCCGCGGGCGGGAGCCGGGTTCGGCTACAGGGCCTCGGCGTCCGTTTCCCCGGTGCGGATGCGGATGGCCCGTCCCAGGTCGACGACGAAGATCTTGCCGTCGCCGATCTTCCCCGTGTGGGCGGATTTCTGGATGGCCTCGACGACGGCCTCCACCATGTCGTCGCCGACCGCGAGTTCGATCTTCACCTTGGGCAGGAAGCTGATCTCGTACTCGGCCCCGCGGTAGATTTCCGTCTGCCCCTTCTGGCGGCCGAAGCCCTTGACCTCGGTGACGGTCATCCCCGCCACGCCGAGCGGCGTCAGGGCCTCGCGCACGTCATCGAGCTTGTGCGGCTTGATGATGGCCGTAATCATCTTCATGGCAGCGTTCCTTTTTCCCTCGTCCGCGCCCTCAGATTTCGTAACCCCGTTCGCCATGGGTGGTGATGTCCAGGCCCTCGATCTCGTCCTCCTCGCTGACCCTGAGGCCGACCGCGGAGGCGACGACCTTGAGGATGACCCAGCTCAGACCCCCGGCCCAGACCACGGTTGTCGCGGCGCCGACGAACTGCACCCACAGGGCCTTGCCAATACCGAAGCCTTCGGCGAAACCGAGGCCGCCCAGGGCCCCGGCGGTGAAGAACGCGGTCAGCATGATCCCCAGTATGCCGCCGACGCCGTGCACGGCGAAGACGTCCAGGGAATCGTCGATCCTGCAGCGCTGCTTGACCGCCTGCACCGCGGCGAAGCAGACGAGGCCGGCGGCGGTGCCGATGACCAGGGCGCCCACCGGCCCGACGAAGCCGGACGCCGGCGTGATCGTCGCCAGGCCGGCGATGGTCCCGGTGACCATGCCGACCAGGCTGGGCTTTCCGTACTTGATCCATTCGACGGCCATCCATACCAGCGACGCCGTGGCCGCCGAGATGTGGGTCGCCACCATGGCCATGCCGGCGTTGCCGTTGGCGGCGAGCGCGCTGCCGGCGTTGAAACCGAACCAGCCGACCCACAGCATGGCGGCGCCGGTCAAAACCAAGCCCCGGTTGTGGGGCGGCTTGTCCTCGGCCGCGTGCTTGACCATCGGGAGCTCGAGGTCCTCGAGGTCCTTCTGGGTCAGGTCGGTGATGATCATGAAGAAGATGATGAGGAGGAAGACGACGTCGATCATCGGCGTCATGTTCATCTCCATCTCTGTCT
>JBHHXI010000092.1:0-12444 GCA_046756945.1 Rhodospirillales bacterium
CGAGGGCGGTGAATCCGTCGTTTCCGGCCATGCTGTCCTCCCTTCCGCGCCGCCGCGACATGGCGTGTGCCTTTCTTCGCGGCCGGCGGCATTCTTAGGCCCCCGAATGCTTGCGGTCAATTGGCGGCCCTGGCCCCGCCTCAGCCGTCGGCCAGACGCCAGCGCACCGTTTCGCCGGCCATGAACGGGGTGATGGCGCCGCCGCCGGCGAGCGGCACCGTTTCCGGCACCACCCACTCGGCGCGCTCCAGGGTCACGGTGCCGGCGTTCGCGGCCACGCCGTAGAAGGCGGGCCCGTTCAGCGCGGCGAAGGCTTCCAGCCTGTCGAGCGCGCCTTCGTCGTCGAACACCTGGGCGTACAGCTCGAGCGCCGCCGGGGCGGTGAAGATGCCGGCGCAGCCGCACGCGGTCTCCTTTTCCACCGTGGCGTGGGGCGCCGAATCGGTGCCCAGGAAGAACCGCGCATCCCCCGATGTGGCGGCGCGCCTGAGGGCCGCCCGGTCGCGCTCGCGCTTGGCCACCGGCAGGCAGTACAGATGCGGGCGGATACCGCCGTCGAACATGGCGTTGCGGGTGATCATCAGGTGATGGGCGGTGATGGTGGCGGCGAGGCGCGGCGGGTCTCCGTCGCCCCGGTCGCGCACGATATCCACCGCGTAGGCGGTCGTCGCGTGCTCGAACACGATTTTCAGGGCCGGGAAATCGTCGAGCAGGGGCAGGAGCACCCGGTCGATGAACACCGCTTCGCGGTCGAACACGTCGACGTCCGCGTCCGCCACCTCGCCGTGCACGAGAAGCGGCATGCCGATCTCCTGCAGGCGCTCCAGCACGCCGCGCACGCGCGTGATGTCGGTGACGCCGGCGGCCGAATGGGTGGTGGCGTGGGCCGGATACAGCTTGACCGCGGCGAACACGCCGTCTGCGTATCCCCGGGCCACCATGTCGGCGTCCGTCCCGTCGGTGAGGTAGCACGTCATCAGCGGCGTGAACCGGGCGCCGGCGGGCAGCGCGGCGACGATGCGCTGCCGGTACGACAGGGCCGCCTCGGCGGTGGCCACCGGGGGGACGAGATTGGGCATGACGACGGCGCGGCCGAACCGGCGCGCCGTCAGCGGCGCCGCGGCGGCCAGCACGTCGCCGTCGCGCAGGTGCACGTGCCAGTCGTCGGGCCGGCAGAGGGTGATCGAAAGGGTCTCAGCCACGGTTCCCCATCCTTGCAGCGGCCCGCCTTATAGCACGGGAAAAATGATAAGCCACAGAGATCACAGAGCACACGGAGGCATTCACAGAGAAAACGGGATGCGGCGCATGGCGCCGCTTTCAAATTCCTCTGTGTCTCTTTCTCGGTTATCTCTGTGGTGCAATCCAAACCGTGAAAAGGCGGAGGAAAGCCGGGGTGTCTTAGCCGGGCTTTGCCCGTTTCGAAAAAACAGAATGTCCCCTGTTCCGCGCCGAGCCTCAGGCGCCGCCGCCGTCCTCGTCCAGATAGGCGTCGACCCTGCGCCAGGTGTGCAGCTTGCCGCAGGCGGGACAGGGCACGGACTTCTCGCCGATCTGCACCGATTCGAAGGCATGCCAGTCGAAGGTCATGCCCGTGTACACCGGCTTTCCCGTTTCGGGACAGGTGATCATAACCCGGGCCATGGGTGCCTCCCTCGAACGTTCACACACGGGCGCCGGAACCCGGCGGCCGGTACACTCAGGCGGACACCGCCGGCGCCCCCCCTGCCCGGCCGCGCCAGTGTAGAGGAAATTCCCGATTTTTGCCAGACGTCCCGGGCACCCCGGCGCCGGGCTCAGAACTTGCGCGCCTGGACCAGGTGGGCGTTTATGGTCTCCTCGCCCAGCGCCTTGCACGCCTCCAGACGGTGCAACCCGGACACCAGGACGAAGCGGTCGCCGTCCCGGCGCACGCCGATGGGCGTCCGCAGGCCGTCTTCCATGATGCTTTCGGCCAGGGCCTCGACGGTTTCCGGGTTCAGGTCCCGGCGCCGCTTGACCGGTACGTATATGTCGTCGATGGCGATGCTTACGATTTCCACGACCGTCTCCCCCGACCGGCACAAGACATGCCCGCCTCAGCCCCCTTCGCCGCCCCAGGGCCCCTGGCTAGCGGGCCTTGGTGCAGACCGTGTAGGCCCGGGCGAGCCCCTGGCGCGCCGCGGCGCCAAGGCCGTCGAGGGCCACCACCCGCCAGGTCACGGCCGTCTCCAGGCCCGAGGACCCGCGCAGCACGGCGGGTCCGACCATCGGCGCCACGACGCCGACCGTGCCGCCGGCGCCGATCGCCAGCCTGCCTTGCACGCAATTGACGGACGACAGGGTGAACATGAAGGAATTCAGGGGGCCACCCTCGGTGGCCTCACTGACGCTCACAGGAACGGTCAGCTTGCCCGTTTGCTCGGCCGCCTGGGCGGCGAACGCGGCCAGCGCCGGAATGCTTGCCGCCAGCACGGACACGGAAAGGGACTTCAAAAGGGACTTCAAAAGGGACTTCATATGTTTGTTCATGGCTTCCTCCCGCCATAATGTCGCGCCCGCTGTCCCCGGTGCGGGTGCCCCCACGGATGCGTGGGTTGGCTCAAGGTAGCAGAAACGGGTGTGCGGCGCCATCGGGGGCGGTTTTCCGCCCCTTGCGGCGCGCCCCGGGGGCAAGCCCGCCGGGGCCTTCAGGTCTCCGCCGCCAGGGTCTCGAAGACGTCGCCTTCGGCGGCCAGGCCTTCGATGTGGGCGCGGTGCCAGAGGGCGAAGAACAGGAGGTTCCACGCCGCCCGGCCCTGTCGTTTGCCGGAGCCCCCAAACAGGTCCTCGACGGCGCCCGGCCGGCAGGCCTCCCGCACCCCGGGCTGGTTCGCCACCAGGGGTCCCAGGTCCTTGCCCCGGCCGGCAATCCAGCCGGCCACCGGCACGGTGAAGCCGCGCTTCCTGGAGAACGGGCGGGCCGAGGGGAGCCGGCGCTTGACGAAGCGCCGCAAAAGCCACTTGCCCAGGCCGCGCCGTACCTTGAGCCGGTCGGGCAGGCGGAAGGCCACCGCGGCCACCTTTGGGTCGAGGAACGGCGTGCGCCCCTCCACCCCGTGGGCCATCAGGCAGCGGTCGAGCTTGGCGAGAAGGTCGTGGGGCAGCCAGTCGGCGCAGTCCACGGCCTGGGCGACCTGCAACCGGGTGCGGCCGGGCCGGGTTTCGGCACCCTCGGCCAACCCTACACCGGCGCGCCAGTTGCCCGGATAGGTGCGCAGCACGTCCATGCCGTCGAAGGCGCCGCGGGCCCGCATGGGCCGGCCGCCGAAAAGCCGCGACCGGGCGTTCCTCCGGTACCGGCCGTAGCCGGCGAACAGTTCGTCCCCGCCCTCGCCCGTCAGGATCACCTTGAGGCCGGCCTCGCGGGCCAGGCGCGCCAGCTTGTAGCTGGGCAGCAGCGCGTAGTCGGCGGCCGGGTCGTCCATGGCCTGGGCGACGGCGGGCAGCAGCCGCCAGAAATCGTCCTCGGCGAACTCCACCGCTTCGAAGCGCGCCCCGGCGGCCTCGGCGACGACGCGGGCGTGGTCCCGTTCGTCGGCGACGCCGGGCGCCGAGAACCCGGCGCAAAACGCCTGCACCGGCTCATCGTTGAGCTCGCGCATGAGCGCCAGCAGGGCCGACGAATCGACGCCGCCGGACAGGAACATGCCGTAGGGCACGTCGGAGCGCTGGTGCACCGTGACGCTGTCGGTCAGCGCGTCGGCGAGGCGCCGGCCGGCCTCCGCCGCGCCCCAGGCCTCGGGCGCGCCGTCGGGCAGGGCTTGCAGGCGCCGGCGTTTGACGACGTGGCCGCGCTCGACGGCGATGGTCTCGCCGGGCAGCAGCCGCTGGATGCCCTTGAAGGCCGTCTTCCGTCCGCACGTGAACTGGAGCTGGAAAAGCTGGTCCCGGCTTTCGGTCCGGAGCGCGCGCCCCGCCAGGTCCGCCTCGAGCAGGGCCTGGGGCTCGGAGGCGAAGGCGAAACGGCCGGCGGTCTCGGTGTAATAGAGCGGCTTGATGCCGAAGGGGTCGCGGGCCAGGACCAGGCGGTTGCGCGCCCGGTCGTGGATGGCGATGGCGTACATGCCGCGCAGGAGCCCGGTGAAATCCAGGCCGTGGCGCAGGTACAGATGCAGCGCCGGCTCGCAGTCCGACCGGGTGGTGAATTCGGCGCCGGCCAGGTCCTCGCGCAGTTCCACATAGTTGTAGATCTCGGCGTTGGCGACGATGGCGGCGCCGTCCGCCGCCCCCGCCGGCCCATAGATGGGCTGGTCGCCGGTCTCCAGGTCGATGATGGCGAGCCGGGTCTGCACCATGCCGACGCCGCCGGCCATGTGGCGCCCGCGCCCGTCCGGCCCGCGGTGGGCGAGGGCGTCGGCGAGGCGCTCCAGGGTCGGTTCGCCGGGCGGCGAGCCGTCGGCGGTCATGATGCCGGCGATGCCGCACATCAGGAGGTGACCTTTTCGAAGAAGTCGAGATAGCGTTGCACGCCGACGGCCTCGGTGAAGCGCGCCTCGTATTCGGCCCGGCCTTTCCGGGCGAGGCGCGCGCGCAGGGCGTCGTCGCCGACGACGCCGCGGATGGCGTTGGCGAGCGCCGCCGCATCGTCCACCGGCGTCAGCACGCCGGTCTCCCGGTGCTCTATCAGGGTGCCCGGACCCAGGCTGTCGGCGGCGATCACCGGGACGCCCTGGGCCCAGGCCTCGATGACCACGTTGCCCAGGGGCTCGCGGCGCGACGGACAGACGAAGACGTCGGCGGCGGCGAAAAGCGCCGCGGTGTCCTCGCGCCAGCCCAGGAAGCGCACCCTGGGCTTGACCGCCAGGTGCTGCGCCAGGCCTTCCAGCTCGCCGCGCAACGGCCCCTCGCCGGCCAGCCACAGGTACACGTCGGGGGCCTGGGCCAGGGCCCGGAGCAACACGTCGAAGGCCTTGTTCTCGTGCAGGCGGCCGAGGGCCAGGAGAACCGGCGCCCCCGGGGGGGTGAACAGCTCGCTGCGGGAGACGGGCAGCGCCGTCTCCTGGCTGGCGAAATTGGGCAGGTAGTGGGCGCGGTCGGCCGGCCAGCCCGATTTCTCCAGGTATTCCACGATGTCCTCGGTGTTGGCGATCAGGTGGTCGCAGCGCCGGTAGTACTTGACGTCGTAATAGCCGCCGAGCCGGCCGACGTGAACGAAATCGCCGCGCGGACACAGGTACGTCGCGCGGTTCATCCAGGTGACGACGACGGCGGGGCGGAATTGCCTGATCTCGCGCCGCAACGCCAGCCGCGTGCGCACATCCAGCGGGTTGCCGAAGGGCAGTTGCACGGGCTCGACGCCGCCGGCGCCGAGGATGGCGGCGCGCCGGGGGTGGCGCCGGATCGCCACGCGCTGCTCGAGGCCGGCCCGATCGAGGGCCGGCACCAGGCGGGTAAAGAACGCTTCGGCGCCGCCGTATTCACCGCCCGCCATGGCCTGCAGGACGCGCATCAGGACCTCACCCGGGCATGCCCCGCATGGCGCCGGTGCATGCCGCCTGGCCCTGGCAGCGCCGCCACAGCGCCCGCGCCGCGGTCTCGGCGGCGTCCACGCTGAGGCTGTCCATCAGGGAAGCCGTCGCCCGGTGGTCGAAATCCGGCGCGCCGACCAGCTCTTCGAAAGGGATCGCCGTCCGCGCCACCGCCGTCAGCGGACCCCACGGCGCGTACCGCCCGGGGTCGCTGGGCCCGAACAGGCCGAGCGTCGGGACGCCGCTGGCCGCCGCCATGTGCATAAGGCCGGAATCGTTGCCCACATAGAAGGCGCAGCGGCGCAGGCAGGCAAACACCGCCAGAAGGTCCCCCTGTCCGACCAGGTCGATGCACCGCTCGGGCGGTATGGCGTCGATCAGGCCGCGGGCGGCGGGCCGTTCCGCCGCATGGCCGAATACGGCGACGCGGGCGCCGGGCAGGATTCCGTCGGCGGCGCACAGACGCCCGACCAGTTGGGTGAAATTCCCGGCCCCCCACATCTTGGCCTCCCAGTTGGCCGTCGGCCCCACCGCCAGCACCGGCGGCCCGTCGGGAACGAGGGCCCTGGCCTTTGCCTGGTGCTTCTCGGCGACCCACAGACGGGGCGCCGGCGGCTCCGCCTCGAGGCCCGCCACCTGGGCCAGTTGCCGCACCCGGTGCACCGGCTCGCGGCCGCCTCCCCGGCGGCGCCGCGCCCGGGCCGCCAGCAGATACGGCATGGGCGAATTCCTCAGGTCCACCAGGACGTCCCAGTAGCGCCCGACGCAGGCCGCCCACAGGCGCACCCAGTGGAGCGAAAACGCCTTTTTCTCGAGGACGATGATGCGCTCCAGATTGGGCACGGCCTCGAACAGCGGCGCCGCCATGGGTCCGCAGGCGACGGTCACGCGGGCGTCGGGGTTCTCCCCGATCAGGTGGTCGAGAAGGCCCGTGGACAGGACCGCATCGCCGACGCGGGTCGCCGTGATGAACAGGATCCTCATGGGCCCGGCGGCCGGCGTGGTGGGATGAAGCCGCCAAAACGGACGCGGTCGGTGATCGGAATGGCGTGCATTTGGCGTGTTTATACGTCGGGCGGCCAAACTTGCAAAGAGGACGCCCCTTGCCAAGGCCCCCTCGATGTCCCAATTGATAACGCGGACGGCAGGGACAACGGGTTAAAATGGCGGCACCATCATACGCGTTGCTCGAGGACCGCGGCCTCATCGCCGTCGAGGGCGAGGACTCGCGCGGCTTCCTTCAGGGGCTGGTTTCCAACGACGTCGACAAGGTGGGCGCCGGGCGCGCGGTGCACGCCGCGTTTCTCACCCCCCAGGGCAAGTACCTGCACGACTTCTTCATGGTCCAGATGGGCGACGCCCTGGTCGTCGACTGCGAGGCCGGGCGCGCCGACGACCTTATGCGGCGGCTCGGCGTCTACAAGCTGCGCGCCAGGGTCACGTTGAGCCAGCGCACCGGCGAACTGGCCGTCGCCGCGCTGTTCGGCGAGGGCGCCTTCGACTCCCTGGGCCTTTCCGGGGAGGCCGGGCAGGCGGCGCCGTTCGCCGGCGGCCTCGCCTACGTCGACCCGCGGCTGACCGCCGTTGGCGCGCGCGCCGTGCTGCCCCGCCCCGGCGCCGCGAAGGCCCTGGAGAAGGCCGGGTTCGCGGCGGCGACGGCGGCCGGGTACGACACGCTGCGCCTCGGCCTGGGCCTGCCCGACGGCAGCCGCGACATGGTGGTGGAAAAGGCGACCCTGCTGGAGAGCGGTTTCGATGAACTGAACGGCGTCGACTGGGACAAGGGGTGTTACATGGGCCAGGAGCTTACCGCGCGCACCAAGTACCGGGGACTGACCAAGAAGCGCCTGGTGCCGGTCGACATCGACGGCCCGGTTCCGCCCGCGGGCACGCCGGTCATGGTCGACGGCAACGAAGCCGGCGAGATGCGCTCGGCCCAGGACGGCGTCGGGCTGGCGCTGCTCCGCCTCGAGCACCTGGACAAGGCGGGCGGCGCGCTCTTTACCGCGGGCGAGGCGCGCATCACGCCGAGGAAGCCCGACTGGGCGGCGTTCTAGCCGGGCGCGGACGGTTCCCCGCCGCGAAGACTCCGACACCATGGTCCCCGCCATCCTGCGACGTTCCCCGCAGTTCCTTGCCCCCATCGCCGTTCTCTACGGGCGGCAGCTTGCGCGGTTCGGCGCCCGGCCCCCGGGCGTCCTGTGGAGGAACGGGGACGGCCAGCGGCTGCGCTTCGAGATCCTGCTCCGCGTCCTCGACGACGGGGAAAAGGCGGGCGGCGTCACCATCAACGACCTGGGCTGCGGCTACGCCGCGCTCTTCGATTTCGTGGCACCCCTGCCCGTCATGCGGGGCGGCCGGTATTTCGGCTACGACATCTGCGAGGACATGGTGGATACGGCGAGGCGCCGCATCGACGATGCCCGGGTTTCCGTGGTCCACAGCCTGATCGCCACCCGCGAGGCCGATTACTCGTTTGCTTCCGGGACCTATAACCTGAAGGCGGACGTGGACGAGGCCGAGTGGACAGACTACGTGAAGGCGAGCCTGGCCCAGCTATGGTCGAGGACAACCAGGGGCCTGGCCTTCAACATGCCGGGCCCGGACCACGGAAAACGCGAAGACGGGCTCTACTACGCCGATCCGCAAGCGTTCCTCGACTTCTGCCGCGACGCGCTGTCGCCCGACACGACGCTGATCGACGACTATCCCTTGGCCGAGTGGACCATCCTGGTGCGCCGCTGACGCCCCCGGCCGGTCCCCGGCCGACAAACCGTCAGTCGCCGGTGTCCGCCTTTTCGCCCAGGGCCGCCTGGGCCGCCGCCAGCCGCGCGATGGGCACCCGGTAGGGCGAGCACGAGACATAGTCCAGCCCCACGGACTGACAGAAGCGGATGGACGCCGGGTCGCCCGCGTGTTCGCCGCAGATGCCGAGTTTCAGGTCCGCCCGCGCCGCCCGGCCGCGCTCGACGGCGATGCTCACCAGTTCGCCGACGCCCTCCTGATCGAGGGTGATGAAGGGATCCTCGGTGAAGATACCCTTCTGGTGATAGAGCGCGATCACGTTTCCGCCGTCGTCGCGGGACAGGCCGAGCGCGGTCTGGGTCAGGTCGTTGGTGCCGAAGCTGAAGAACTGGGCGTTTTCGGCGATGTCGCCGGCGCGCAGGGCCGCCCGCGGCAGCTCGATCATGGTGCCCACCAGGTAGTCCAGCCTGACGCCTGACGCCGCCATCACGTCGGAGGCGATGCGGTCGACCGCCTCCTTCATGATGTCGAACTCCTTCTTCATGCCGACCAGCGGGATCATGACCTCGGGGTGCACGGCCCGGCCCGCCTTGGCGACCTCGGCCGCGGCCTCGAAGATGGCGCGCACCTGCATGTCGTAGATCTCGGGGTGGGTGATGCCGAGGCGGCAGCCCCGGTGCCCCAGCATCGGGTTGCCCTCGTGCAACTGGGCGGCGCGGGCCTTGACCATGGCCACGTCGACGCCGGCGGCCTCGGCCAGCTCGGCCATGTCCCCTTCGGTGTTGGGCAGGAACTCGTTGAGCGGCGGATCGAGAAGGCGGATGGTGACCGGCAGCCCGGCCATGATGGTGAACAGCTCGACGAAGTCCTGGCGCTGATAGGGCAGCAGCTTTTCCAGGGCCTCGCGGCGCCGGGCCTCGCTTTTGGACATGATCATCTGGCGCATGTAGAGGATGCGCTCGGGCTGGAAGAACATGTGCTCGGTGCGCGACAGCCCGATCCCCTCGGCGCCGAACCTGCGGGCGGTTTCGGCGTCCAGCGGCGTCTCGGCGTTGGCGTACACGCCCATGGTGCGCGCCTCGTCCGCCCATTCCATGAGGGTGGCGAAGTCGCCGGTAAGCTCGGGCTGCATGGTCGGCACCTTGCCCAGCATCACCTCGCCGGTGGCGCCGTCGAGGGTGATGACATCGCCTTCCTCGATGACCGCGCCGCCCGCCGTCATGCGCCTGGCGCCGTGGTCGACGCGGATGTCGCCGGCGCCGGCGACACAGGGCGTGCCCATGCCCCGGGCGACCACGGCGGCGTGGCTTGTCATGCCGCCGCGGGTGGTGAGGATTCCCTGCGACACATGCATGCCGCCGATGTCCTCGGGGCTGGTCTCGACGCGCACCAGCACCACGGCCTCGCCCCTATTGGCCCAGGCCTCGGCGTCCTCGGCGCTGAACACCACCTTGCCCGAGGCGGCGCCCGGCGAGGCCGGCAGCCCCTTGGCCAGGACCCGGCGCTCCGCCTTGGGGTCCAGGGTCGGGTGCAGGAGCTGGTCGAGCTGGGCCGGGTCGATGCGGCACACCGCTTCGGCCTTGTCGATCAGGCCCTCGGCGACCATGTCGACGGCGATCTTCAGCGCCGCGTTGGCGGTGCGCTTGCCGGTACGGGTCTGAAGCAGCCACAGCTTGCCGCCCTGGATGGTGAACTCCAGGTCCTGCATGTCCGTATAATGGGCCTCGAGCTTGCCCCGTATGTCCTGGAGCTCGTGATAGAGCCCGGGGATGACCTCCTCCATGGCGGGAAGGTCGGATTCATTGGCCCGTTTTTCGGCGATGGTGATCGGCTGGGGCGTGCGGATGCCGGCGACCACGTCCTCGCCCTGGGCGTTGACCAGGTACTCGCCGTACAGGGCGTTCTCGCCGGTGGAGGGGTCGCGGGTGAAGCAGACGCCGGTGGCGCAGTCCTCGCCCATGTTGCCGAAGACCATGGCCTGGACGTTGACCGCCGTGCCCCAGTCGCCCGGGATCCCGTGCAGCCGGCGGTAGGTGACGGCGCGCGGGTTCATCCAGCTTCCGAAGACGGCGCCGATGGCGCCCCACAGCTGCTCTTCCGGATCCTGGGGAAAGGGCGCGCCCAGTTGTTTTTCGACCTTGGCCTGATAGGCCGTGACCAGGGTCTTCCAGTCCTCGGCGGTGAGGTCCGTATCCAGGGTCAGGCCGTGGCTTTCCTTGTGGCTCTCCAGAAGCTCTTCGAAGTGGTGGTGCTCGACGCCGAGCACCACGTCGCCGTACATCTGGATGAAGCGGCGGTAACAGTCGTAGGCGAAGCGTTCGTCGCCGCTTTCCGCGGCCAGGCCGTCGACGGTGTCGTCGTTGAGGCCCAGATTGAGCACCGTGTCCATCATGCCGGGCATGGACGCCCGGGCCCCGGAGCGCACGGACACGAGCAGCGTCCCCGCGGGGCTGCCGAACCTGGCGCCGACGGCGTTCTCGATGCCGGCGAGGGCGTCCCGGGCCTGGCGCTTGAGCTCGTCGGGATAGGTGTTGCCGTGCTCGGAAAAATAGGTGCAGGCCTCCGTCGTGATGGTGAATCCGGGCGGCACGGCGATGCCCAGGTTGCTCATCTCGGCCAGATTGGCCCCCTTGCCGCCGAGCAGGGCCTTCATGTCGGCGCGGCCCTCGGCGCGGCCGCCGCCAAAGGAATAGGTCCACTTGGTCACCGCTCGCCACCCTCGATCCTGGAGAAGTCGGCGACGTGGTCCAGCGTGGCGTCGATGCGGCTCAGGAGCCGCAGCCGGTTTGCCCTCAAATTCGCCTCCTCGCAGTTGACGGTCACGTGGTCGAAGAAATCGTCCACCGGCCGGCGCAGCCGTGCGATGGACGACATGGCGCCGGTGAAGTCCTCCTGGGCGAGCGCTTCCCTGGCGCCGCTGGTCGCGTCGTCAAGGTGGGCGGCGAGGTTTCTTTCTTCATCGGCGACAAGCAGGTCCGATTCGAAGTCGTTGGCATAGGTCTTGCCGTCCCTCTTTTCCTCGATGCGCACGATGTTGGCGGCGCGCTTGTAGGCGACCAGCAGGTTCTCGCCGTCGTCGCTCTTCAGGAACGCGCCCAGGGCCTCGACCCGGGCCAGCAGCCGCACCAGGTCGTCCTCGCCGTCCACGGCGAACACGGCCGAGATCAGGTCGTGGCGCACGCCCTTCTCCTTCAGGTGCACCTTGAGACGGTCGGCGAAGAAGTCGAGCAGCTCTTGTGGTTCCAGGCGCCCTGTTGCGCCGCAGTCGGCATACAGGCGGTTGGCTTCCCTGAAAATTTCGGCAAGCGGCAGGCGCAGCCCGTTTTCGATGATCAGCCGGATGACCCCCAGCGCCGAACGCCTGAGCGCAAACGGGTCCTTGGAGCCCGTCGGCTTTTCGTCGATGGCGAAGAAGCCGACAAGAGAGTCGATCTTGTCGGCCAGGGCCGCGGCGACGCTGACCGGCGCCGTCGGGCAGGCATCGTTGGGGCCGACGGGGGCGTAATGCCCGGCGATGGCGTCGGCCACGTCCGCCTTTTCCCCGTCGCCCAGCGCGTAATAGCGGCCCATGGTGCCCTGGAGCTCGGGGAATTCGCCGACCATCTCGGTCGACAGGTCGGCCTTGCACAGCCGCGCCGCGCGTTCGGCCAGGGCGGGGTCGGCGTCGGCATAGGCCGCCAGACGGCGCGCCAGCTTGGCGATGCGCTCCGCCTTGTCCGCCATGTTTCCGAGCCTGGCGTGGAAGATGCGGCCGGCGAGGTCGGGCACGCGGCTTTCAAGCGTTCGTTTCCTGTCCTGGTCCCGGAAGAACCTGGCGTCGGCGAGCCGCGCCCGCAGCACCCGTTCGTTGCCGGCGACGATGGCCTTGCCCTTGTCCCGGGTTTCGGTGTTGGCGACGCATATAAAGCGGGGCGCGGGATTGCCGTCCTTGTCGAGCAGGGCGAAATACTTCTGGTGATGGCGCATCGAAGTGGTCAGCACCTCCGCCGGCAGGTCCATGAAGGCGGCGTCGATCTTGCCCATCAGCACGACCGGCCATTCGACGAGCCCGGCGTTCTCGTCGAGCAGGCCGGCGTCGGGCTTGAGGGTCAGTTTGGCCTTGCCCGCCAGCTTTTCCGCCCCGGCCAGAATCGTCGCCCGCCGCTCGGCGGGATCGAGAACCACCCTGGCTTTCGCAAGCTTCGCCTTGTAGTCGGCGAAGCTCTTGACC
>JBHHXI010000093.1:0-12356 GCA_046756945.1 Rhodospirillales bacterium
GGCCGAAGGTTGTCATGGGGCGCCCGGGCGGTGGCGCGAATTCGTGCAAGTGAGTACTAGGCTGTGCTATACAACGCCGCCCCTGGCACCGATCCGCTGTCTTTGGACGCGCCGATGGAACGGGAATCCATGGAGTTCGACGTGGTCATCGTGGGCGCCGGCCCGGCGGGTCTGGCGGCGGCGGTCCGGCTGCGCCAGTTGAGCGCCGAGCACGGCCGCGAGATCGCCGTCTGCGTGGTCGAGAAGGGGTCGGAGGTGGGGGCGCATATCCTTTCCGGCGCCGTCCTCGATCCCCGCGCCCTGGACGAGCTGATCCCCGACTGGAAGGAGCGTGGCGCGCCGCTGAACACGCCGGTGCGGGACGACCGGCTCCTTTTGCTCACCGAACGCCGCGCCATCCGCCTGCCCACGCCGCCGCAGATGAAAAACCGCGGCAACTACATCATCAGCCTGGGCACCCTGTGCCGCTGGCTGGGCGCCCAGGCCGAGGCCCTGGGGACGGAGATCTACGCCGGCTTCGCCGCGGCCGAGGTCCTGTACGACGGAGACGGCGCCGTCATCGGCATCGCCACCGGCGACATGGGGCTGGGCCGGGACGGCCGGCCGACGGCCAACCATCAGCCCGGCGTCGAGCTGCGCGCCAGATACACGCTCTTCGCCGAAGGCTGCCGGGGGTCCCTGAGCAAGACCCTGATCGAGCGCTTCAGCCTGGACGACGGCGCCGATCCCCAGACCTACGGCATCGGCATCAAGGAGCTGTGGGAGGTGGCCCCGGCCCGGCACAAGCCGGGACTGGTGATCCACACCGTCGGCTGGCCCCTGGACGGCCGCACCTACGGCGGCTCGTTCGTCTATCACCTGGAAGACAACCAGGTGTCCGTCGGCTTCATCGTCGGCCTGGATTACGAGAACCCGTACCTCAGCCCGTTCGACGAGATGCAGCGGTTCAAGACCCACCCGGCCATGCGGCCGCTGTTCGAAGGCGGCCGGCGCCTCGCCTACGGGGCGCGGGCGCTCAACGAAGGCGGCTTCCAGTCCACGCCGAAGCTGACCTTCCCCGGCGGGGCGCTGATCGGGGCCGCGGCGGGTTTCATGAACGTGCCCAGGATCAAGGGCTCGCACACCGCCATGAAGTCGGGCATGGCGGCGGCGGAGGCCGCCTTCGCCGCCCTTGGCGCCGGAGCCGGGGACGGCGGGCTGGCCGCCTACCCCGAGGCGCTGGAAAAGTCCTGGGTGCGGGACGAGCTTTACCGGGCGCGCAACATCCGCCCGTCCTTCCACTGGGGGCTGTGGGGCGGTCTCGCCTATTCGGCGGTGGACACCTATCTGTTGAGGGGGCGGGCGCCGTGGACCCTGCACCACCGCGCGGACCACGCGGCGCTGAAAAAAGCCGGGTCCTCGGCGAAGATCACCTACCCCAGCCCCGACGGCGAGGTGACCTTCGACAAGCTTTCTTCGGTCTATCTCTCCAACACCAACCACGAGGAAAACCAGCCCTGTCACCTGACGCTCAAGGACCCCGAAACCCCGGTGCGGGTGAACCTGGCCCTTTACGACGGCCCGGAGCAGCGCTTCTGCCCGGCCGGGGTCTACGAATTCCTGGCCGGCGAGGACGGGGCCAGCCGCCTGCAGATCAATGCCCCGAACTGCATCCACTGTAAGGTCTGCGACATCAAGGACCCGACCCAGAACATCACCTGGGTGGCGCCCGAGGGCGGCGGCGGGCCCAACTACCCGAACATGTGAAGTCGCCCCATGTGCAAACAGCAGGATCATTGCCTATGTATGAGGGGTACCGGGTTCACAGGACGACGGTTTCGATCCAAAAGACGCGAAAAGAAGATTAGGCGTACCATCCTGTTAAGATTATGGGTAGTAGTGTAAACTTGACCCACGGTGGCCGGGTGCGATAAAGGCATCGTAGGAATCAAGGAATGATTGGCCTGACAACGGATCTGCGAAGGTTGCCGGTGAAGGCGGCGTTGCGCCGCGCCGCGGCGGCCCCTGTGGCGGCGCTGCTGACGGTGCTGCTGGCGACGTCCTGCGTGGCCGGCAGTCCCGACGTCACGAAACCGGCGGCCATGAAAGTCACCGTCTATCCCGGCACGTCCCTGGCCGGGAATTATCTCGCCGGGCGTCATGCCCATGTCCAGGGCGACCTGTCGGCGGCCGCCGATTTCCTTGGCGCGGCGCTGAAACAGGCCCCCGACACGCCGAACCTGTTGCGCCGGACCTTCGTGCTGATGGCCATGGAGGGCCGCATGGAGGAGGCCGCGGCCCTGGCGCGCCGCGTCGTCGCCGTCAAGGCCAAGGCGCCGATCGCCGAATTGATGGTGGTCGTCGACGACATCAAGGCGGGGCGTTTCGCCGAGGCCGAGAAGCGGCTGGGGGGCCTGCCGAAAAACGGCTTCAACGTGGTCATGGTGCCGCTGCTCGGCGCCTGGGTGCGCGTCGGGCTCGGCAAGCCGGACGCGGCGCTCGAGGCCCTCAAGCCCCTTGCCGAGAAAGACCGGTCGCGGACCCTTCACGACCTTCACGCCGCGCTCATCAACGAGACGGCGGGCGACGCCGAGGCCGCCGAGAAACAGTATCTGCGCGTCGCCAACAGCCAGAACGGTCCGTCCCTGCGCGTGGTGCAGTTGCTGGGGGCCTTGTACGAGCGCGCCGGCAAGGCGGACAAGGCGACGGAGCTCTACCGGAATTACCTCGCCCAACAGCCGCAGACGCGCCTGCTTGCACCGGCCCTGGCCCGCGTCAAGGCCGGTACCGCTCCGGCGCTCGCCGTGGCCTCGGCGGCCGAAGGCGCCGCCGAGGGGCTGTTCGGCGTCGCGTCGTCGCTCAGACAGCAGAACGCCCACGAATCGGCGCTGTTGTTCGGGCAGATGGGATTGTATCTGAGGCCGGATTTTCCGGTCATGAAAATCCTCATCGGCCAGATACTGGAATCCCAGGAACGCCTGGAAAGCGCCAACAACGTCTACGCCTCCATCGATCCGGCCTCGCCGTTTTCCTGGGCGGCGCGCCTGCGCATCGCGTCGAACCTGAACCGGCTGGACCGCGCCGACGAAGCGGTGAAACAACTGCGCGCCATGGCCGGCGAACACCCCGACCAGGCGGAGGCCCTGATCAACCTGGGCGATATCCTGCGCGGGCGCGAACGCTACAGCGAAGCGGTCGACGCCTACGACCAGGCGGTGACCCGCATCGCCACCCTGGAGCGCCGCCACTGGAGCCTGCTGTACGCCCGCGGCATCGTGCTCGAACGCTCCAAGCAATGGTCGCGCGCGGAAGCCGATTTCCTGAGGGCGCTCGAGTTCGAGCCGGAGCAGCCCTACGTGCTGAACTACCTGGGCTATTCGTGGGTGGACAAGGGCCGCAATCTGGACAAGGCCCACGCCATGATCAAGAAGGCGGTGACGCTGCGCCCCCGGGACGGCTACATCGTCGACAGCCTGGGCTGGGTGCTGTACCGCTCGGGCCAGTACGGAAAGGCGGTCCGCGAACTGGAACGCGCGGTGGAACTGCGCCCCGGCGACCCGATCATCAACGACCACCTGGGCGACGCCTACTGGAAGGTGGGACGCCGGCAGGAGGCGCGCTTCCAGTGGCGCCGGGCGCTCGGCTTCGACCCCGAGCCCGACGTGAGGGCCGCCATCGAATCCAAGCTCAATAACGGACTTGTCGAGAAAGCCGAAACCGGCGGCGGTGACTGAACCGGGGCCCGGCGAACGCCGGGACCCAACCGCTTGCGCCCAGATGCCTTCGGTTGCCGCCCTCTCCTTTCCCGCCCCGGCCAAGGTCAACCTCTACCTCCACGTCACCGGTCGGCGCGCCGACGGATATCACGAACTGGACAGCCTGATCGCCTTCGCCGGCGTCGGGGACACGGTGTGTGTCGGCCCGGCCGAGGATCTCAGCCTTGCGGTCGACGGTCCGTTCGCCGACCGGCTGCCGCCGGCGCCGGACAACCTGGTGCTCAGGGCGGCCCGCCAACTGGCCCGGGCCGCCGGCGTCGAGGCGGCGGCGGCGATCACGCTGACCAAGCGGCTGCCGGTGGCGTCGGGGCTGGGCGGCGGCTCGGCCGACGCGGCGGCTACGCTCCACGCCCTCGCCCGCCTGTGGGACCTGCCGGCGGACGACGGCGCAATGAAGGACCTGGCCCTCGCCCTCGGCGCCGACGTGCCGGCGTGCGTCGGCGGCGCCTGCGCCTTCGTCGGCGGCATCGGCGAACGCCTGCGCCCGGCGCCGCCCCTGCCCCCGGCGTGGCTGGTGCTGGCCAATCCCGGGGTGCCCCTGGCCACGGCCGCGGTGTTCGCCGCCCGCGGCGGCGCCTTTTCCCAGCCCGCGCCGTTCGACGACGTGCCCGCCGACGCGGCCGGGCTGGCGGCGCTGCTGGCGGCGCGGCGCAACGACCTCACCGAAGCGGCGACGGCGCGCGCGTCGGCCGTCGGCGAGGCCCTGGCGGCGCTGGAGGCCGAGGCCTCCTCCCTGCTCGCCCGCATGTCGGGCAGCGGCGCCACCTGCTTCGCGCTGTTCGCCCGGGCCGGCGAGGCGCAAGCGGCGGCGAAACGGATAGCCACGGCCCATCCCGGCTGGTGGGTGGCGGCGGCGCCGCTGCTTGCCGACGCCGCCCGGGCGGAGATCTGACACCCGCCCAGGACACCCGTCGCGGCCGCCGCGCCTGAGGTTGCCGCACCCCATGTTTGGGCGTACTGTGCGCGCCTTCCCGGCCGGCGATGGGGCGTAGCCAAGTGGTAAGGCAACGGGTTTTGGTCCCGTGATCGCAGGTTCGAATCCTGCCGCCCCAGCCAGAACCAAAGCGGTCCCGTCCGGGGCCGTTTTTGTTTTTGCCCGCGGGCGAGCGGATTTGAACCGTGTCCGGCCGGCAAGGCCCGCAAGGCCGCAGCGCGGCGAAGGGATGCGCACCCATCCCGCCACGCAGTGACGGGCGGGTCAGGCGGGAACCAATTTCACAACGGCGCGGTGCCCGGTTGCGTCGGCGTAACGCTCGATGGTCTTGAAGCTTGGTTTCTGACGGCCGCTTTCCATGCGGGCAATGGCAGCTTGCTTTGTCCCCATGCGCTCGGCGACTTGCTCTTGCGTCAAACCGGCTCTCTTGCGCGCCGCGATGAGGGCGCTGACAAGCGCATATTCCGGCACCCGCGCCTCATATTCGGCGCGCACCCTGGGATCCTTGAGAAGGACCTTTTTGAGGGTTGGGAACTCTGTCATAGCCCACTCTCCCTTGCTCTATCGTTTGCCAGATCGATGAACCTCCGAGGGGTTGTTCGAGTCTTTTTGTGGAAGGCCACCAAAATAACGACCCTGTTCCCTTTCACGGTGATGTAGATCCCACGACCCTTGCCGCTCTTGCCGCTTGCCCGGAGTTCCCACAATTTGCCTTCCACGGGGCCGACGTGCGGCATGCCGACATTCAAAGGACCGTGCTACTCGACAAGCTCAATTATGTGGATCAGGTCTGCCTGGATGTCCTTCGGCAGGTTCTTGATCTCGCGGTCTACGCGCTTGTCGAGAGTCTCAACGGTCCACGGCATAATATAACATAATTGTTATAGACAATCAAGCCTTCTTCAGACGCACGCCCTGTCCCCCGCTGGCCAAAAACGGCGGCCCCCCGGTGGCGGCCCCTCCGGCGGCCGAGGGGCGCGGTCGGCGTGGTGGTTCAAACGATGGCAGCCCCCACCAGACCCGCGTGGTGAAACTGGCAGGGGCAGCGTTGGCATGTTCCCCTCGGGCAGCGTCACGGTGATCCCGTCATCGAGGGCACCGGTAATCCCTTACTTCTTCGGTCTCCACTCCCGCGCCAGCTTTTCGGCCTGGGATATTTCGGCCGGAGTCATCCTCTTGGCGACGCGATCGCGGTTTATGACCGTTTTATCGCGGGCCTTTCCGGGAGGAAACCTGGAGGCGGCAATGGTAAACCACATGTGGGCCTGTACGTAGTCCCGGGGGACGGCCTGGCCCCTGCTGTACATGAAGCCGAGATTATTTTGAGCGATGGCGTGGCCCTGTTCGGCGGCCTTGCGATACCATTGCAGGGCCTTGGCGTCGTCCTGGGGAACGCCTTCGCCGTTTCTGTACATGAGGCCGAGAATGGTTTGAGCCCCGGCGTCCCCCTGCTCGGCGGCCCTGCGATACCATTGCAGGGCCTTGGCGTCGTCCTGCGGCACGCCCAGGCCCTTGGTGTACATAACGCCAAGACCGTACTGCGCTTTGGCGTCGCCCCGCTCGGCGAGGGGGCGTAACTCGCGAAGGGCCGCCGCATAGTCGCCGCGCTTATAGGCCGCCACACCCTCGCTGAAGCCGGCCCACGCCGGGGCCGTCAGTCCCAGCGTGAACCCGGCGCCCAGCGCCGCGATGAGCGCCAGGCCGGCGAACGTGGTTTTCGGTGTGGTCATGGTTTTCATTCCCCGGGAAGGGTGCCCGCAAGAATACCGCTACTGGTGCCGGCTACCAACCGCACCGCGCCCGCCACGTCGCGGGCGATATTTTGACGCCCCCCCGCCCCTCAGTCCTCCGCTACCTCGATCCGCCGGGGCGCGCTTCCTTCCACGAACGTCTCCCACATCTGCCTGTACGTCCTTTCCAGGTTTTTCACGAACCGGGGGGTGTCGAACAGGGGTGCGCTCAGGCGGTTTTCCGCGAGCCGGTCGCGCAGTTGGCGCAGCCTGTCGGAATCGTGCGAAAGCTCCCCCGCCAGGGCCGCGTATTCGTCGACGCCGTGGGCGACGAGCTCGGGCAGGCCGACGGCGGTAAGGATACTGGCCGATACCCTGGAGGCAAAGTGGCCGCCCTCGATGGTGACCACCGGCACGCCGGCCCACAGGGCGTCGCTGGTCGTCGTGTGGCCGTTGCACAGGCGGGTGTCCAGCGCCAGGTCGGCGAGCCCAAGGCGCGCCAGGTGCCGGTCCTTGGGCAGTCCGCTTGCGAAGACCAGCCTGTCGGCGGCGATACCGCGGCTCCCGGCGGCCTTTCTCAGGTTGCCCTCGGCCAGGTCGTTGCTGCGCATCAGCCACAGCACGCTGTCCGGCCGGCCCTCGAGCAGATCCATCCAGACGTCGAACATGCCGGGCTCGATCTTGTAGTTCTTGTTGAAGGAGCAGAAGACGAAGGCGTCGCCGGGCAGGCCGCAGGCGGCGCGCCTGGCCCGGTCGCCGGCGATCGCCTGGGTGTGGTCGTTGACCTGATAGCAATGGGGCAGACAGGCGAAGGCCTCGCTGTAGAACGCCGCGTGATCGTCGGGCGTCACGATCCGGTCGGTCAGGATGTAATCGATGAAATCCGCCCCCGTGGTGCCCGGGAAGCCCAGGTACGTGGCGACCACGGGCGCCGGGCGGAGCGCGCAGATCTCCAGCCGGTTGCCTTCCGTGTGGCCCTTCAGGTCGATCAGGATATCCACGCGGTCGTCGTAAATGCGCCGCGCCGCCTGTCCAGGGTCCATGTCCCGTATGTCGACGAACGAATCGCACTCCCCTTCCAGGCGTTTCCTATAAGCGCTGCCGTCGTCCTTGCCGTGGGAGTACGCGATGACCCTGAACGCGTCCCTGTCGTGGAGCGCGAAAAGGCCGCCCATCAGATGGGCGGTCGGGTGGTTGTGAAAATCGCCGGACAGGTAGCCAAGCGTGATGCGCGGGCCGCGGGCGCGCCTGTCCTCCATGGGAAAATCCATTCCCAGGCGGGCCATGGCCCTGGCGATGTCGTCGCTGGCCGCCCTGGCGACGCGGAGGTTCGCCGCCGGGTCGCCGCAGCGGACGACGTTGGCGAACGGGGTCTCGCCCGGCCTCCCGCCCCGCTGGACGGCGGCCTCCGTCATCCGGTCCGCCCGCGGCTCGAGGGCGGCGAACTCCTCCCACGCGCACGCCTGCTGGTACTGATGGAGCAGGGCGGCGGCCGCCGTCTCGTAGTCCGGCCTGAGGGCGAGGGCGTGGCGGTAGTGGTCGATCGCCCCGCCGACCTCGCCCTCGACGGCGAGCGCGTTGCCCAGGTTGTTGTGGGCCTCCGCCAGTCGGGGATTGACCTCGAGGGCGCGCCGGTAGGCGGCGATCGCCGCGTCCAGGCGCCCCTGGTCCTTGAGCGCCGCGCCGAGGCCGTTGTGGGCGTCGGCCGCGTCGGGATCGATCTCGATGGCGCGCCGGTAGCAGGCCACCGCCTCGTGCGGCTTTCCCTGTTTCTTATAAGCGTTGCCGAGGCCGGTGTGCCCTTCCGCCAGGTTGGGGTCGGCCTCGACGGCGCGCCGGTAGCACGCCGCCGCCCCGTCCCAGTCGCCCTGGTCCGCCAGCGTTGCGCCGAGGTTATGGTGCACGTCGGCGCCGTCGGGTTCGATGTCCAGGGCGCGGCGATAGCAGGCGATGGCCTGGTCCGCCCTGCCCTGTACGCGCAGCGCATTTGCCAGGTTGAAGTGCCCGTCCGCGGAGCCGGGATCGGCCTCGATGGCGCGGCGGTAATACCCGACGGCCTCGTCCGTCCGGCCGAGCGCCATGGTCGCGCTGCCGAGATTGTTGAGGAACTGCGCGTTGTCCGGCTGGTGGCGGACCGCCCGGCCGATGAGATCGACGGCGCGCTCGCGCAGCCCCGTCTGATGGGCGAGGACGCCGAGAAGATGAAGGGCGCCCGCATGGTCCGGGTGGGCGCGCAGGATGCGCTCGTACCCGGCCTCGGCCTCGGCCAGCCGCCCCGCCCGATGGTGCTCGCGCGCCGCCGCCAGCGCCGCCCCGGCGTCGCCTTCGGTGGCCGCCGGGGGCCGGTCCGTGTCTTGCGGGTGATCTTCCCCGTTCATGGCGCGTGTCCTCGTCCGCCGCCGGGGGAATGGAGCGGGCGAGGGGAATCGAACCCCCGTCTAAAGCTTGGGAAGCTTTCGTTCTGCCGTTGAACTACGCCCGCGCCCGGAGAGGGGTAAAAGTGTATAGGCGATCGGGGTCCGGGCGCAAGAAAACGCCACCGCCCCGCGCGCCCGGCGCACGAGATTGTTATTTGGCTTGCCTTATCCCGGTCTATAGATCAAATGAGTACCCACCAGAACCGGCAAGGGGAGGACCATGCCCGAGGCACACCTGGCCCAGCGGCCGCTGCTCGATCCCGGCAAGTTCCAGGATCCCGACGTCACGGCGAAAGGGGAAAAGCGCGCGGTCGTGGCGCTGACGCGGCTGAAGACCCTGTGGTTCAACACGGGCAGTCTGTGCAACATCACGTGCCACAACTGCTACATGGATTCGAGCCCGGTCAACGACCGCCTGGCCTACATCACGGCCGGCGAGGTCGCCCAATACCTGGACGAGGTCGAGCGCGAGGGCCTGCCCGTGGACGAGATCGCCTTCACCGGCGGCGAGCCCTTCATGAACCGGGACCTCCCGGCCATGGTGGAGGAGTCCCTTTCGCGCGGCTACCGGGCCCTGGTCCTGACGAACGCCATGAAGCCCCTGTGGAACAACCGCGCCCGCCTTCTTGCCATCAGGGAACGCCACGGCGGGTCCCTGACCCTCAGGGTGTCCGTCGACCATTACACCCGCGCAAAGCACGAGGCCGTCCGCGGCGCCCTCACCTGGGAACCCATGCTGGAGGGCCTGAAGTGGCTGGCCGGGAACGGCTTCACCCTGGCCGTGGCCGGGCGCACCTGCTGGGGGGAATCCGACGCCGACGCGCGCCGGGGGTATTCCGCCCTCTTCGCCGAGCACGGCATCCCGGTGGATGCATGGGATTCGACGGTGCTCGTCCTGTTCCCGGAGATGGACGAACGCCGGGACGTGCCCGAGATCACGGTGTCGTGCTGGGAGATCCTGGGCGTGGCGCCGGAAACCATCATGTGCGCCACCTCGCGCATGGTTCTCAAGCGCAAGGGCGCCGAGCGGCCGGTGGTCGTGCCCTGCACGCTGCTGCCCTACGACCCCCGGTTCGAGCTCGGCAACGACCTGGCGGATTCGGCGACGACGGTGAAGCTCAACCATCCCCACTGCGCCACCTTTTGCGTGCTCGGCGGCGGCTCCTGCACGGCCGGATGACATCGTCGGTGGCGAGGGGCGGCGCCATGTCCGTCAGAGACACCGTCAAGTCGCTGGTCCTGCCCCGGGGCGCGGCGTTCCGGCGGCTGCCGCTCGGCGTCGCCGCCGGCGTCACCATGAAGATCGACTTCGCCCACCAGACGACCCTGTACCTGGGCCTGTACGAAGTCGAGCTCAGCCCCCATGTGCGCCGGCTGGTGCGCCCCGGCTGCCGGTGCTTCGACGTCGGCGCCGACGTCGGCTATTACACCCTGCTGCTGGCCAGGCGGTCGGGCCGGCCCGTCGTCGCCTTCGAGAGCGCCCCTTCCGTGGCCCGGCGCCTCAGCGACAACGTCGCCCGCAACGCCTGCGAGGTCGAGGTCTACACGGTCTCCGTCGGGGACCGGGACGGCGACGGCTCCATGACCCTGGACAGGGCGGCGGCGGAGACCTTCGTTCCCGACCTCATCAAGATGGACATCGAGGGCGGCGAGGTGGCGGCCCTGGAGGGCGCCGGCGGACTTCTCAGCCGGCGCAAGCCGCACCTCATCATCGAGGTCCACGGCCCGAGCATCGAGGAACGGTGCAGCGAAATCCTCGGCCGCCACGGCTACGCGCCGGTGGTCGTCGAGCGCCGCCGCTGGCTCGCCGAAACCCGTCCCGCCGGGCACAACCGGTGGCTGGTCTGCGAGGGCCGGGCGCCGTGACTGCGGGCGCGCCGACCGGGGCGGCCGCGGAACGCGACCTGGGCGCCTTCTCCGAACCGGTCTTCGTGTTCGGCGGCCCGTGCAGCAACCTGGAAGCGACCACCGCCGTGCTCGCCGAGGCCCGGCGCCGGGGCTTTCCGCCGGCGCGCACGCTGTGTACCGGCGACGTGGTCGCCTACGGCGCCGACGCGCAGGCCACCGTCGACGCGGTGCGCGCCGCCGGCATTCCCGTGGTCATGGGCAACTGCGAGGAATCCCTCGGCTTCGACAAGGCCGACTGCGGCTGCGGGTTTCCCGAAGGCAGCACCTGCGACCTGCTTGCCGGGCAGTGGTTCGCCCACGCCCGCGCCACCCTGGATGACGGGGCCAGGGCCTGGATGCGCGCCCTTCCCCGGCGCCTGCGGCTGATCCTGAACGGACGGAGGCTCGCCGTCATCCACGGCGGCGGCGACGACATCGCGCGCTACGTCTTCGCCTCGACGGCGGCCCAGGACAAGGCGGCCGAGCTCGACCGGCTGGACGCCGACGGCGTCATCGGCGGCCACGCCGGCCTGCCGTTCACCGATCTCGTCGATGGCCGCCTGTGGCACAACGCCGGCAGCGTCGGCCTGCCGGCCAACGACGGCACGCCGAGGGCGTGGTTCTCGGTCCTGGCGCCCGACGAAGGCGGCATCGCCATCACCCACCACCCGCTCGACTACGACCACGCCGGGGCGGCCGCCAAGATGCGCGCCGCCGGCCTGCCCGCGGCCTACGCGCGGACCCTGGAGGACGGCCTGTGGCCGGACATGCGCGTGCTGCCCGAAGCCGAACGCCGGCTTCGCGCCAGACCGTTGACGCCCGGGGCGGTCCATTGGTCCCAGCCCGGCCGGCGCGCCGCCCGGTGACGGACGCCCTTCGCCCTTGCCGCGCGCCGGCCTTCGTGCCTATCATCGAAACCGATGGAAAGGGGCATACTTCCGGTCAATCTGGACAACGCGGCCATGGCGCATAAGGTATTAGGATAGGGCAAAGGCCACGGTTGCGCCGCACGTTCTGGCAAACGGAGCACTGGAGGAGCGGTGGAACGGGAGTCTGGAGACGAGTCGGGCACATACGCCCGGACCACGCGGTCGATCACCGTCACGGTAGAGCCGTTCTACCTGGACGACCAGTCGGCGCCGGAGGAAAACCATTTCGTCTGGGCCTACCACGTGTGCATCCGAAACAACGGCGAACAGACCGTGCAGCTGCTCACCCGCTTTTGGCGCATCACCGATTCCATGGGCAATGTGCAGGAGGTGCGCGGCGACGGCGTCGTCGGCGAACAGCCGATCCTCGACCCGGGCGACAGCTTCGAATACACCAGCGGCACGCCGCTTCCGACGCCGTCGGGGATCATGGTCGGCGCCTATCAGATGCTGGCCCAGAGCGGCGAGAGGTTCGACGTCGACGTGCCGGCCTTTTCCCTGGACAGCCCCTACCAGTCCGTACAAATCCACTGATACCTGAAGGCGGACCGCCCCCTGGCCGGGCCCCCGGCCGCGGACGGCATCGGCGGCTTGCACCGCCGGCCGCGGACACCATATTTTCTGTTTCCCATATAATGACTGTAGGAGATGGTCTAGCAGGCTGCTGAAAAACCACCCATGTGCCGTCCTATCCTTCGAGACGC